>JAFZDL010000109.1 GCA_017561205.1 Oscillospiraceae bacterium | reverse complement strand
CCCAAGGCTGGCACCGTCACCCCCAACGTCGCTGCTGCTGTTAAGGAAATCAAGGCTGGTAAGGTCGAGTACCGTCTGGACAAGACCAACATCATCCACTGCCCCATCGGCAAGGTCTCCTTCGGCACCGAGAAGCTGGCTGAGAACATGGACACCCTGGTCCGCGCTGTTGTCAAGGCTAAGCCCGCTGCAGCTAAGGGTCAGTATATCCGTTCCTGCACCGTCGCTTCCACCATGGGCCCCGGCGTCAAGGTCTCCACTGCTAAGTACCTGTAATTTATAATTACACATATTCCCCGGATGCGACCGCATCCGGGGTTTTTGTATTGACTCCCCTGCCCTATGGGTGTATAATGACCACGATTTTGCATAGGAGGATATGCTATGAAGAAACTGATCCGTATTGCCGCGCTGGTCCTGCTTGCCGCCATTACCTGGAATCTGTTCTCCAATCCCGACGCCAGCACCGAAGCCCTGCTCAAGTCCATCGCGGAAAGCGAGGAGCTGCAGACCTGGATCGAGGAGCATCCTGCTGACGAACTGGCATCCGACGCCCGGGACACCCTGGTGAATACCTTCCCCTTCCTGGAAAAGGTCCTGGATCTGTACAATTGGAAACAGGCCCTGAAGACCACCGGTATCAGCCTGATGCAGAAGTACATGACGTCCGCTGATCCCGAAACCCAGGAAAAGGCCGGCACCCTGGGCTCCGTTATCAAGATCCTGGCCCCTGACCTGGTCGACGAAGTGGACGCTGTTCTGGGTGAGTAAGTCCCCACTCAAGCAGCAGCTTATTCCCGCGCGCCTGTACATCGATCTCTCCCCCTTCATTACAAAACGTGGATCCAAATATTATGCACATTCACAACTATCTTTTGTGAATGTATTGATGTATATTAGTAATATAGCTTAGAAATGAGGGGATTCCAATGATTTACTTATAGCCTTGTCCGAATTATTCTTATTGGAGGAGGTACTATGATGATTGCCAAAAGAATCCTTACTCTTATTCTTGCTGTAACACTTATTGTTGCTATGTTGTCATCCACAGTATTTGCCAGCGAAACTGTATTCCCAGAACTCAGTCACCCTGTTTGGGGACATGGAGAATATTGCTACTCCGATGACTTTTCTGTTGTAATTGGTTTCTGGGATAATGGAATGATTGATATAGCATATAAGGATATTTACGCAGGGCAAGTGTACTATGATGTAGTTCCTAGCGAAACATTGCAGATTGGTCATTTGTCCACAATGCAAAACCCCAACAATGATAATAATTTAGCTTTTGCTGAAATTGAAAAACTTGTTAAAAATGGAGCGATTTCACTTTCTCATTCTACGCCTATAAGTGCACAAAAATCAAGTATATCCGAGGCAAGGTCTGCGTCTAGTGATATTAGCAGTATCTACGATAAACTGGAAGAAATATGGGGTACTCCTTATTATCGGGACACTATATATGCTCTTGCTGACCGAAACCATTTAGGAAAGCTTTACCACACCATGTCCTATGGTGCTAGAAAGGATCTCACCAGAACCGCTGCAGTAGGACTTTCCATGGCGGCGGTGTGTGCACTGCTCGGCCTATATGAATCTGCCGTTCGTCAAATTGCATCCTTTGTAACTAGTGCAGTGTTGGGATTTGTCCTAAAGGAACCAATCTATGCATATTATGCAGATGTCTACTATACAAAAAATGTAGATGTAGATGGTGAAATCTACTACTCTTGTTTCAGAACACTCTATTATGATGCTTTCGTAGGTGATATTGGAGTTTCTTTGAAGCAAACCAATACAACTACGTCTGGTTATTACAACTGGGCGAATCGAGATCTAATTATCTACGGAATTGATATATACATCGATCAGAACACATAATTTTTGAGAGAGGATGTGTTACTTATGATTAGCCGCTGGAAACGGATCGTACTCAACAGCGTCATTCTGCTGATCGTGATCGGAAGGATCGCCCTGGAGTATTTTGGCCACGACTTCTACGCTTCCCACCAGACAGCCGTTTATCTGGTTTTCCTTGCCTCGTTCCTGCTTGCGGTTTGGCTGCGGTATATCCTGATGAAATGCCCCTTCTGCGATAGGAAGCTTGGCGCCAGGCTGTTCTTCTCCTTTGACCGGCAGCTTGTATGTCCATATTGCAATCATGAGATCCATATCAAATAAAACAGAAGGGCGGCCCAGAGTGGCCGCCCGATCCAATAAAAAACAAAAAAAAATTGTAAAATAATGCTTGACAAATCAGAAGTCGTGTGCTAATATATCTTTGTTGCCAAAGACAGCAGGTGCTCAAGAGGAGCGTAAGTCCTGCCGAGGTGCGCCAATTGTTTTTGATTGTTTGCGTGTCTTTCTGTCTTCTGGCAGGAAGACACTTTTATTTTTTTCGGAGGTGAAAATTATGCCCAACGCAAAGGTTCTTGAGAGCAAGAAGGCAGTT
>JAFZDL010000108.1 GCA_017561205.1 Oscillospiraceae bacterium | reverse complement strand
TCGACGAGCTTGGCGATGTCATCACGTCCTCGTGGTCTTTTAATAACGACTGCGAGGGCTTTGCGTTATTCAGGGATCTTCTGAATGCCCTTGACGGAGAAAAGAAAATAGGGTTTGAATCCACCGGTCATTATGGGCATATAATATGAATATCTTTAACCTTTAACACTTCATCAAGAACAATGTTTACGCTTGCCCGCATCCTCGGATATCCTTTAATAGGGATAATATGTATCTGCGTTACCTTCATTTATCACATCTTCTTCTTTGAAAAATACAGAAATTCATTTTCTCTTTAGAGAGCCCGTCAAACTCATTTGAAGTTCAAATGTATTTCAATCGTTTTCGAAAGTATATTCAATTCGCAAACTCATTTTACAATATATTTGTGCGTTTGTCAACAGCAAAAGTATATTTTCTAAAATTTAGTGCATTTCACACACGAAATATACTTTGACAAGATACAAAATAACTAATATGTTGAAATTAAGTATACGAAATTAAAAATATTCATTTTAATTCTTGCCTATTTCAAAAAAATAGTGTATAATTTACTAACAAAAAAACGAAGGGAGTGTAATAAATGGGTAAAAATAATTTTAATAAAGATATTATTACAAATTTTGCTTCACAAGGTTTGACAGTTCTTGAAATGTCAAAAAAGTTAAATGCAAGTTATCAAAAAATTTCCCTTTTTTATCTTTCTTGCTACAATACTAATCCTGACGCATTTCCTATTCACCTACTAATACCAAAGGAACAATTAAAAAAAGAATTGGAACAAAAAAAAGTGGCTCAGATTTGTCGTGAATACAATCTTTCAGTTTCAATTATCAACAGACTACTCGCCATTTATGATATTCCTACAAAACCAACTCTTAAGTCAATTCTGACAAAAGAACTTTTATATAAACTATTTGTAGAAGAAAATATGGCAGACACGGAAATAGCCGATAAATATAAATGTTCTATAATTACCATTAAAAATTTACGTAAAGAATACGGTATTTCTCATGAGAGCCGTAGGCAAAACAAATGTAAACCCAGCATTGAATACTTTCATAAACTTGCAATTGAAATAGGATTTTCTAATGAACAACTAATTATGTTATTAGGTTGTAATCCCTTCTATTTATATCGGTTGAAACAAGAATATATTGCACAAGGTGGAAAAATGGCTGAAGATATTGCCACCAATAATTGCTCATCACCTTACAAAGAACTTATCTGTAAAGTGATGGAAGCCGTTGAACCTGCTGTACTATATGAAATGCTTAAAGACAAATCCTTGGCACAGGTTGCTGAAATGTACGAAATTATACCTCCTGCCGAAAAAGGAATTACTACCTTTTCGGCAGAATGGTTACAAGTTGTACTAAAACAAATGAGTCTTAAACAAATAAGTAAGACTTACTATATTAGTTACGCCTTTATAGTGTCTTTAAAAAACGAAAATAACATCATTATCATTCCTGCTTCAGAAAAAGTTGATGCCAAACGTGTAAAATTCCTATTTATACAATGTGGCTGGACAAAGGAACAGATTGCTAAAGACCAAAATGTTACATTGTATGCTATTATTTCTTTTTTAAATAAAAACAAAATAACCGCAAAAGACCGCATTACTCTTGAGGAAAAATTATCTGCTGAAGACTTTTATGAGTTATATGTAAATAAAAATCTCACCCTGCGCCAAATTGCAAAACTGTATGAAACAAGTGGAACATCAATCGCTAAACTTGGAACAAAATATGTTCCTTTATATCCGGATATGGAAAATCAAAAATCTTCCGGAATAACTGAAAAAGAATTATATGAGCTTATGAAGAAAAACATATACAATTCCCTTTCCTATCCCGATGACTAAACTCATCGGGATTTTTTTATAATCTTCCAATCAAAACTCCTACAATAAAAGAAATAGGTTCATAGGTGAGTTCCCCCTTATCTGTCTTACGCATTCTGACCGATTGAGAAAAAGAAGGAAAAAACATCAGTCTCATCAATTATATCCACAATATCCCTTTGTGCCTCTTCATCCAGATAAGACAACTCAACGGCAGGCTGCATCTTCATTCTGCCGTTATCAATAAACTCCAGAAGCTCAGGAACCAAATATGTAAATCTGATATATCTATGTACTTGATTGCGACTATCCCCGCTACTCCTTGCCAATTCTTCATACGCATTAAACTTTTTCCCAACTTGGGATAAAGTTAAATCTGTACGTTTCCCCTGTCGTTTTATGGCATCGAGCTTCATCTTATATGAGAAAGCCTTTTCACTTGGTAATATATTGGAACGTTGGCAGTTGCTGTCCACCATCATAATAATGGCTTCAAAAAGGGCGTATGAAATTTTAAAGTTATCACCCAAATGGTGCTTCAAAATTGGGAAATGAGTTTTGCCCTTAAAAATGCTGAAAACCCTTGAAAAATCAAGGGTTTTCGACTGTGGTTCCAAATTAACCACGAATTATGGTGGGCCCTCAGGGATTCGAACCCGGGACTATCCGGTTATGAGCCGGAGGCTCTAACCAACTGAGCTAAGGGCCCATAAGTTCAGTGCCTGAGCACCATTGCCGGGTTATTATACCACCCGGCAGTTGTATTGTCAAGGCTTTTCTTTTTTATCCTAACGCTTTTCTGAGCTTTTCCAGCGCCCGTTTTTCAATGCGGGACACATAGCTGCGGCTGATGCCGGTGGCTTTTGCCACCTCACGCTGTCTTTGTGGGCTGTAGCCCTGCAAGCCGTAGCGCATACATATCACCTGCCGCTCCTGTTCCGTCAAGCAGGTATCCACCAGCTGCCCCACAAGCTGCACCTGCTCCCGGTTACAAAAACTTTCTGCCATATCCTCTTCCTGGCTCACCACATCCATTAAGGAAAGTGCCGCTCCATCGGTTCCGGTTTCAATATAATCGGACAGGGATACATCGTGGCTTGACTTCCGCTGAGCCCGGAAATGCATCAAAATCTCATTTTCGATGCACCGGGAGGCATAGGTTGCCAGTTTAATTTTCTTCTCCGTTCGGTAGGTATTGACAGCCTTGATGAGCCCAATGGTGCCGATGGAGATTAAATCCTCCTGGTCCGATACCTGGGCATAGTACTTTTTCATAATATGGGCAACTAGGCGAAGGTTGCGTTCAATGAGAACATTCCGTGCCTCCAGGTCTCCTTGGGCGGACAGTTCCAGGTAATGGGCCTCCTCCTGGGCGGTCAGCGGTTTAGGAAAGCTCCCCGGGGAAAGCTGCAGAGAGTACAACAGGCTGTTAAGCACCAGCCAGACTGTGGCGTACATCGCCTCACCTCCGCTACTACCCTATTCTCCACAGCAAGTCCTTTTTCCTCTCTTTTCCCACCACCTGTCAAATGTACCCTTAGCACATTGATATAGACAAACAGCAACGCCGGAACATAAGTTCCGGCGTTGTAGTTCTTATTGTAAAATTATTCCTCGCTGGGTATTTCCCGAAGCAATCGTGCCGGATTGCCTGCAATCACGCAGTGACCTTTGGGGAAACTCTTGGTTACCACAGAGCCAGCGCCTACCACAGTGCCGGGGCCGAGGGTGACACCGGGTAAAATCACGCTGTTCATACCAATCCAACATTTTTCCCCCAGCACAATGGGCTTAGGCGGAAGATGTCTGTCAAGGTCCGCAGGATCGTGGTTGGCTGTAATCAATCCCACATTCGGTGCAATGTAGGTGCCTCGGCCAATGGTAATCTTTCCGATGGCTTGAAAGTAATTACCCGCAGTTTGGAAATTATTTAGATCATCGGGATGAAAATCAATGTTCTGTGGTGCAGCGACACAAATGCGCGGAGAAACCGGAAACCGGACGCCCTTATTGGTGCCTAACAAGAACCGGGCGAAGCCGTTTTTTGCGGTCCATTCCCAACCCAGGCTACAAAGGCCACCCAGCTTTCCGGCGAACCATTTTCCCGTGCAATACTTTTTGTCATAGTAGCATAGACGGAACAATCGCCCCCAAAAAGAGAACCAGCAACCTCTCAGCACAGAACGCAACAATTTAGGAATTCCCATCTTCTTCGCCTCCACGGTTCAATCCATCCCAAGCTCGTTTTATAGTTTTACGCATAACCAGCAAATATAGCAAGCACCAACAGCCTCCCAGTATAAGTGACTCGCCCAAGCTGGCGATCCACTTTTCTAAGGGCAGCACTTGTTTTACCCCCGCAAACACAACCGCAAAGCAAACATTGACCATTGCGATACGCCCAACCCGTCCCCAGGGAAATACTTGCCCGAAAGACACATTGGTGCATTTTGCAGTTCTGTACAGTTGCCACAGCAGTACCACAAACATAGACAGGAAGGTTGCCACCGCAGGACCGATCATACCCATTAGCCAATACATCAACGGATTAAGCACCACATTCAGCGCAAGAGATGCCACACCGGCATAAAAGATATCCTTGGTCTTTCCCTTTGCGTTTAGGATCATTCCAAAATAGGTACACCGGAGCAACAATACCAAGGTATATACCCGAAATATCGGCAGACCGGGAAGGTATTTCTCAGAATACAGCAAGCTCATAACGTCCTCTGCAAAGGCAAATACGCCCGCAGAAATCAAACTGATCACCGTAAAGGACAATTCTGCTGCATTGGCCCAGAGCTGTATAGCCTGCTTATTGCGGTTCTGCTTCAACATTTTTGTAAGCTGCGGAAGCAAAACAGCGGTGATCGACGCTGCAATAAAGGACACTGGAAGTTCCTTGGATGCATTGGTATAAATTGCCATCTGTTCGGTATCCATCAAGAAGCCGATCAATAGCTTGTCGATCTCAATATTCAATGTTCCTACAACGGACGACAGGCCCAACGGGAGGGAGAACGCAAAAATGGTCCGGATCAGATTCTTATCCAGTCCGATTCGGAAACCTCCGCTTACTCTGTAGGAAATTCCATAGATCACCACAGCAAAGACGGCATATACCGCCACATTGGCGATCATGTACTCCCGAAATCCCAAATTGAGCCACTGCACGACCAGAACCGCCCCCAGCAGACAAACACTGTTGATAATGCGATAGATCGTCAGCATCCGTGTCTTATGATACACTACCAGAACATTTTCAATGCTGGAAGCAGTAACATTGGCCCAAGGATACAGCAGCAGGAAATAGGTGAACGTCAAAATAGCTGGATTTTTAAAGTATGCTCCAATCAAAGGCGCTGCCCCAGCAAGCGCGACGCCCATCAGTAGACTTAACAGCGTGCTGAGAGTATAATAAACACCCAAGAACTTTTGCTGTTCCGCTTGGGAATCCGCCTTTGCAAGAAAGTAGTTGATGCTGTTAGGCAGTCCCAACATAAAGATTGAGCTAAACAGTGTCACTACCAATGTCATCTGCGAATAGGTTCCATATTCCTCAAAGGTACGGAACCGGGATAAAAGCATACTGGTCACGGTAGTGATCATCAATGTCATTATTTTTGAAATTGTCAATAACACGGCTTCTTTGCCGAGAGAATTTGCTTTAGACATGGTATCTGCTCCCATTGCAGTTTAACTATTTTTCTTCCAAAAGCTGCAGGCACAGGGCCTCCAATTTCCTGGATAGCATATCATAACGGAAGTCGGTTTCCAGTGCAGGGTCAGGCGTATAGGCGAGTTTTCCGGTAGATATCTTCTCCCGGTACAGTGCTTCCAGATAGTCACAAAGCGCTGTAAACTGTTCGTTTTCCCTGCAGTTTTCGTAGCAGAAACCATAATTGTATTTTTTATTGATCAGATCCAGTTCACTATGGGGCACATCGCCGGCCACCATGGACAAAATAAGCTTTTTGGCCCGAATGCCCTCGTAGAACTTCCCGGTCAAAACCCCTTGTTTGGATTTTGTATTCCAGGAGAGAACCACATAAACATCTGATTCCGCCTGAATTTTAGCAGCTTCCTTTCTGCTGACATAGCCATGGTCTACCAAAACATCGGCAACACCGTATCTCTCTGCCAGTTGATATAGGTGGTCGTAGTTCTTCCCGGCAAAGTGAATACGGATCTTATCCAGAGAAATCTTGCCGGATGCATGCAAATGCGCGATCGCCCTCAACAGAGGAGAAAAGTCCTGCTGGCCCACATAAATCTGTCCGGTATAGCAGAAGGACAAAGTTCCCTCTTTCGGTGTTGCACTTTCTGCTTCCGTGTCGCTAGGCTCATAGCCGTTATATACCACCAAGGTTTTCTTAGCGGAAACATCCGCGCAAATGCCCTGTAGCACGCCATTGGATACTGCGGTACAAGCATCTGCCTGCCGGATAGCATCATTTTGAACCTTCTTCAAATAGGCATACGCTTTCTTGCTCTGAAGGGCATCAGTTGCCACAGGATCTCGAAAATCTTGAATCAGCGGACAAGAAAAGAGCTTTGCAGCATACTGGCCGGCGAAGGCATTTTCAAACTCTCCCACTGTGGAGAAAACAATGTCGAAGCCCTGATCTTTCAAAGCATCCAGCGCAGCTTTTTGCTTTTCGTGGCAGTCTAACCGCCGTTCCAATCGATGCGCAACATCCCGTTCCCGGGTACAAAAATGGTAAAAATTCACAGCAGGTGTACGGATCCATTTGGGCAAAAATGCAACACGGCTTTCCTGTTCGAAGGGTACACCATCCCACTCCCCCCGCTGATAGCGTTCCGCAGGGCTGCTTTCTCCCAAATAAGAAATCACGCGGACACCTGGCAGCGGTTCAAAGAAACCATCACAGCGCTTGTTGATCTCACCGGAGCGCAAAACAGTAACGCTGTGTCCCAGTTGAGATAGGTATTTCGCAAACATATAGGGGCGGACAGCAGCGATCGCCGTGTCAGGCGGATAATAAGTGGTAAGAATCAGAATCTTCAAGTTCAATACTCCACAACCTTTCTGCCAGAGGCCGGATATAGGCAGCCATATTAAAAGTTATGTGTTGGGATACTCTTCGTCTTGCGGATATGTTCCTTTGCAGAATGCGCAAACAGCCAAGATCAAGAAAATCCAGATTGAGGTAAAACGGACTATGCTGCTGGGCATAAAAACCACTGCGGAGAAGATACCCACCAACAGGAAACAAAGCATGCCCCAGCCCGGTTGTTCTCTGCGAAGTTCCCGGATTGCTTGTAATCCGGAACGAATGGCGAGGTAGAGGATGATTCCCAAGTATATCGCTAACAAAATACCGCCGTATTGGGACAGTAGCTCGATATAGAAACAGTGGGGATTTGTGATCCGCCGTGTTTGCTGTAGATAGTCCGCATCTTGAGAAATTTGTTCATAGAAGGAATCCGGGCCGTTACCGATCAACGGACTGTCCATAAAGTAGTCCAACCCCGCGAACATCAGCCACTTACGAATGTGGACAGTGCCATAGTTTTGCTGATAGCCATTGAGCTGGTCATTCAGTGTGTCCGGATTGGTAATAACCGTAGTATTAAATTCAGGAAGCTCGGGGTAAATCATCTCCGGTTCGGTTGGTGTTGAAGCTTCGTCTTCAGGGAACTGGGGCGCGCTCGCATCCGGTTCGGTCTGATTCTGATCAGGGGGTGTGCTGTTGTCGGGTTTTTGTGCTTGGGCATAATATTTTTGAATCTGGACGGTAAAATAGCTCCGGTTCAGTTCCACGAAAGTAGAACGAATTCCGGTCATACCAAACGTCACAAACAGAATGCTCACCAAAGCGATTGCAGCAACCTGTGTAAGCCGTAACCTCCAAGTTCTTGCACGGACCAGCAACAGGGTAACAGCGGTCAAAACAATCAATATAACGACATAAATATTAAATAATGTTGAATTGGTCAACACTGTAGGAATAACCATCAGCAATGCGATAACCAGATAGCACAGGAACTTCCATATGGTATTTGCCTGGATAATGCAATAGCAAACAAGAGAAAGGCAAAGCAGCATAAATGCTGCAAAATCGTTGGGGTTATAAAAAACGGTAGTGGGAGAAAAAATGGTCTGCTTATTCTTGATTTTCTCCTCAAGCGTCAGATAGTACCGGGTTCCCGGCACAAAGTTGCCTATTACCAATTCCAAACAGGCAAGTACAGACAGGATAACACCGCTGAGCACAAGAAGCTTCAGGAAATAATGGACATCTCTGCGAGTATTGATCAGTGTAAAGCAGCAGAAGGCCAGCATAAAGGCCGTAAAAATGCCAACAACGTCCGCAACGGCGTTGCCACTGACAGTGCCAAAAAGGATCCATCCTGCGCCCAAAGCAAACCATGCGGCAAAGAAGAAAACGGCACACCAGCCCATATAATCCTTCTTTAATGCAGCAATAACTTCTTTCCTTTTGAAACGACCTAACCAAATGATCAGGCTATAGACCCCCACAGCAATCAAAAGGGAGCGGAGAGGCGTTAGAATCACAAATCCAAGGTCAATATTCAAAAAAGGAAACAGATTTCCGAATATAGAAGAAAGAATCAATAGCGTAATGGCAAATCGGGAAAGATTTGCGGACCGAGATTTCATTCAAACACCTCCTTCAAAATTACTTTGCGGTTAGCCGCTCAAAATGAGCCAGCTGTTTCTGCGCAATATTAGCTTCATTATAAAGAAGAAATGCGTCCTGTCGAATGCGAGCAGAGTCAAAGGCATTTCTGTTTTCAATCATCTGCAGCATACCTGCAGCAAGCGCATCCGGGTCACCTTTGTCTACAAGGTAACCGTTATTATCATTTATAAGATCCTCCGGGCCACCACATTTGGTCGCCACTACCGGAAGGCCACTGGCAAAGGCCTCGATCACCACGATGGAAAACGTTTCCGTAAGACTAGAACAAACAAAAGCAGATTTCCCGCTAAAAAACGCGTCACGGTGCTCCGCAGGGATCCGACCACAGAACTCTACGCAATCATCCAACGCCAACTCTTTGCGAAGTGCCAACAGGCTCTCCCGTTCCTCTCCGTCGCCGCCGATCGCCAATCGGCATTCCGGATGGACCTGATGCACCTTGGCAAATGCCCGGAGAAGTGTGTCAAGGCCTTTAATCTTACGTAGCGCTGCCAACGCGCCAAATGTAAATGGTTCTACCGGTTCACTGAGGGCAAACGCAGAAAAATCTGTGGCATTGGGAAGCATGGAACATTTTTCTTCCGACGGTTCTATGCGCCTTTTCATAGCTGAGGAAATTAAAAAAATATGTTTTGCAGTTTCTCTGGCAAGGCGCATAGCACGGTCCAGGAAACTGCCGGGTTTACTATTTAAAACGCCGCTGTAATGCTCAGTATAGGTCAAAGGAATGCCTTCCTTTTTTGCAAGCGCTACCGCGGCAAGGGCGCATCGTGCAGATTCTAAATGGATCACATCGGGTTTGCCGCTATCTTTGCACACCTGTTTATATATTTTTCGGACCATAGATATCTGCTGCTTGGCCACGCCTTCTTCCCAGAAGGGTGTCTTATTGCGACGCAGATAGCGATACTCTGTAATGCCCTCTTCGCAGCAAACAGTTATGCCTGGTTTTCTACCGCCCAGCCGCAAAGCGACCTCCGCCACGGCAACACTTACTTCGCAGCCCGTGCGTGCCAAAGCCTTGGCGCGCTGCTGGAAAAAGATACCGTTCAACGGATTTTCCGGAGAGGGATACCAGGAGGCAATAATCAATATCTTCATATCGGTGGTTTCCTTTCTCAAAAGGGAGTGCCACAGTTGCTTGCCTGGTGGCAAGGATGGTGGAAATTATTTGCGAATTTGACTAAACAACATCTCCACTTTCCGGAAACAAGCGGTCAATTCATAGTTTTCTGCCACATAGGCCCGCCCGGCGGTGCCCATTTGTTTCCGGAGAGAGGGATCATTGTATAGGCGGACCAATGCGTCCGCAAGGGCGCGCTCAATCCCGCGGGGAACGACAATGCTGGTTTCGCCGGGCTTGGTGGCTTCCATCAGACCGGGGATGTCCGAAATTACCACGGGGCAGCCGCAGGACTGAGCCTCTACGGCAGATACACCAAAGCTTTCGCTGTTGGAACAAATGACTGCCACATCCATGTTAGCCCACTCGGCAGCGGCCTGCTCCTGAGGAATAAAGCCCAGCCAGGTGGTGATGTCCTCGATGCCCAACTGAGCCGCCAGAGTCTGATATTCTTCCTGGCAAGGGCCCTTTCCGGCGATCCGCACCTTCAGAAGGATCTGGGGGTGCTCTTTTTTGATGATGGCGGCAGCGCGCAAAAGCACGTCGATTCCGTAAGCCGGGGCCAGACTCTTGACTGTGCCGATGACGAAATCCGAATCACCGCGACTGCGCTTTTCCATAGAAAACAAGTCCATATCCACGCCAAAGGGGGTAATCTCAAAGGACTTTTTTGTATACTTTGCGGCCTCTTCGGCCATGGCCTTGCTGGTAGAGAAGAGGTTGGATGCTTTTTTGAGACTGAATTTCAACAAAGCCCGGTGCAGGGGGCTCTTTTGGGGGAATTCGTAAATATCCGATCCCCAAACAGACAGCGCGTAGTTTTTCAGCCGCGCCAAAGCCGCCACCGTGCCGTAGCTGGTGGCATAGTGGACGTTTACCACGTCCGGGGCGATTTTTTTCACCAGATTACGGACAGCTCCGGCCTTCAGCAGATATTTCAGCTTGTCCTTGTCACTTCCGCCTGCAGAGGCACCGGTGTCAACAAAATGGACGGTGACATCGGGAATCTGGGCATCGATAAAGGAAATCACATCTACAGTATGTCCTTGGGATGCAAAGTAACGGCACCACTTTTGGGTGTGGGCACTGTTAGCCGGGGCTAAAAAGCAAATTTTCATAAACGTTTCTTACTTATCAAAACGACCGGTAAAATCGGTAGAGGCGACGCCAACCAGAGGCAGCTTTACGGGCTTGCCGGTAGCTGCAGACTGATAAATAGCCAAGATCATTTCCAGGGCATTCCGGCCTGCAACTGCGTCCACATAGGGCTTGCGGTCGTTCTCGATGGCATCCATCATATCTGCAAACAGACTGGTGTGGCCATTGCCGTAGACATTGGAGGTGGCCTCCTGCAGGCCCTTGTTCTTCAAGTCGTCTTCGCCCTCGTCAGCAAAGTCCCACACATCAATATTATTGGTAGAGGTGCCACCGATCTTGACAGTGCCGGTCTCGCCGAACAGGTACAGTGTTTCTTCCAGATTCTTGGGGTAGACATTGGTAGTGCCTTCGATGGTGCCCACAGCACCGTTCTTGAACTTGACAACGGCCATACCGATATCCTCGCATTCCAGATAGTCATGGAACTGCTGCTTGGTGACACCGTAGACCTCTTCCACCTCGTCGCCCATCATCCAGCGCAGCAGGTCAATGCCGTGGATACACTGGTTCATAAGGCAACCGCCATCCTGCGCCCAAGTGCCTCTCCAAGGAGCCTGCGTATAATAGCCCTCGTTGCGGTTCCAGCGGACATGGATGGAGCCGTGGGAAAGGCGGCCGAAGCGATCTGCTTCCACAGCCCGGCGCAATTCCTGAATAGCCACATTGAACCGGTTCTGGTGACAAGCAGAAACCTTGACGCCCTTTTCCTCGCTGCGGCGAATGATCTCCTCAGCATCGTCAATGGACATAGCCATGGGTTTTTCAATAATCACGTTCACGCCTTGATCGATGCAGTGCAGCGCAATCTCAGCGTGGATGCCGCTCTCTGTGGCAATGGATGCCAACGTGATATCATTTTCAGCGATCATCTTCTTATAGTCAGTATAACGCTTAATAGAGGTATCGTTCTCCAGTCCGTGCTTGGCAAGCAGGGCTTCCATAGCTTCGGGCAGCACGTCGCAGACGGCGACGATGTTCAGCTTGTTGTTCACAGCAGCCTTCATATGGTTGGTGGCAATTCGGCCGCAACCAATCAGTGCATAATTCATATTGAATCTCCTCTTTATTTTAAATTCGTTAAATCTTCAGCGACCTGTTGGGCACGGGATTCCCAGCTATGAGTCGGTGCAATCATCAAGGTATTTTTTGTCTTTTGGCGCACATCATCCGGTTCGTCCCGCAAGAATTTCAGAAGCCGCGCATAATCTTCGGCATTGTTCTGAACGATCCAGCCACATTTCTCCCGGGCAATCAATTCACCGGCAGCAATGCCATCCGATATCATCACAGGCACACCATAGCTGATGGCTTCAAAGACCTTTATGGGCATTGCAAGCGCTGTATATTGGTTTACTTCCAGGCAACAGCAGAAAACATCAGCTTCCTCATAGTACGGTTGAAGTTCCCCACTGGACTTATGCACCACGCGAATTCGGTCGCATAAATACGGCGCATAGTTGCGTTGCATTTGCTCCCAACTTGTCTGGGGTGTACAAATCGTCAAATGCACATTTTCTGTTTCTTTGACAGCTTTACAAAAGTCTGTCAAATCATACACACCCATCACATTGCCCACATAGAACACCCGCAAACTTCCCTTTTCTTGCGCCTTTGATGCTCTGCAGTCCAGCACCTCCGGTCGTTTCTGTCCACCGGGAGGTAGTGGTTTTGTTGTGCTGTGGGGCACAATCTCGCCCATTCTCTCAGAAGGGACATACAAAACATCCACATTCTTGCGGTACATGCGCAAATCATACCGAAATAACGGCAGGGTAATCATCTGCTTCCAGCGGGCTACACGCTCTCGGTACACTGGGAACTGCCAATGCATATCCCGGTAGAACAAGCCAACAGGGACACCATTCTTCCGGCAAAATCCCAAAAAGCGAAAATCCAAAAAAGGATGACGGGGCAGATGATCACTGTCTGACAGCAGCGTAGGGTCGTTTACGCTTTCAGAGTACACAAAGTCGTAAACAACGCCGTCGCGTATCCGCTTTTTTATAGCCCGGATCTTCTTCTTTCGCTCATGGCTGTACCCAGCAACCACGTCCACCTCGTAGCCAATCGCCCGCAAGGCGCGCAGCATCTGACAAGGCCGAAGCGCCGACCCGATTCCGGGTCGGTCCTCGATGGGGTGGAGATAGTGAAAAATGCATCTTTTCATAGGGAAACCCCTTTGTTCTTCTTACAGAACCTCAATGTTTTCCTTGTTGGCAATGTTCTTGGTCACGTTCTTGCAGTCAAACACAGGAATACCTGCATTGGCTACCATTTCGTAGTCCACGTTGGTGTGACCGGTAGTGATACAGACCAGATCATACTGGTTCAGAATCTCCTTGCTGATGGCAGGAATGCCCTCGAACCACTGACCCTTTTCACGATACTTGGCAATGTAGGGATCGTAGAAATCAACATTTGCGCCAGTCTTGTGGAACTCTTCAATGACGTGCAGCGCGGGGCTCTCACGATAGTCGTCGATATCCTGCTTGTAAGCAACGCCCAGGATCAGAACCTTGGCGCCGTTGAGGGCCTTCTTATGGCGGTTGAGGATCTTGCCGGCGCGCTCTACGGTATATTCGGGCATCCGGTCATTGATCATCATGGAGGACTCGATCATAGAGGTGTGGAAGCCGTACTCACGAGCCTTCCAGCTCAGGTAGTAGGGATCCAGGGGGATGCAGTGACCGCCCAGGCCGGGGCCGGGATAGAATGCCTGGAAGCCGTAGGGCTTGGTCTTGGCTGCGTCGATGACTTCCCAAATATTGATGCCCATCTTGTTGCACAGGATGGCCAATTCGTTCACCAAGCCGATGTTAATGTTTCGGTAGGTGTTCTCCAGGATCTTCTCCATTTCAGCAACTGCGGGAGAAGAAACAGTATGGACATCGCCATCCAAAATGGCACGGTAAACCATGGAGATAACTTCCATAGCATCTTCACCGATAGCGCCAACTACCTTGGGGGTGTTGGAGGTCTTGTAAATCAAGTTGCCCGGGTCAACACGCTCGGGAGAGAAGCCCAGGTAAAAGTCCTTTCCGCAAACAAGGCCACTGCCCTTTTCCAGGATGGGCTTCAGCAGTTCCTCGGTGGTGCCAGGGTAAGTGGTGGATTCCAGAACCACCATAGTGCCCTTGGTCAGATACTTGGCAATGGCCTCAGCAGAGGAGCGAACATAGCTGATATCCGGCTGCTGATGGGCATCCAAAGGGGTGGGTACGCAAATTGCGATGAAGTCTACATCGCAGACCTTAGAGAAATCGGTGGTAGCACTCAGCATACCGGATGCAACCAGCTCCTTCAGCTCTGCATCCACCACGTCGCCGATATAGTTCTCGCCACGGTTGACCATGTCAACCTTCTCCTGCTGCACATCAAAGCCGATGGTCTTAAAGCCATGGCGCGCCTTATCCACAGCCAGGGGCAAGCCTACATAACCCAAACCGCATACACCCATGGATAGAGTTTTGTTTTGAATTTTCTCAATGAGTTGTTCTTTGATAGACATGTTAATCAATCTCCTTTACGATTTCGTTTTTCAGCTCATATTTTTTACCACAGGTGGGGCAGCAGGCCTCACCATCTGTAAAGTGCAGCTTCACGCCACACTGACATACATAGCCATGAATTCTTGCGGGAGTGCCATAAACCATAGCATAGTCCGGAACATTCTTGGTAACTACAGAACCGGCACCGATAAAAGCATATCTACCGATATCGTGACCACAGACAATGGTAGCGTTGGCGCCGATGCTGGCACCTTTTTTTATCGTGGTCTTTCTGTACTCATCCTTCCGCTCAATAAAGGCGCGGGGGTTGATCACATTGGTGAATACGCAGGAGGGTCCCAAGAAAACACCGTCTTCACAAACAACACCGGTGTAAACAGAAACGTTGTTCTGAATCTTTACACCCTCACCCAGAACCACGCCCGGGGAGATCACTACATTTTGCCCAATGTTGCACTTAGGGCCAATGGCACAATCCTTCATAATATGGGAGAAATGCCAGATCTTGGTGCCCTCGCCAATGGTACAGCCTTCATCTACGTAGCTGGATTCATGCACGAAGTAATTCTTCTCCATTACAGTGCCTCCAAAACAGTCTTGATAACCAGTTCCTGGTCTGCCGGATCCATATAAGGATGCATGGGCAGAGAGAGGGTTCTGGCGCAGTAGTCGTTGGCATTGGTAAAGCTTTCACCATAGGTGGGCTCGTTCTCAAACACAGGCAGTGCATGCTGGGGAGTGGGGTAGTAAATCATATTGGGGATCTTCTTTTCTGTCAGATGGGCAACCACCCGGTCCCGGGTCTCGGTGTCCTTAGCCAGGAGGGCGTACTGCGCATAAATGCTGATGCAATCATCCTGCACGAAGGGGGTAGTGAAATCTGCAGCAAATGCCTCATTGTAGCGCTTGGCTACGCTCTGCCGGTTGGCAATCTCATAGTCTTCCAGAGCCTTGAACTTGGGTAGCAGAATAGCGGCCTGGATGGTATCCAGCCGGGAATTCACACCCACGCGAATATTGTCATACTTGCCCTTGGGACCCTTGCCGTGGACACAGATGGAGCGGATCACATGGGCCAGCTCGTCATCATCCACAAAGATGGCACCACCGTCGCCGTAGCAACCCAAAGGCTTTGCCGGGAAGAAAGAGGTAGTAGCGATCTGGCCAAAGGAGCAGCACCGCTTGCCCTTGTAGGAAGCACCGAAGCTCTGAGCTGCGTCTTCAATCAGAATCAGACCATACTTTTCACAGATGGGGATGATGGCATCATAATCGCAAGGATTTCCCAGAATATCTACAGCAATTACAGCCTTGGGCTTCAGCTTGCCCTCTGCAAGCACTGCCTGAATTTGCTTTTCCAGGCTCTCCGGGCTCATATTATAGGTGTCGGGCTGAATATCGCAGAATACAGATGCTGCGCCGAACATCTTGGAAGGCTCAGTAGAGGAAATAAAGGTGATGTCGGAGCAGAACACGGCGTCACCGGCGCCGATGCCATAGACCATAAATGCAATCTGCAGCGCGTCGGTTCCGTTAGCGCAGCTGATGCAGTGCTTCCGGCCCACAAAGGCCGCCAGCTTTTCCTCCAGCTCCTTGACGGGAGCGCCGCCAATGTACTGGCCTACATCCAGAACAGCATGGATATTCTCATCGATTTCAGTTTTCAGTGCCTGATATTGGGCTTTCAAATCTATAAATTGCAATTTAAAACGCCTTCTTTCCTTGTAATATTTATTTTGATATATTCTGTATTAAACACGATAATTTTTTTGTTAAATTCTCAAAGGAATACTCTACAGCCGCTGCCTTGGCATTGGCACAAAGCCGATGATATTCATCCGGTTCCATATTTGTAACCGTCTCGATAGCTCTTGCGATATTCTCCGGCGTTGGCTCGGTCACCTCAATACTGGCGCCGAATATTACTGCAGGATTATGGCCGCAGGAAAAATCGGACAAGATCGGCTTCCCTGCCGCCAAATAGTCAAAGAGCTTGTTAAAACTGATGCCGTAGCGGAACAGCGGTGAGGGTGTATTGTGGGCGATGTTTAGGTCAGCCTTGCTCACAATGTAAGGTATATACGCCTTGTCTACCTTCCCCTTAAAGATCACATTTTGAATCTGTTCATCCACCACACGCTGCTGAAGGGCGGGCAATTCATCGCCGCCTCCCCAAATCAAAAAGCGAATCCGTCCATCCGTAACCTTCTTCGCCGCATCCAGCAAAAGGCCGAGATTATTTACCTTTCGTATCGAGCCCGTGTAGATCACCTTGAAACTGCTTTCATCTTCCAGATCTACATCTTCCACATGATAGTGTTCCTTGTTGTATTCAAACAATGCAAGATCCACACCGTTGTTTACATAGTGGACCTTCTCTCGAGGTATCTGTTTCTGCCAGTGCATATCTTCTATATACTGGTAGGCATTTTCCATTGTGAATACCACTGCATCTGCCTTTTTGTAGATCCATTTTTCCAGCCAGCGCAGGGCGACCACCGCCGGGTTGCGAGGTCCTGCAATGTCGTAGGCAACAATAGACTCCGGCCACAGATCCGCAATTTCCGCTATACCCTTGCAACCATATTTCCTTGCAAGTTTTACACCCACAGCGCAGGAGGTGGGAGGCATAGACGTAGCCACAATGGCATCCGGCTTTGGAAATTTTTTGCACACGCCCGGAAGCTTCCAGGCAAATTCGCAAATATTGTAAATTCGCTTCAAGCCGCTACCGGCATAATCCATACACTTGATATATACATAATGCACGCCGTCGTCGGTTTCCTCCCTCCATCTGGAACCATCGGTAATCAGATTCTGATCGGAGTTGTGGACCGTACTGGCGGCAAAAATCGTAACGTTATGCCCCATCGCCATTAGATGCTTTGCAAAACATGTCTGTCGGGCAAGGGGATAATACTTAGGGGGCACAGCATAGTGATTGATCAGCCAGATATTCATTATGCATTCTCCTCCAATTTGCTCTTTATCCTTTTTCTGTGTAATCCTTGCCTAGCACAGCAAGCACAGTTATAAACATCAACTTAATGTCGCTCCAGAAGCTAAATTTCTTAATAGCTTCCAGGTTGTAGCGCATTTTTTCGGGCAGCACCTGCTGGGTGTAGGTCTTCTCCACATCCTCTGCGCCCGCTAACAATTCGTCCTCGTCCTTGTACATAATGCTGGCCAGGCTGGTAACGCCCGCCGGCAAAAGCAGGGTCGCATGCATTTCAGGTGTATAGGCTGCCACATACTTAGGCACTTCCGGGCGGGTACCCACGAAGGTCATGGTACCACGGAATACATCGATCAGCTGGCACAGCTCGTCCAAACGGCACTTGCGAATGAGCTTGCCCATACGCGTAATACGGCTGTCGTTTCCCACAGTAACCTGCGCGCCGATTTTATCCGCATTGCTCACCATAGAGCGGAACTTAAAAATACGGAACTGTTTTCCGTATTGGGTCACACGGACCTGCCGGTAAAACACCGGGCCGGGGGAATCCAGCTTGATGGCCACCGCCAAAAGCAAAAACACCGGCAGCAGGACAACCAGCATCACAGCCGATACCAAAACATCAAAGATCCGCTTCAGGGCCAAGCTGGTCTGCTTCTTTTTCAGAATGTCATAATAAGGCCGAACAGCATCTATGCGGAGCTGATCCGGAAGATCTTCCCACTTTTTCAAAATCATTTTACGTACTCTCTCAGAATTTCCGTCTTATTTACAATCCTATACGCCACCCGCTCATTCGTCAGACCGGCGCATATTGCGCTACTTTCGTGCAAATTCGCGCAATTTATCGCATAGTATTATACTACATCCCCTGTCAAAACGCAATCTCAAAAAACTCCCCAAAATCTTCAAAAAAATCTCAATTTCAGCGGTTTTTTTCATCTTTTTCATAAGCGAATACGGTCGTTTCCGGACACTTTTTGAATCTTCGCAAAATGCCACGAATTTCCAATATTTTCCGCATTTCCCCTATTGTCCAAAATAGCGCCTTATAAGCGCAAGGCTATCATACTTTATAAAACTCCTTGTACCACCGGGCAAATTTCCGCAAACCCTCTCTCAAAGGGGTGTTGGGCTTGAATCCGAAATCCTCCTCCAAGGGTGTGGTGTCAGCAAAGGTCACAGGCACATCGCCAAGCTGCATAGGTACCAGTTCCTTATGGGCCTCGAAATCATAATCTTCAGGCAAAACACCTGCAGCAATCAGCTCCTGCTGCAAGATATCCACGAAGTCCAGCAGATTCTCTGGGTTGGAATTGCCGATATTATACACCCGGTAAGGCGGCACAGGCAGGCCGTCCTCGCCGGTCTGCTTCTCGGGTGCGTGCTGCATTACTCGCTTCACGCCCTCCACGATGTCATCCACAAAAGTGAAGTCCCGCTTGCAGTTGCCGAAGTTGAAGATTTGAATGTTCTCGCCCTTGAGCAGCTTATTGGTAAAGCCAAAGTAAGCCATATCCGGGCGGCCGGCAGGGCCGTAAACGGTAAAAAAACGCAGACCGGTAGATGGGATATTATAGAGCTTGGAATAGGAATGGGCCAGTAGCTCATTGCATTTCTTAGTAGCCGCGTACAAAGAAAGTGGGTTATCCACCTTATCGTCTGTGGAGTAAGGCACCTTCTTGTTGGAGCCGTATACACTGGAAGAAGATGCGTACACCAAATGCTCCACCGGATGATTCCGGCAGGCCTGTAAGATATTATAGAAGCCGATGAGGTTGGCCTCAAGATAGGCATCCGGGTTGGCGATGGAATAGCGGACACCGGCCTGAGCCGCCAGATTCACTACCACGTCAAAGCTGTACTTAGTAAAGCAGCTCTCAACGAGGGCCTTATCAGCAATATTGCCCTTGATAAAGGTCCACTGAGAAGCAGGATACTGGGAAGCTAGCTTCTCAATCTCCTCCAAGCGCCAATGCTTGATGGACACATCATAGTAATCATTGATAGAGTCCAGGCCAACAATATGGACCTTTTCCGTAGTCCGCAGCAGCTCTATCACCAGGTTTGCGCCGATAAAACCGGCAGCACCGGTGACCAAAATGGTCTTACCGTTCAAATTTACATTAGGTGTCAGCATACAGCAATCCCCTTATATTCATTTTTGATTTTGTTGTAACTATCCAGATTGCCAACGTCAAAGCGCCTTCCGGGCATTTCCATAGCAAACACCGGAGTCTGGGTGCACAACCAGGCAATATAGCTCCCGGGCGCATCCGTGCCGCAACCGGCTTCGATACCCTTTGCTACCAGCTTAGCATCCTTGCGAGTGTAGTAATAAAAAGGCGGGCAGCACCAATGGGATTTGGGCTCTGCAGGCTTTTCTTCCATAGACACGATGCGGTCATTTTCATCGATCTCCACCACACCGCATTTGACCAGTTTCTTCTCCTGGGGCTCATAGTAGCGCATAATGCAGGAGGTATTCTTTTCCTTGGCATAGCTTATGAATTTGGTCAGGCTGAAATCCAGCACATTGTCACCGGCAATGACCAGCATATCGTCGTCCAAATCCAGCTGGTCGATAGCGAACTGGATATCCTTCACCGCACCCAGGCGGGTCTCATTAGAGTCGGTGCCATCATCCACCACAGTAACTTTCATAGACTTGGTAGCGGCCCACTTATCAAAATGGTGGGCAAATTTATGGTTGGAGATCACCACAAATTCATCCACCAAACCGGCAGTATGAATATCATCCACAAGCCAATCCAAAATAGTCTTGCCACCTACATCCAGCAGGGGCTTGGGAAAATTCTCAGTCAAGGGGTACAGCCGGGTAGCATAACCCGCGGCAAGGATCAGACATTTCATAGAGCTTCTCCTTCTCCAGAAAATTTTACGCCATCTGCAGTTTCGCAAATATAAGCAGAGTACTTACCCTCCAGATGGGGGAATGCTTTTAGATATTCCTTTTCCACTCGCTTTAAAATAGACTCCTCATAAGCCGGGTCAATGAGGGCCATACAGCAGCCCTTAAAGCCCGCACCGGAGAACCTTCCGCCGTAAATGCCGGGGGTTTGGGTTATAATTTCATAGAGCGTCTTCAGCTCCGGGGAGCCGGTTTCCCAATTGCAGATGGATGACCAACCACTTTCAAAGGAAAGTCTGCCAAATTCCTCAATGTCGCCTTTGCGCCAGGCTTCCGCACCCTTTTGTACCCGATCAAACTCCGTGTACCAGTGCTCCGCTCGCTTCCTCCAGGAGACAGGGAGCTTGTTTTTATACTGTTCAAACACTTCCCGGGGAACATCCCGCAAGTTGGTTTCATCAAATTTGCCGTAGGGCATACCGCTGAAAGCCTTCAAGGCATAAGCAGCACTGCGGCACTCGTCCACCCGTATATTAAAGGCAGAGCCGGCCAGGCTTCTCTCCAAGCCACTGAAGAAAATAGCAACCTTGTAGGGCTTCATAGCAGGGCTCGTGGGGATCAGCTCGTAGCTGTCGTTCTGCATATCCATATACAGCAAGTGATCCTTGCGGCAATACATCTCGCAGCTTTGGTCCAACTTGCCGCAAGCTACGCCCACATAGCGGTTTTCTGCCATCTGCGCCAGCTGGATCATTTCCCGCTCCTCCAGCGCAATGCCGTTGATATTGGCAAGAACGGATAGGAATGTAAGGATCACTGCCGCCGAAGAAGACAGCCCGCCAATGGGCAATTCGCCATCAATAACTGCACACACACCCTTTCGCAGGGGGTGCTTTGCATTTAAGGCAATGGTCGCGCCGCGCAGATGATCCGCCCAATCGCCCTGCTTTTCCTCGGGGGTAGAGGATACGTGCCACTGGGCTCGTTTGGGAAACTGCAATGACTTGATCTCAATAATACCGTTCTGCTTGGGGCCATAGGCAATATAAATCCCCTTGTTAATAGCAAACCCGGTGATCTTACCCAACTGATGGTCGCTATGGGCACCAAGAGGACTGATCCGATAGGGGGTAAATGCCACCGCCATCGGGTCTTTCTTATAAGTCTGCTGGAAACTCTCCAATGCTGTCATATTACCTTCCCCCGGTTCTGTTTTTAGAGTAGCACGCTATGGCAAACGATTATTTAATCCATAAAGCCGACCGCTCAGCCATATGATCGGTAATCACGATTTTATCAATGGTGCCCTGCACATCCAATCGCTTGGTATTGTAGCAAGGCTCCCATTTCAAATTAATTCAGATATTCTTTTAAAATATCACTGTAGCATTCCAGCACATAGTCTACCTCCGCATCTGTTAGGCAGGTATGCAGGGGCAGGGTGATCTCATTACAGTAGAACGCATAAGCATTGGGATAATCTTTGATATCAAAGCCCAAATTCTTATAGGCCGTGTGCATAGGCAGGGGTTTATAGTGGACATTGCAAGCAACGCCCCGTTCAGCCATTTTCACGATAATATCCCGACGCTGCTGGTCAGTAATACCGGGAACACGGGTGATATACAGGTGACCGGAGGACTGCCAGGTATCGGTATAGTGAGGCAGGGTTTCCACTCCCAAAGGCTTAAGGGCTGCGTCGTACTTGCCTATGATCTCCTTGCGGCGTTTCAGCATCTGGGGGTAGCGCTCAAACTGCTTCAAGCCGATAGCGGCCACAACATCCGTCATATTGCACTTGTACCAAGTGCCTACAACATCATACTCCCATGCGCCCAATTGAGTCTTTGCCAAGGCATCCTTGGATTGTCCGTGCAAAGACAGCAGCTGCAGTTGCTTATAGACTCTCTCATTTTCGATACCGGGCAGAGTGCGCCAAGTCAGCGCGCCGCCCTCAGCAGTAGTAAAGTTCTTCACTGCGTGGAAGGAGAAAGAAGAAAAGTCTGCAATGCTACCAACCATTTTACCCTTCCAGCTGGCGCCCAGAGAGTGGGCGGTATCTGCCATAATGGCTACACGGCCCAAAGCTTCCTGAATTTTGCCGTTGGGCACAAACAGCGCTTTCTTAGCCTCTACGATGGCAAAAAGCTTCTCGTAATCGCAGGGAACACCGCCCAAGTCCACAGGAATAACGGCCTTGGTTTTGGAAGTGATGGCAGCCTCAACCGCGGCATAGTCCATCTCCGTGCTGCCGGGCTGGGTGTCCACCAGCACGATCTTTGCGCCGGTATGGGCAATCACAGAGGCAGATGCGGTGTAGGTATAGGCCGAGGTGATCACCTCATCCCCGGGGCCAACACCCAACACCCGCAAAGCCATTTCTGCGCAGGCAGTCTGGGAGTTCAAGCACACGCATTTCTCTGTGCCCACATAGTCAGCAATGCACTGCTCCAGCTTTTTGGTGCGGGGGCCGGTGGTGATCCAGCCGGAACGCAAGGCTTCCGCAACTTCTTGAATTTCCATCTCCGTAATATCGGGAGGGGAAAACGAAATATTCATAGACGATCTCTCCTAATATATCTGTATGGCGATCCTTTTCAGAGTCTCATACTTGTACGGTTTCCTTCTGCTCAATTTGCTGCATTTGCTCTTGGTATGCCTGGGTTTTTTTTGTAGAGCCATGGCTACCGGCAGGACGGTAGGTGGGTACCACCTCTGCCACCATCTGACGGATCAAACTGTTTTTACCTGCATAAGCCGCATCCATCAAGGTATGCAGCTGGGGCAGGAACGCGTCCGTATCGAAGGGAATAGGGCAACCAATGTGAATCAGATGGTTGGGGGTGGTCAGCAGACCTTCCTCACTCATCAGTTTTTCCTCATAGAGCTTTTCGCCGGGACGCAGGCCTGTGTAAGTGATTAGGATGTCCTCATCCGGTTTCAGGCCCGACAGGCGGATCAGATTCCGGGCCAACGCATCAATCTTCACGGGAGAGCCCATATCCAGGACAAAAATCTCACCGCCGTTGGCATAGGTGCCTGCCTGCAGCACCAGGGATGCTGCCTCGGGAATGGTCATAAAGTAACGGATGATGTCCGGATGGGTCACCGTCACAGGGCCGCCCTTGGCGATCTGCTCCTTAAAGCGGGGAACCACAGAGCCGTTACTGCCCAAAACATTACCGAAGCGCACCGCCACAAACTCCGTCTTGGGGTAATCGATACCCTCAGGAACTTTATGAAACAGCTGCACATTCTCATCCTCTGCATGGAGGTTAATGGGCGGCATATCAAAGGCCTTTCCATCCTTCACCTTCCGGTCAAAGGTCTGAATGATCATTTCGCAAAGACGCTTGGATGCACCCATAATATTGGTGGGATTCACGGCCTTATCGGTAGATACCAGCACGAAACGCTTACAGCCGTAAAGCATAGCGGCGTATGCGGTCTTGTAGGTACCGATGGCATTGTTTTTAATCGCCTCGCAAGGGCTGTCCTCCATCAGCGGCACATGCTTGTGGGCTGCTGCATGGTAAACAACCTCTGGACGATACTGGGAAAAAATCTGGTTCAGGCGACGGCTGTCCCGGACGGATCCGATCAGCACCTCCAAATTCAGATGGGGGTACTTGTCCCGCAATTCCAGGCCAATGGCGTGGGCATTGTTCTCATAAATGTCCAGTACAATCAGCAGCTTGGGGTTATTCCTGGCAATCTGCCGGCAAAGCTCACTTCCGATACTGCCGCCACCGCCGGTCACCAGAACCACCTTGCCGGTAAGGAACCGGTAAATCTCGCTCATGTCTACCTGGATGGGATCTCTGCCCAGCAGATCTTCCACTTCCACATCCTTCAGCGCATCCATGCTTAATTGGCCGGTCACGATCTGGTACACGCCGGGCAGATTCTTCAGCTCGCAATCGGTCTCCTTACAGATGTCCAGAATATCCCGGCGCTCTGCAGGTGTGGCCGAGGGAATGGCCAGGTAGATCTTCTCAATGCGATACTTTTTCACATTCAGAAGAATATCTTCCTGTCCGCCCACAATGGGCACTTCGTCAATAAATCTTCCCCATTTATTAGGGTTGTCGTCAATGATGCAGCAAACCCGCTCGTTAATATAGGCAGCTTCGTGCATACTCCGCATGATCATCTGGCCTGCAGCGCCGGCACCGATAAGCATAACCCGGCTGGCAGGTGTTTGATTACTTCCCCATTTCTTCTTCTCCAACAAGACGAACCGATAGGCAAACCGGACCCCAAGTGTCAGCAGGAACTGGGCGCCCATACCGATCACATAGTAGG
This sequence comes from Oscillospiraceae bacterium, assembly GCA_017561205.1. Lineage (GTDB taxonomy): Bacteria > Bacillota > Clostridia > Oscillospirales > Oscillospiraceae > Faecousia. The sequence continues at coordinate 45,214 of JAFZDL010000108.1, read as the reverse complement.
AAATAGGCATACGCCGTCCAGGCAGATTTTGGCCAAAAATAATGCTAATGACCGCCGCGTGGAACAATGTTGTGATCAGATTGGCAACCAAAACATGCTTGAACTCATTGAGGCCGGCAAACCGCCACACACTCTGGTACAAATGCAGCACCCAGAAGACCGCCACACAACAAACTGTGTAAATGGGAACAAAATTCTGCCAAGCCACCACATACTGGGGCTCAATTTTAGAGAACGCGCAATCAAACCGAACCCAAAGAGCAAAGAAATATGCGCCATTTGTCACTGCAATATCATAAACCAACAGGAACAGGGTGATCCAATGCCAATGCTCGATAAAATAGGGCTGTCTCTTAATCAGCGGATCACCTTTCTGTTTGATCATTTTTCGTTTTTCTTTCATAGCGTACTCCTTTTGAAGCTATAGGGTCGACCAAGTTTGGAATCGCTGCTTAAAATCAAGGGGTTACGGTTTTTCCGTCAACCAAATCCATGATCAGTTGTTTTGCCTTGTCTACGGACTCCTGATTCGGGTACATCATATAGGCCTCTGCGCCACCTGCGGCGGGAGATGCCTCAGAACCACCGGTACCGGTGACACTGTAGGACACCACATTCCAGGAACCACCTTCTGCCAACTGCCGAGAAACCAGGTCACCGATCACTTCCATTGGAACGGTCATTTCCATACTTCCTGCAACGGCTTCCAAAATCTGCGCATAGTTGGTCAGCAGCTTGGGGGACATAGCCTTATCAATGACAGCCTTGATCACCGCCATCTGGTTCTTGCCGCGCTGGTTGTCACCGGTGGCAAAAGCATACCGGTTCCGACAAAAGGCCAGGGCCTTTTCACCGTCCATCTGATTCATGCCCTTTGTGAAACTGTATTGTCCGTCTCTAAAGCTGAATTCTGAATATACAGAAATGCCGCCCAGCGCATCCACGATCTCCTGGAATCCGCTGAAATTGACCTTGAAGTAGTAGTTGATATCGATGCCATACAGGTTACTCAGTGTTTCCCGGCTGGCATTGGGTCCACCCAAACCGGCATGGGTCAGCTTATCCTTTTTACCATCAAGTCCCTTTTGGGGAGAACTGATAGGCACATAATAATCCCGGGGAGTGGATACCAACAGAATCTGTCTTGTTTCGGGATTCACCACTGCTACAATGTTCACATCGGAACGGCCTTTAACAGAAACCTTACCGCCTCTTGTGTCAATACCGCTGATGTATATTGCGAAAGAATCCTTCAAGGATGCGTAATTGGGCTTGGCCGTTTCTCCACCGTTTTCATCATTATCTGTCTTGATCTCCACGTTGTGGGTATAGACCTCTTTGATCTTGGTGAGCTTTTCCGCATAGCCGGGGATGTCTTCCAGCAATTGCAAAACTGCACGGTTCACAATGATGGCATCCTTTTCGCTCTTCAGCAACGCATCCACCAGTTCAGAAGGACTCTCGTATTCCTTGCAGGAGATCTCGGTTTTCAGCTCCTTGTTCAACTTCTCGATTACCTTGTCCGTAGCCTGACGGTCCATGCTGGTCAAAATGCCGAATTGCAATTCGCCGACAGTTTCACTGTTCAGCTCCCGGGCATCGTCGCCGCGCATATAAACGCCCATCTGCACGATTTCCGTGTCTCCGGCAGAAAGGTCATTTAGGGTGCTCACAGCTTTCCAGACATAGAACGAGCCTGTGCACATCACAGCAATTCCGATAGCCGCTAAAACGATGCCAAAAACAAATCGAACATTATCGCGACTGGACAAAGACAGAAGGATCACCACCGCCATTATCAGCACCAGAAGAATACCAACCAACTCTCTCAATTTGGCAGGAATTATCTGTCCTTGCCACAGGACAATAGTCAAGGCCATTGCCGTTATAGATATTCCAACAAGTGCCACAATAATGGCCACTTTGGTCAAAACATCTCTTCGTTCAGGCCAAGTCAACGCAATCACCAGAGCTGTCGCCAGTGTCAAAAGGGCTCCAACCAATATCACCACTTTCACAGGCAGCATCTGCAACTTCCACAGGCCAACGACCAGGACGATTGCCGCAATGGCAAACAAACCGCCCAAAATCTTACCAAAAACAAACTTAAATAATCGCATAAACATCCTTCTTTATCTATAAGCATTTTGTGCTGATGGCATTGTTGCCCATAGTTATCCTTATACAAAATCTATTATACTCCAAATTGAGAATATGTCAATGAATTTTAGCAAAAGCCCCCTTGGCCGATTTGTCCAAAAAAGGATCTTCGGAACAATATTTTCTGCTGATTTCACCTGCAATACATAAGCGCCCCGCAGTTCATTTTCTGCAGGGCGCTGAATATTTTTGCATCTTTAAGAATATTTTACAGTTTCTCCACGCATTCCCGAATGATCTTTTCCATCTGAGGAAGCTTTTGCAGCATATCCTTGGCCAAGGCAATCTGGCAGCGGGTACGCACCAAATTGTGCTCAGCATAATTGGTTTTGAAGTACACATCGCCGGCTATGTAGTCCGCCAAAAAACGGACCGCCAATTCACAGGTAAGGACAAAACAGCTCAGCGCCAGGGTATCGATCTCCGGCTGGGTCAGAGATTTGGCGGTCTTGCTGAGGAATCCCCCGGCAAAGGCGCGGAAAATATCCATATTTACACCGGCTTTTTCCGGCTCAGCGCTGTCCTCTTCCACCAAGTTGGCAGCAAAGCGCACGGCATCACCGAAATCGTGACCCACCAAGCCGGGCATTACCGTATCCAAATCGATAACCACCAACGCATCGTCGGTTTCTGCATCAAAAAGCACATTGTTGATCTTGGTATCGTTGTGGGTAACACGCAGGGGCAACACACCGTCAAGCTGCAATTGGGTCAGCTTGCAGGCCTGTTCCTTCACACTCTGAAGCCAGGCAATTTCTTCCCGCACTTCCTGCACGCGGCCCACAGGGTCGGCAGCCACCTGCTCTTCCAGCTGCTCATAGCGCTTGCGCGTATTGTGAAACTCAGGAATCGTTTCATTCAGCTGGGCAGCATCAAAATCCGACAGCATCATTTGGAAATCGCCAAAGGCCCGACCGGCATTGCGGATAACCCGCAAATTATCTGTGGCAGAATATGTGACAGAGGGGATGAAATTAAACAGCCGCCAGAAACCGCTTTTATCGAAAATATAGGTTTTTCTGTCATGGGTGTGGTGAAAATGGAGGGCGCAGCGGTCCGGATCCTTTGCGCGGATATACTCCGTGACCTTATCAACATTGTCCATCACCTGCACAGGATTTTTGAACGCAAAGGTGTTCACAGACTGAACGATATAGGATTTCCTCCGTGTTTTCCCGGGATACTGGGGGTCCGGTCCTTCAAAAGTGACCTTATAGGTTTTATTTACATTGCCAACCTTGATTTCCTCACAGAATTGATACTCTCCAGGAATCCGAAAATGACGGCAAACTTCAATCAGTTTTTTGTCCAAAATCTCTCTTTGATTACGCAAGTCCCATGGTCCTTTCTATGTATTTTTATATACGGCAACTAGGAAACATAGTACAAAAGCGGACATAATTGACTATGTCCACTCTTGTAACCGTATTAAATATAGCACAGTTTTCACACTTACGCAAGCGCAAAAAGATTTTCGTAGATTTGCCCAATTATACTGCACCGTGGCCCTGGGCCAGAATCGTGCCAACCACCTGCTGCACAGCTTCCTTGCAGATGGTTTCGTCAGCAGCTTCCACCATAACCCGAATCACAGGCTCGGTGCCGGATTCCCGGACCAGAATACGGCCGGTATCACCCAGCTTTTCTTCCACAGCCTTCACAGCAGCCTGAACCTTGGGGTCATTCTGTGCCTCGGGCTTGGATTTCACCCGGACATTCTGCAGCACCTGGGGATAAATGGTCAAGCCCTCGGTCAGCTGGCTCATTTTCTTCTTCTTAGCCATCATAACCTCCATCAGTTTGATGGAAGTGAGAAGACCGTCACCGGTGGTGGCATACTTGGAGATAATGATATGGCCGGACTGTTCACCGCCCAGACGGCAGCCGTTGCCCACCATGTATTCATACACATACTTGTCACCCACGGCAGTTTTGGCATAGCCGATGCCCTGTTCGTCGAAGGCTTTATACAGGCCAAAATTGGACATTACAGTCGTAACCACGGTGTTGTTGTCCAGCTGGCCCCGCTCCTGCATATACTTGCCCAGGATATACAGGATATGGTCACCAGTAATAATGCGACCGGTATCATCCACGCACAGGCAGCGGTCAGCATCGCCATCGTAGGCAAAGCCCACATCCAGACCGTTATCCACCACAAATTTCTGCAGAACTTCAATATGGGTAGAACCGGCATTGTGGTTGATATTGGTGCCGTTGGGGTCAGCATTGATCACGTAAGTCTTGGCGCCCAAGGCGTCAAAAACATTCTTGGCAATGTTCCAGGCAGCGCCGTTGGCGCAGTCCAGACCTATCTTTACATCCCGCAGGGAGAACAAGCCCAGGGAAATCAGATAACCAATGTAGCGGTTACGTCCGGACACATAGTCCACGCTGCAGCCCACTTTGTCCTTTTGGGCATAGGGCAGCTCCGTCCATTTTTTACCGAACAGCTCCAACTCACCATCCAAATAGGCCTCTACCAGAGCGATGGTCTCTTCCTCCATCTTTTCGCCGTGGCTGTTTAGGAGCTTGATACCATTATCGTAATAAGGATTGTGGCTGGCAGAGATCATAATGCCGCAGTCGAATTCATCCACCCGGGTCACATAAGCAACCGAAGGGGTGGTGGTCACGTGGAGCAGATGGGCATCCGCACCGGAAGCGGTCAGACCTGCTGCCAGGGAGTACTCAAACATATAGCTGGAGCGGCGGGTATCCTTACCGATCACCACACGGGCCGGCTCACTGCTACCTGCCCGGTGCTTCAATTCGCCGTAATACCAGCCCAAAAAACGACCGACCTTGAATGCGTGGTCAGCGGTCAGATTCACATTGGCTTCTCCGCGGAAGCCGTCAGTACCAAAATATTTACCCATAATCAGTATTCCTCCTTGGCAACGATCACGCCGCCGGTTTTGTAGATAGAATTTGCCGGAACGATACCCCGGACGCAGGACAGCGGGTACACATTGCTGTGTCTGCCGATCACAGTGCCGGGATTGAGTACGCTATTGCAGCCCACTTCTACGAAGTCACCCAAAAGCGCGCCCACTTTCTTCTGCTGGGTCTCAATGTGAGGCTCAGACTTGATCACCACCAAAGTCTTATCAGACTTTACATTGGATGTGATAGAGCCAGCGCCCATATGAGACTTATAGCCCAGAATGCTGTCGCCCACATAATTGTAGTGGGGCACCTGCACGCTGTCAAAAATGATCACATTTTTCAGCTCCACGGAGTTGCCCACCACGCAGCCATCACCCACCAGTGCAGAACCCCGGATAAACGCGCAATGGCGCACCTCGGTATCCGCGCCGATGATGCAAGGGGCGCCCAAATAAGCCGTAGGCGCTACCTTTGCGGTATTGTGCACCCAAACGCCCTCGGACACCTGGGCATAATCACTTCCCAAAGTGGGACCCAGAGTCAAAATCATATCTTTAATACCCTTCAGCGCCTCCCAGGGGTAGGTAAAGCCGCCCAGGTATTCAGCCGCCTTTGTATGGGTCAGATCGTACATCTCAGAAATGGAATACATAGAACCTCCAAGTCTTTTATTTGCCGCAATTTACAACACTATTTCTTATAACACATATTTTTATCAATTTCAATCTCTTTTTATCATTTTTTGTCCTGCTGCTGTATAGTGGCACCTATATTATATGCCAATGCTGCCATTATTTACTCTATAAAGTTAACATTTCCCTTTGACAACAATTCATTTTAGAGTATAATAAAAACAGCACAAAAAACACAACGGAGGTTTTATTATGGAAAAGAAAAATCCCTATGCCGGTACAAAAACCGAAAAGAACCTGTGGGAGGCCTTTGCCGGTGAATCCCAAGCTCGCAACAAGTACACTTATTTTGCAAGCGTTGCCAAGAAGGCAGGCTACGAGCAGATCGCCGCTCTGTTCCTGCAGACCGCTGAGAATGAGAAAGAGCATGCAAAGCTCTGGTTCAAGGCTCTGGGCGAGCTGGGCAACACCGCCGAGAATCTGATCGAGGCTGCTCAGGGCGAACACTACGAGTGGACCGATATGTACGACCGTATGGCCAAGGAAGCTGAGGAAGAGGGCTTCACCGCTCTGGCTGCGCAGTTCCGCGGTGTCGCTGCCATCGAAAAGTCCCACGAGGAGCGCTACCGCGCGCTTCTGCACAATGTGGAAACCAATGCCGTCTTTGAAAAGGCCGGCATCGTGATGTGGGAGTGCCGCAACTGCGGTCACCTGGTCACCGGCACCAAGGCTCCCGAGGTTTGCCCCGTTTGCAACCATCCCCAGGCCTTCTTTGAAGTCCGTAAGGAAAATTATTGATTCTCACAAAAACTGCCCCTGTGCATGCACAGGGGCAGTTTTTATTTCTTTTTGCGGTCATAAATCAGCAGTCCAATACAGCTTAGCAGGATCACTGCAAAAATCAAAAGGGCGCAGTTGGCGAAGAATTCCGCCGGGAGCATATTGATCACCGGGTCATCGTAGATATCGAACGCCCAGTTGTCCTTGCCGGGGAAGAAGATTTTGTGGAACACGGTAAAGGCTTTTTCAAAGTCAATTGCCACCAGGCCGCCCACCGCCAAAAAGCCAGTACCCAGTCCGATCGCGCTCCAAAATCCAGGGGTATGCCCCGCCAGGCAGACAGGCTTTTTCCGGTCAATCACACAAAGCACCGCCAACACTATGCCGGCAGCCGCCAACACCGCCAAATCCAAAATGAATAGATTTCTTACATCGGCAAAATGGGCCGCGCCGGAATCTGAAAAAGGCAAAATGCCCACAGAAAAGGTGTTAGACAGGCCCATACAGTAGTCCATCATTTCCCCATAAGCCTGCTTGATGTGGCTTACGCTCAGCCCCACATAGGATGGTATATCCAAAGGCCTAATATGCCACCAGTAGAAAGGCCGGAACAAAATAGGCAGGGCGATCGCACCGCTTAAAATCACCAACGCAATCAGCACCGCTTTTGCAACTGCCAACAGTTTTCCTTTCATAATCGCACTCCCCCTTTCCTTTTGGAACAGTATACCACAAACAGAAGAAATTCACAATTCCTTAACTTGACAACTTTGGAAAATTATGTTTTATTATTCTTGTGTAATTAGAGTATCATAAAGGAAAAAGTACCAAGGAGGTTACTTATGAAAGAAATCAATTTTAACGAGAAAAAAGGCTTCATCTGCGATATGGATGGCGTCATCTATCACGGCAATATCGTCCTGCCCGGTGTGGCTGAATTCATCAACTGGCTAAACAAGGAAAAGAAAGAATATCTCTTCCTCACCAACAACAGCGGCTACACTCCCTGCGAGCTGAAACTGAAGCTGGCCCGGATGGGTCTGGATGTGCCGGAGCATCATTTCTACACCAGCGCACTGGCCACCGCCGCTTTTTTGAAGGAGCAAAGCCCCGGCTGCTCTGTATATGCTATTGGCGAAGCAGGCCTGCTGAATGCTTTGTACGAAGCTGGCTGCACTATGAATGATATCAACCCCGACTATGTGGTAGTTGGCGAAGGCAAGACCTATTCTCTGGAAGCCCTCACCAAGGCCACCAACCTGGTGCTGGGCGGCGCTAAGCTGATCGGCACCAACTCCGATGTGACCGGCCCCATTGAAAAGGGCATAGCCCCCGCCTGCCGGGCGCTGATCGCACCCATTGAGATGGCCACTAATACCCAGGCTTATTTCTGCGGCAAGCCCAACCCGCTGATGATGCGTACAGGCTTAAAGCTGCTGGGCTGCCATTCCGCCGAGGCGGTGATGGTTGGTGACCGGATGGATACGGATATTATCTCCGGCTTGGAAACCGGTATGTCCACAGTGCTGGTGCTCTCCGGAATCTCCACCAGGGAGACCTTGAAGACCTTTGCCTACCGGCCCACTGTGGTCCTGGACGGCGTGGGCGACATCGTCCGCCTGTCCAACGGTGGCTAATTGCAACAAATAATCGCGTGTCGAAAGACACGCGATTATTATTTATACGATATATTCCATAAGCTGATCAGCAGCATCTACAAGATACTTGGCAAAGTCTTTCCGCAGATCTTTCGGAATCCGGCCTGCGCCCACCTCGTAGTTGAATGCGCCGTCAAATTCCGCCAGTGCCAGGCCGTGCATAGCATCCACCCAGTTCACATTGCCCATAAAGGGAGCAAGGTGGTCATCATCCGCGCCATTATTGTCGTTAACATGAAGAACCTTCAAGCGCTTACCAATATATGCCAGCGCCTCGGACTGCTTGAAGCCGGCCAAATTTGCGTGACCGAAATCCCAGCAAACGCTGATACCCAGGGCATCTGCCACCTCACAAAGTTCGTCCGCATCCTGGCAATAACGATGGGATTGCCGAATACCGGGCACCAATCGCATATTTTCCACAGCAAGATTCACACCGACTTTTTCCGCATAGTCAGCCACGGGAGAAAGATGGCGCATCACCAAATCATACGCCTCCATCCGGTTAAAGCTGCGCACAGGCATCGTTGTGGTGTTGGGATGCACCACCGCATACTCTACGCCCAAAGCCTTTGCCTTATCCACAGCAGTACGCAGCGCCTGAATACATTTCTCGGCGCAGGCCCGTTCCGGGTCCATATAGAAAGGAAGGTGGCATATCTTAAAGGGAATACCCAACGCATCCGCATCCTGCACCGCCTGCTCCACCGGTTTCTGCCACCGGTCGTCCGGGAACACATCCACGCTCATTTCTGCCGCATCAAATCCGGCATCTTTCAAAAAGGCAAGGCCTGTTTTGCAAAACGCAGAGGGGTCACCGGCTGAGCGATAGTTCAAAGACAGGGATGCGCTTTTCAGCAATTTTTTCATATTAGTAAGCAACGCCCCAGAGGATCATCTTCTTGGCTCTCTTGCCACAAATGGGGCAAACATCGCCCAGGTTCTCCTGTGCAAAGGGCATACAGCGGGAAGACATTCCGGCTACTTCCTTCATCTTCAGCTCGCATTCCAGCTCGCCGCACCACATGGTCTTGATAAAGCCACCGTTCTTCTCCTGCAGCTCCTTGGCCTCTTCCAAAGAATGGGCCTCGTAGATATGATCGTCTAAGTTCTTCTTGGCCCGGGCAAACATACCCTGGTGCACCAGCTCCAGCTGCTCGGCAACGGCCTTTTCCAAATCCTCAAGGGCCACAACGGTCTTCTCACCGTCATTTCTGCGAACCAGGACAACCTGGCCGTTCTCCAAATCACGGGGGCCGCACTCAACACGCAGGGGCACACCCTTCATTTCGTACTCGGCGCACTTCCAGCCCATGGAGTTGTCGGAATCGTCCAGCTTCACACGGAAACCGGCCTCAACAAGGCGGTTCTTAATTGCCTCAGCTCCCTCCAAAACGCCGGGCTTGTGCTGGGCGATGGGCAGGATCACTGCCTGGATAGGCGCGATCTTGGGGGGCAGGACCAGGCCGTTATTGTCGCCGTGGGTCATAATGATACCGCCGATGAGACGGGTGGAAACGCCCCAGGAGGTCTCGTGGGGCGGTACTTTCTGATTGTTTTTGTCGGTGAATTCAATGCCGAAAGCCTTGGCAAAGCCGTCGCCGAAGTAGTGGGAAGTACCGGCCTGCAAGGCCTTGCGGTCGTGCATCATACACTCGATGGTGTAGGTAGCCTCAGCGCCGTTGAACTTCTCCTTGTCGGTCTTCTGACCCCGGGTAACGGGCATAGCCAGCACATTCTCGCAGAAGTCGGCATAGACATTCAGCATAGTCTCAGTGAAGTCTCTTGCTTCCTCAGCGGTAGCGTGGATGGTGTGACCCTCCTGCCACAAGAACTCTCTGTGACGCAGGAAGGGGCGGGAGGTCTTCTCCCAACGCAGCACGCTGCACCACTGGTTATACTTCATAGGCAGCTGGCGGTGGGTCTGCAGCACATTGGCCCAATGCTCGCAGAACAGAGTCTCGGAGGTGGGACGGATGGCGTAGCGCTCTTCCAGCTTTTCACCGCCACCCATAGTGACCCAGGCGCACTCGGGGGCAAAGCCCTCAACATGGTCCTTCTCCTTCTGCAGCAGGCTTTCGGGAATCAAAAGGGGCATATACACATTCTCAACGCCCTGCTTTTTGAACTCCTTATCCATAATTGCCTGAATATTCTCCCAAATGGCATAGCCGTAGGGACGGTAAATAAACACACCCTTAATGGAGGAATAATCGATCAGCTGTGCCTTGGTGCAGACGTCGGTAAACCACTGACCAAAATCGACCTCCATATCGGTAATTTGTTCTACTTTTTTCTCTTTTGCCATAGCTTTTCACCTCTTGTGTAATTTGCAAATTTAACTTATTTATTGTAGCATATTTGTCAAGTCATTCCAAGATACAGGGATTTTACTTATTCTACCATAGCCTTATCTCCTTTGCAAGATTTTTCCGTCACCGCCAGCGGCAGAATCGCATAGTATGAACCACAGTTTTTGGGGGAGGCAGCTATGGAGAAAGTGACGGTTTTTTTGGAACCGGCCGTGGTTCTTTTTTATACCCGCATCGCACAAAACGCAGGCATTTCTTTGGAGCAGGTACTCAGCGATGCCCTTTTCAAATTAGCCGGGGAACTGAGTTTAGAGGCAATGCAGTAGCACTTGCATTGCCTCTGAAAATTTGCTATACTGTATGCAAACGATTACGGAGGTTTCTTATGAAATCCATCAAAGAAATATACAAAGTGGGTAAAGGTCCTTCCTCCTCCCATACCATGGGTCCGGAGCGGGCTGCTCAGCTTTTTAAGGACCAGCACCCGGGGGCTGATGGTTTCCGGGTGGTTCTTTACGGTTCTCTCAGCAAGACCGGCGTTGGCCACGGCACAGACCGGGTCATTCGCCAGGTGCTGTCCCCCCTGCCTGCGGAAATGGTGTTTTCCCAGAAGCATTTGGAGGGCTTTCACCCCAACACCATGGACTTTTTCGCGCTCAAAGATGGCAACGAGATTGGCACTTTGCGGGTAGAATCCGTCGGCGGCGGTGATATTTGCGTACCCGGTCAGGATTTTCTTAACTCCCCGGAGGTGTACCCGGAAAATTCCTTTGCTGAGATTGCAGACTTCTGCAAATGGCGGTATTTCGACACCATCAGCGAGTATGTGGAACTGAACGAGGGCGAGGAGATTTGGGATTTTCTCCTGCATATCTGGGACGTGATGAAGCAGGCTATCGCCGACGGCCTTGCCGCCACCGGGGAGCTGCCCGGTGGTCTGCGGGTACAGAGGAAGGCCAAGTATCTATACGACCAACATGTGCAGGACAAAGCGCCCGCTGTGGAAGAATTTCAAAAAATCGCAGCGTACGCCTATGCGGTAGCTGAACAGAACGCAGACAACGGCACCATCGTAACCGCCCCCACCTGCGGCGCCTGCGGTGTGTTGCCGGCTGTCCTTAAATATGCTCAGGATACCAAGGATTTTTCCGATATGGACATTGCCCGGGCTTTGGCAACTGCCGGCATCATCGGCTCTCTTACCAAGCGCAACGCATCTATTTCCGGCGCAGAATGTGGTTGCCAGGCAGAGATCGGCACCGCCTGCTCTATGGCGGCGGCAGCTCTCGCTCAGCTTTACGGACAAAATATTGACCAGGTAGAGTATGCCGCTGAGGTAGCGATGGAGCATCACTTGGGTCTGACCTGCGACCCCATCTGCGGCCTGGTGCAGATCCCCTGCATCGAACGCAACGCGGTAGCCGCCATGCGGGCTATGAACGCCTGCAACCTCAGCTATTTCCTCACCGGCTCCCGAAATATCAGCTATGATATGGTCTGCCGAGCCATGCACGAAACCGGCATAAACTTAAGCCACCGCTTCCGGGAAACCAGCGAAGGCGGTCTTGCCAAAATCTATCACCGTAAGAAATAACGCAAAACGCACACTCCCATAGGAGTGTGCGTTTTTTACGGAATAAAATATGCGGAAAAGATACAGTAAGCCAATATGCACCAGGGCTTTCCCGCTAAGATGATGGGAATGTATTTCTTGGGAGGCATATCCACCAGCCCGGAAAAGAAGCACAGAAAATCATCCGGTACAGCAGGCAGCACAATACAGGCAAACAGGAACACCGTATAGCTTTTGCTTTTGTTGATCCGGGCGATCCATTTCTCGTACTTTTCCATTTTCACCAGCTTACTGACCAGTTTTATGCCATATCTTCTGGCTAAGTAGTAGGCAGCAATAGAGCCGACGCACATACCGATATAACTGATTATAAAGCCCACCACCGGGCCGAACAGCGCTGCGCCCACAATGCAGCCCGTAAAGCCAGGCAGCACCGGAAGCACCACCTGGAAAATCTGGAACACCATCAAAACAACGGGGCCCCACGCGCCAAAGGAACCAATATAATCCCATAAGGTTTCAAAAGAATCGAAGTAGCCGTCAATCCAGCCTTTGAGCAAAACGACTGCCATCAAAGCAATCAGCGCGCAAGTCAGCGCGATCAGAATTGTCTTGATGATCGATTCTTTCGCCTTCATCTCTGTCTCCTTATTTGGTCAGCATTTGCATATATTCTTCCAAGCACATATCCAGTTCTTTCAGTTCCAACGCAAGCTCAGTTCCCACATAGCGGAAGTGCCAATACTCATAGTCAATGCCGGTAAAATCCGCTTTACCCTCGGGATAACGGACGATAAAGCCATACTCCCAGCAGTGCTCTTCCATCCATTTCCGGGCTTCACCCGAACCGAACAGATCCACCGCAAGACCGGTCTGATGCTCGCTGTGGCCGGGTGTCATTGCCCATCGGGCAGTTTCAATCTCAGCCTCTTGCTTGGTCATCCCCAGAGCCATTCGCCTTTTTACACCGGAATTCCACACTTGTTCCTGCTGTTCCTTAGACCGATAGATATTATCAATGGTCGTAGGATAGGCGCAGTCTTTACGCATTTGTTCCAGGGCCACTTTGGCTTCGCCGTCCATTTGATATTCACCATAGCTTACCAAATTCAGCTCATAAGTATCCGGTACGGGATTTTCTTTATTGACCAGCAGAACATACTTTCCCTTGGATGTAAAGAAATGGTTCACGCCGTCTATCTCTACCTGACCCACGGCTATTTCGCCATCTTCCTTGCAATAATATTTCTCTCCGCCCTGTTCCATCCAACCAACCACCGGCAGACCATCCGAACCGAACCAGTACCACTTATCGTCGATCTGCTGCTGACCCACAGTGGGTCTGCCTTTTTCATCGAGATAATACTTGCCGGTTTCATCTTCAAACCAACCTTTTAGGGCGATACCGTCTTTTCCGAAGCAGTACCGAACATTGTCCACTTCCGTCCAGCCGGTCACAAGATGTCCTTCCTCGGCGAAGTAATACTCCTTACCCGAAACGGTCTGCCAACCGGTTTGCACAATGCCATTTTCGTCAAAGTAATACTGATTGGCGCCGATCTGCATCCATCCGGTAGCCCGGATACCTGCATCGGGGATAAAATAATACCGCTTGCCTTCAATCTCCTGCCAGCCCAGCAAGGGCTTTCCGTTTTTATCCAAATAGCAGATTGCGCCGGCCATCTTACTCCAGCCGAATTTGTCCGCCTGTGCGACCTTAAACGCGTACCGGAACAGGAAAAACGCGCCCACTGACAAAAGTAGCGCTAGCACCAGCAAACCTGCTATCCACATTTTCATACTCGTTCTCAAGGAAGATACCTCCATACAGTTTGCGCTTTCATCATTATAGCACAACATTCCCCCACCCGCAAGAACAAAAACTACGACGGTAAGGATTTCCTTACCGTCGCAACATTTTACTCCAGCATTCCGTATTTCACCTGAATGCGGTTTAAGATACCGAGAAACGGCTTGCCAAAAATCAGCATCACCGCTGCCGTACAAAGGCCGTTCATGCAATTGTGGGCAAAGCCCGGCACAAACACAAGGCCAAAAGCCTCAGGGCTGGGCTTTACATAGCCCAAAAACAGAGTCATACTGTCTAAGATCGGGCCAACCGCCAGCACTACGGCAACAAAGCCGAACAGAGCCATCAACCAGGATTTTCTGGGCAGTCTTCCCTTTCCGAAGGCAAACCCACTGAGCATTCCGGCAGCACCGTAGCTGAACATCTGCCAGGGAGTATAGGCGCCCTGGCCGTAGAAGAAATTACTGCCAAGAGCAGCAATGGCGCCCACCATAAAACCGGTTTCCGGACCGAAGGCAATACCCGTGAGCATAATAACGGCAAATATTGCCTTGAAATTGGGAACGGGGATCAGCACCCGGCCGGCAATGGCAATGGCGCTGAGCACCGCAATGATCACCAATTCCCTGGCCTGGGGCTTACGGCCCTCAAAGGCCATAAAAAAGGGAACCATCAGCTCCAAAATAATCAGCGTTCCCGTAATATAATAGGTCCGCCCGGACAGCTTTGTGCCCAAGTATAAAGTCGCCGGGATTAGCAAAAAGAATGTAATCAGCGTAGCAACATGGGATTTTTTCATTTTTTATCCCTCCTGATTTTTCCGGTACAATTGGGCCACATCCTCGGCAGTCACCGCCATGGAGAAGATGTGCCGGCTCATACGGTTTGCGGCGGTGGTGTAGAAGCTGTTGTTGCCAAAGAACCGCCGAGGGGTGTCGGTGGTCAAAACCTGACCGTCAAAGAACATACTTACCCGGTCTGCGTATTTGGCGCAGAACTCCACATCGTGAGAAACCATCACGATGGTAACGCCCTTTTCTTTTAGTTTACATAATATTTCTGCTAGTTTTTCTTTGAAAAAGCTGTCAATGCCCTTGGTGGGCTCATCCAGCAGAAGTAGTTTAGGGCTTGTCAGCAGCACCTTTGCCAAAGCACTGCGCTGCTGCTCACCGCCGGACAGGTCATAAGGGTGGCTGTCTAATAAATTTTCAATCTCGCAGATTTTGGCAATTTCTGCCATCTTTTCCCGGTCGGTGGTCATTTCTTCCAGTTCTTCCCGGACAGTCTTTTTTACAAACAGACTCTTGGGGTCTTGAGGAAGCATAGCCAGGCAACCGCCGAACAATTCGGCAGATTTATACTTGGCTACCGGCTTACCGAATACCTTTACACTCCCCCGGTAGGGCTTACAAATGCCGCAAACTGCTTTCAGCATAGTGGACTTACCGGCGCCGTTGCCGCCCACGATGGCGTACAAGCTGCCCACCGGCACTTCCGCCGTAACGCCCCGGAGCACATCCGGGCTGTCCTTTTCGTAACGGAACCACAGATTCTGCAGTGAAAGGGCAATGTCTTTGCCTTCTGGCAGCTCCTCTATGGGCAAAGAATTCACCTTAGGCGCAGGACAAGTCTTGCTCAGCCAGGTTCTGCCCTCCCGGACAGTGAGGGGATAATCTCCCTCTGCGTCCCCGCCATAGAACACCCGCACAGGGGTGGGCATAGCAGCAAACATATCATTTTTCTGCGCATAGAGGAATTTACCGATATTGCGGGGGGTATCGTCGGCAATGATATGGCCTGCCTCCATCACAATGGCACGGTCCGCATAGGGGAAGATATCCTCCAAACGGTGTTCGGTAATAATCACCGTGGTGCCCAGTTCCGTATTGATCTTACGGACAGTATTTAAGAAATCCGAGGCTGCCAGAGGGTCTAACTGGCTGGTGGGCTCATCTAAAATCAACACTTCCGGCTGCATTGCCATAATAGATGCCAGGTTCAGCAGCTGTTTCTGTCCCCCGGAAAGGGTCTCCACATCCTTGTGGAACCAATCCTGTATACCGAAATAGCAGGCCATTTCCGCTACGCGGGCCCGCATGGTCTTTTGGTCGCAGCCCAAAGATTCCAGGCCAAAGGCCAGCTCGTGCCACACCTTATCGGTGACGATCTGCTCCTCGGGATTCTGCATCACATAGCCGATTTTAGCAGCCTGTCCCTGCTGGCTCTCCTGTTCCAGCGGAATGCCGTTAAAGAGGATCTGCCCCTCTTTCTTGCCATGGGGGGCAAGGACGGATTTCAGCTGCCGCAAAAGGGTAGTTTTACCACTGCCGGATTTGCCGCACAGGACAATATATTCGCCTTTTTCTATGGTGAGATTCACATTTTTAAGGGATTCCCGACCCTCAGCAGTAGGGTAAGCAAAGCTCAGATTTTGGATCTGGAAATGTACCATTGCGCAGCCTCCTTCCAGTGGTAAATTATGGGTATCATCAAAAACAGTGTGTAGGAGCAAAGCCCCCAGGACACCGGGGCAATTTCCATAACCGGGGTAAACGCAGCTGTCATTTGCCCCAAGCTCGCAGCCATCAAAGTAAGACCCAAAAACAGCACCATGGCAGCCATCAGCAGCCAATCGCTAAAGGTCATACGGTAAATCATAAAGCTACTGCGCTTGGCAGTGCCGTAACCCCGGGCTCGCATGGAATCGCCGGTGACCACACTGCCCTCCAAAGCCCAGGCGGTCAGCGCCCCCAGCAGGGTCAGACCGGATACCACTCTTTCTTTGGCGGCGGCATTCTCCCCTGCGCCCTTGCCTATGGACTTTCTCGCACCGGCAATCTGCCGGGCCTTGCGAATAAAATTGGGCACCATGCGCAATACCATTACCAGCAGCAGAGAAATGGCTGGAATGAGATTGCCGAACAGACTGGTGAATTTATCTCCGGTCAGCACCTGGTTATAGCAGCCGAACCACAAAAGCATCACCACGATCACCCCCGACAGGGTCAAGCCGTAAATAACGGCCTCTAAGGTATAGGGTCTGCCGAAAATATGGCACAAAATCCTTTGTCCGTCGGTATTGAACAGTGGGTTAATGGCCGCCACAAACACAAAAACCGGCAACAACAACAGCAAAAACTTAAAGCCCTTGGAGCCGTTTAGCATCAAGTAATAAATCGCGCCCGTGACAAACCCCGCCAGCACATAGGCCGGGTGCTGGATCAGCGCCACCCCCACGATCACGCCCAGGAAGAACGCAAAGTTTACCGCCGGATGGCGCTTAGAGAAGGCATCATTGTGTTGGCGGTTTCCTTTCATACTTTTTCCTCCCAAACAAAAAAGAGTCCCAAAAGGGACTCATAGCATAGCAAAACACACCGGTCGGCAGTCCCCAAGAGCCATCCGGTCAAAAGTCACAGCTCGTATTCCGGCTCCGGACGCCATTTGCCTGCTTTCTTCTCGGTCACCCAATGAAAACAGGCGGCTTATGTCCGTCTACGGCGGCTTGGTACCGCTGGGATTTTCCCATTCCAATGTCTGCCGTGACTTTATCCTATTCATTTGCAGGGATAGTCTATCATATTCTTCCGCAAAAGGCAATATTTTTTTCATAATAGTCCTTGCTTTTCCCAATGGTAAGTGCTATGCTAAATATGCTGTCGGGGGAAACAGGTGCGATTCCTGTACGAGTCCGTCGCCGTGAAGCGCTTTGATACTGCCATTCTTACCGGAGCTGCCGCAAGCGCCGGGACAGGGCCATTGGAATTTTCCGAGAAGGCCGGACGGCTGTGCGCCAAGTCGGAATATCCGGGCAGCGAAACCCGCAGAAAGGCCGCGAGACACGGCTTTGTGGGAAATACAATTTAAGGAGCAAAGAATTATGAACAAAAACAATATGCGTAAGCTATTGTCGTTCGTCCTTTGCATTGTGCTGATTGCGGCTATGGCACTTCTTGCAACAGGTTGCAGCGACAAAACCGAAACACCCCAACCCCCAGCAACGACAACCCAGACCGAAGCTACCAAGAGCATTTTGGACGAAGTCCCCACAGCGGTGACCGAAAAGGGCGAAGGCAAGACCTCCTTCAACTTTGAAGTGACCGACTTAGACGGCAAGACCACCAAGTTCTTAGTCAAGACCGACAAGACCATTGTGGGCGAAGCGCTTTTGGAAGTGGGCCTGATTTCCGGTGAAAACGGTCCTTATGGCCTGATGGTGAATTCCGTCAACGGCATCTCCGCCATCTACGAAAAGGACAATGCCTACTGGGCCTTCTACGCAAACGGTGAATATGCCACCAAGGGCGTAGATTCCACCGAGATTGACCCCACCGCAACCTATGCTTTCGTGAAGACCCCCGCTTAATTGCACGAAGCCGCCGATGCATTTCGCATCGGCGGTTTTTTCTATATTGTATAATAGCTACTGAAGAAGCATCTCAAGAATCTGCGATACATTCTTCTTTCCAAACGATATCTTATCATCATTTATGACCATACACGGTACACTCATCACATTGTATTGGTTCTTAAGATTTTCAAAATGCCGGATATCATATACATGGGCTGTTATATTGGGATTCTCAGCGGAAATCCGCTGGGCGGCAACCACCAAGTCCGGGCACATAGTGCAAGACAATGTGACCAATATCTTCATATCCAAAGGTTTTGTTATGGCTGCAATCTGCTGCCTTGTGACATCATCCAGTGCTTGCCCCGGGCCTGCAGCATTATAAAGTCCCAGCACAAAAGAGGTAAACTCATGGCCGCTGGGTACGCCGTGAAAGGCAAGGCCTGTCGGTGTGCCGTCTGCCGAGCAAACTTCCACGCAGGGCGCAAAGGTTTCCTGTGCCTGCCTGTCGCACACCTCCAACTCCAGCATATCCGAAAGCGCCGCAAGGGTGGTTATAAAGCTTTCCAGTTCTGCAGAAATCGGACGGCTGTCCAAATAGAGTTTCAGCAGCAATGGCCTTTCCATTCGGGCAAATACGGTGTCTAACTGTTGCCGCATTTGGGCTGTGAACAGTTCGCCGGATTCCTCTTCTTTCTGCGTATTGACTGTAACCGTTGTACCACTCTGCTTTGAAACAGGGGTGTCAGCACGCAGGCCCGTCTTTCGGTGCACTGCAGCCACATACTTCTCCAGTTCTGTCGCTGCCAATGCACCGTCACTGGTGGCTGTCACTACCTGCCGCAAGGGCTTAATGCACACATCACCTGCCGCATAAACACCCTCTGCACTGGTTTTTTGAGATGCGTCGGTTACGATATATCCCTGCTCGTTCAGTTCCACGATTCCCTTGGCCGCTTCCGTAGCCGGTGCATATCCGACGAATACAAAGACACCAAAGGACTCTTCGCTTCTATACTCCGTCACCTCTCCGGTGGCGGTATTTTTGTACCGTGCGTAGGTCAAACCGTTCTCACCGGACACTTCCTCCATCACCGTATTGGTCAGCACAGTGATTTTTTCGTGATTCTTCGCCTGATCGGCAACGGATGCAGCGCAAGAAAAGTCGTCTTTCCGAACTAAAATTGTTACATGCCGGGCAAACTTTGTCAGAAAAACACTTTCTTCCGCTGCCGCATAGCCACCGCCGACCACGAATATTTCTTTTCCCGTAAAGAACTCGCCGTCACAGGTGGCGCAATAGGCAACACCCCGGCCCTTGTGTTCTTCCTCGCCTTTGAAGCCGACCGTTCTGGGGTATGCCCCGGTTGCCAGCAGGATACCAAAGCAGCGGTAGTCCCCCTTGCCCGTATGCACGGTCTTGATATCCCCGGCAAGGTCAAAGCCGACGACTTCCGCAAGCAGAAATTCTGCGCCGAAGTGCTCTGCCTGCTGCTGGATGGTATCCGTCAGGGCTTTTCCGCTGGTCTTGGCAATGCCGGGGTAGTTCACCACCTCGTGGGTAATGGCAATTTGACCGCCGAACTGCTCCTTTTCCAAAACCAATACCCGGTACTTCGCCCGGGCAAGGTAGAGCGCGGCGGTCAGCCCCGCAGGGCCGCCGCCGACGATCACGACATCGTACAGATTGTCCATCAAAGCTGTCCTACCAGATCCAGGCTGGGTTTCAGTGTCTCTGCGCCGGGTTTCCAGTTAGCGGGACAAACCTGATCGCCATGGGCATGCACAAACTGACAGGCCTGCACTTTACGCAGCAGTTCCTCGGCGTTTCTGCCCACATTGCCGGCAGTTACCTCGTAACCTACGATTTTCCCTTCGGGGTTGATAATAAAAGTGCCGCGCTCGGCAAGGCCGTCCGCTTCGATCAGCACCTCAAAATCTTTAGAAATGCTATGGGTGGGGTCAGCCAGCATGGGATAATTGATCTTTTTAATGCGCTCGGATGCATCGTGCCATGCCTTGTGAACGAAATGGGTATCGGTGGATACAGAATAAACCTCACAGCCAATAGCCTTAAACTGCTCATACTTGTCTGCCAAGTCCTCCAGCTCTGTAGGGCAGACAAAAGTAAAGTCCGCAGGATAGAAGAAAAAGACGCTCCATTTACCAAGGATATCCTCCTTGCTCACAAACTTAAAGTCATTCTCGTGATAGGCATAGGTGCGGAAATCGGCAATTTCCTTATTGATCATAGACATACTTACTTCCTCCATAAATCGTGTTGATTACAAAATGCGTACACTGCCCGTACCTCATCCCCGTCACAAATAGAAAACTTGGCCTTAGGCTTGTCATCCGGGTCCAGGTGAGCATATTGGATGCCGTGCTCCGTTTCCATGCACACCCATTCGATATAGTGCTCCGCGGTCATAGGATGCTCTACAGAACCAACGGTTACATGGACGGTATTACCCTCGACGTCATACACGGGGATATGTTTTCCCCCGGAAGCTTCCGTAGTCCCCGGAATCAGCTCCTGCATTTGTTCACCGCAGCAGTAAACCGGAACCCCCTTATCCCGAATCATTGCTACGATATTGCCGCAATGTTGGCAAATCAAAAATTTTTGCTTCACATTCCATCCCTCCTATGAGAAAGTGTGTCCAAATAAAAACAAATAATACATAGAAGTCTGGACATACTATCCGCAGAAGGAAGTGAAATGATGGCATATAAACGCGGATTTATTCCTTATGCATTGGCTGCTCTTTTGATTGGCTTAGTGGGCGGTTTTTCAACGGTTTTAGGTCCTGCCTTTGTGCAGGATATCGGCATTGCCTACAATAACACCACATGGACAGCCCTCGCCCAGGCTATGTCCACCGCCGCCTGCGCACCGATTCTTGGTAAGGTAGGAGATGTGATTGGACGCAGAAAGACTCTACTTCTGGGTGTTGCGGTATTCACCTTGGGAAATGTGCTGTCCGCTCTGGCAAACTCCCTTGTGTTTATGCTGATTGCCCGTTTTATTGTGGGTATCGGCACGGCAGCCATGGGTCCCGTGATCCTTGCCTATATCGCAACGGAGTTTCCTCAAGATAAAATCGCAAAGGGATTCTCTGTGTATATGCTGCTGTCCAGCGCATCGGTGATCATTGGACCAACCATAGGCGGTTTGATCGTTTCTTCCTACGGATGGCGCGCCATGCTGTGGGTATGTGTTGCTATTTGTACAGGTATTTTTGCCGCCTGTTTCCTCACTTCCCGCAATCAAGTCTCCAGGTCGAAACCACTGCAAAACTTTGATGTATCCGGCGCAATTTTAATTCTGGTCTTCTTCAGTTTGCTGCTGTGTGTCCCATCCTTTGGGCAAAACTTCGGTTGGACATCCACACCGTTTCTCATTGTGCTGATTTTTGCAATTTTCAGTCTGGTGGGCCTTGCCCTTGCTGAAAGAAAAAGCTCCCATCCCATCCTGTCGGGCAGCTTTATGGGGCGGAGTGCGTTTATCTTAAGTGTGCTGGCTCTATTTTTGACCCAGGGACTCATGCAGGCAAACATGACCAACACGATTGTGTTTGTCAATTACACGCAACCTAACAATACAGCCATCTCCGGCTATGCCATTTCAGTCATGTATGTGGGCATGTCTTTGGGCGCGGTTGTTTTGGGACCATTGGCAGATAGATTTGACCCAAAACGAATCCTCATAGGTTCCTTCCTGCTGACCGGAATCGGGTGTGGGATCCTGTTGCTGTTCACAGAAGTCACCTCCGTACTGTTGCTGATGGCTTCTCTTGGTGTTCTTGGCTTCGGTCTGGGAGGAAACGGTACCATCTTTATGAAGGTCGTCCTTTCCGGATTGACGCCCCAGGCGGCAGGCGCAGGAACTGGAACTTACGGCCTATTCCGAGATTTGGCAGCACCTTTTGGTGTAGCCGTGTTTGTCCCGTTGTTCACCAATCAGATTACAGAAAGAATTGCAGCAGACACAGCTGAGCCTACTGCCGCAGTCGCGTCCATTCATTTTCTGGCAATCGCAGAAATCCTGTGTGTGGCGTTGGGCATTGTAGCGGTTGCCTTTTTGCCAAAACGAAAAGTAATTAAGGAGTCCTAACATGAGATTAAAAGATAAAGTTATTCTGGTGACCGCCTCCACCCGGGGAATTGGCCTTGCCATTGTGAAGAAATGCGCGGTCGAAGGCGCTAAGGTTTATATGGCAGCCCGGGATATGGACCGGGCGCAGGAAATCGCAAACACCTTGAATGGCGTAAAATGCGTGTACAACGATGCCACCAAACCGGAAACCTTCACCTCTATGGTGGAAGATGTAGTCCGGGATGCCGGTCGCATCGATGTTCTGGTCAACAATTTCGGCACATCCAATCCCGGAAAAGATCTGGATTTTGCCAATACCGATCCACAAGTCTTCCTGGATACCGTGAATTTGAATTTGCGAAGCGTTTTTATGTCCAGCCAGGCTGCGGCAAAGCACATGGCAAACAATGGCGGCAGTATCATCAATATTTCCTCTGTGGGTGGTCTTGTGCCGGATATATCCCAGGTTGCCTACGGTACCAGCAAAGCGGCCATCAACTATCTGACCAAGTTAATCGCCGTACAGGAGGCTAAGCACCATATCCGGTGCAACGCTGTCCTTCCCGGCATGACTGCTACGGAAGCGGTGGAGAATCACCTTTCTGACGATTTCCGAAATCTATTTTTGCGGCACATCCCGTTGGGTCGTATGGGTCAACCGGAAGAAATTGCGGAAGCGGTGTGCTATTTTGCCAGCGATGCTTCTGCCTACACCACCGGCCAAATTCTCACTGTTTCCGGTGGATTTGGATTGGGCACACCTGTATATGGTGATTTAGTAAAAAAGGCAATCCGCCGCTAAACAGACCTATCAAAATACACCCCGCCTTTTTAAAAGGCGGGGTGTGCTTAGTTATATGCTAAATCGCATCTGACTGCAATATACTCTGTAGTATTGACATCGTGACAAAAGAGGGTCAGATCACAGTGGTTATCCATGAGCCATTGGGATTGGGCATGTTCGGCCCGATCCACTTTGGTGACTTTATAGGCAAATTGCGCGCCGGTCATGTCCGTAACTCTCACAATAGCCCCGTGCTCAATTTTATCACAAAAGCCGAACTGCCCGGAATGGTCCGCGCCGCCGACAACCAAAGTGCTATTGTATGCGCTTCCGGAAAAACGGGTCGGGCAACGGGAAAGATTGCTATTATCCCATTTGTCAGCTACCGGCAAGGTAAGGCCAAAGGCCGGTATCTCCAGCATAGCCGCATAGTCTGTGCCGTTGATTGATAAAACCGGCATAACGGAATCGGCGTACATTCCCGGCACACCCTGTGTTCTTTCCGGCAGGACTTCTTCTATTTTCGCTGCGGTCTTTTGGCAGTGTTGCGCGCCTGCATACATACCAATTTGATCAGCAATGACCAAAGAAACGCTGAGCAAAATCAGAAAGACGCCCAATACAAGAAGCAGTGGAAATCTTCGTTTTTTCATTTGCGCCTCCCCATATAGATGCCGCAAATCAGCAGCATAATGCCGGAAAAGCACATAACCAAAAGCCACGGCAGCGCCATAAAGCTATCGCCGGTCTGGGGAACATCCGATACGGTTTTACGGGCATTGATCAGAGAAAAATGACTGCCGTTTTGCGCAACCGTCACCTGATAGCCACTGGGCACAGAACGCTCTGCCACTGCCCATCTCCCCGTATCTTCACCGGAAACAGGCCAAGTGTAGGTCCAGTTGTTGTTTGCACTGAGAATCTGTGTTTCCTGCAGTACGCTATTTTTATAGATGTCTACTGTGACCGCATCTGGACGATTGCTTTGATCTCCCCCGTCCTGCCAAAGCTTTGTGACAGTATATTGTGTTTTGGGAACAAATTCCAGGCATTTCGGGTTTGCTTCAACCGCATAGTTATAAGAACCGTCCGGCTGGGGCGTGGGCACATAGACCATAAACTGATTAAATACATAAGTACCGCTGGTGTTTTCCGCCACTACCTCCCGGACAAAATACAAACCTGTTTTCAAAGCCGAGAAGGTGGCAGTTCCGTTTTCATCCGTTTTCGTTTCCCGGTCCGGCTTCACTTGGCCTGCAACGATATAGGAACTTAGTGTCTGGGCAACAGTATGCCACTGTTCCTGTTTTGTGATGCCGTGAATGTTCACGGGAAATGACGCAAAGGGCTCTATCAGCGCAAAGGAGCCATCCGGCAAGGCTTGCGCAACGCGATAAATACCGACCTGCAAATCACCAAATGCCATTGTGTCTTTTTGGTAGTGCAAGATCAGGCTTGCCTCTGCATTGGGGTCCAACGGTGTTGCGTGGACATAAAGCGGACACAGCATTGCAATGCAAATTATCAAGCTTGAGATGAATGGCAGAATGCGTTTTTTCATAAATTATCTTCTCCCAGGGTTTCTTTTTTCACCGGTGCAAACATAACGTAAATCAAAAGAACAAAAATAATCGGAAGCGCGACAAAGGGCACAACCACCATGGGCTCAATGCGAAACGCCTCGTTTGCAACATAAAGATTGCGTGTTTGGGTCGCATCCACCTGATGCCCCCGCACCAAAAGCCGCTGGGTGTTGATGCCATAGGGGGTGCAGGTCAGGAGCGTGCAGTAGTCCTTACCCAAATCAATCTGTAAGAGACTGCTGTCATTCGGCTCCACAATGCGGATCTGATCCACCTCGTAGGTAATCGTCCGGTCCAGAATCTTAAAATTAAATGTGTCGCCAATTTCCATCCTATCCAAATGGGTAAACAGTACAGCCGTAGGCAGACCCCGGTGGGCAGATACCACACTGTGGGTGCTTTCACCGCCTACCGGCAGACTGGTTCCCTCCAAATGGCCCACCGCAATACTCAGCACACTATTAGATGTGCCGTGATAGACCGGCAGTTCCTGGCTGATCTTGGGAATAGACACATAGCCGATCATACCGGTATCGCCCAAATTCAAAATTTTGTTGTAATCGCTCAGCTGATAATAATTCTGCATGGGGTTATCCAACTTGCTGAGCTTTTGATTGTAATCGTGCGCCGCCTCAAAAAGCGCGGTATAGTCCTCAGGCTTGTACTGGGATAACATCGATTCGTAGTCCACGATGGCTTTACTCTGGGTCTTGGAGTTCCAGTAGCTGCTGATAGACGGGTATAACAGCACGGACAAGCCTATAAAAAACGATATTAACAATATAATGGTGGTTTTTCTGTTTTTCATAAACTTCTCCCTGATGTTATAGCGCGGGGTAGCCCCGGCAGGAGCATTTGCTCCTGCCGGGTTTGTTATAAGCGTAAAATTACTCAGCGATGTTTGCCATTCTCTTCTTGGTTACCAGAACAACGCCGGCACCCAGAGCCAGAATAGTACCGATGGTGATGAACAGCACAGTACCCATACCGCCGGTCTCGGGCAGCATAGTACCGGTGTGGTTCACGACCTGCACGCCGGAGTTGGTGGATACGATACCGCCGGTGATGATCGCATCCAGGTTGTTGTCAGCGATGGTGAACTTCTGACGGGTGGTGATAGCATTAAAGCCATTGGGAGCCTTGGTCTCTTCCAGGAAGTAGATGCCGTTGTCCAGACCGATCACGCGGACCTTACCCTTGACAACGATCACAGTAGCGCCGGTCTCGTCGGCTCTTGCCTTGCGGTACATAAAGTAGCCATCCGCGGTCTTCAGGGCCTCACCGTTTTCGTCGAACATCTGCACAACAGTAACCTCGTTGCCGTCGTTGGCAGCATCATAGATCTTAAACTCGGAGCCGTCCAGCAGCTTGTTCTGACCGTCGGTCTTCACCAGGTCAAAGCCGTAGGTCTTGGTGGTGGTGCTGTCTTCGGGAGTCTCGTGGCCTTCACCGAACTCCAGGTAAGCCTTGTTCTCGTTGGAGGGATTCTCTGCAGTGCCGTTACCGATCTCAGCATTTCTGTTGAGCATTGCGGAGTAGGTAACGATCAGACGGTCGTTGGTGTTCAGACCGTCGCAGAAATCATCGGTGAAGGTGATGGCGAAGGACTGATCGTTGGATGTAATTTCGTAGTTGCCGGCCTTGGCAATGGTCTGCTCTGTGCCGGAGCCGCCGTCACGGACAACGACCGCCACAGTTTCTTCCTTGAAGGTAAAGCCAGCTTCCATGGTATCGTGGAGGATATAATCCTGTGCGCCGTCGTGAACATGGATGGTGATACGGAAGTTCACATCCTGACCGATATCAGCGCTGTTGGTCTTGCCCCACTGGCCGCCCAGATCTTCCTGGACCTGCTTTTCCAGAGTGGGAGTGCCGTTCTTGGAGTTGATGATGCCATTGGGGTTGGTGGTGGTCAGACCGCACAGGGAGCCAACGGAGGAATCCACCAGGTAGTAACCCAGAGGCAGGTTACCAAAGACAACTGCGCCTTCTGCGGTCACAGTGTACTCAGCAGGAACAGCCAGGGTATCTGCGGTAGCGTCGATGCTGTTTGCCTGTGCGTATGCCAAAGCGATTCTTGCAAACTCAGCAACACGCTCTGCATCATTAGTGCCCTTCCACTCAATCAGGTTATCATTGTTAACCTGGATGTAGTCAGCGCCTGCGCCGGTGGTGAAGAAAGTCTTCCATGCATCATTAGTATATGTGTAGTAGTAAGAACCGGAGCCAAAGTCAAAGCTGTTCAGCTTCAGGATCTGGTAGACCTTGTAGGTAGCGGCAGGCTTGCCGTTTTCCAGGGTCAGATTGTTCAGGGTGATGCTGCCTACGGTGTCTTCGAAAGTGCCGGCAGGCGCGGTGGTAGGTTCGGTATCAGCCATAGCGGTGATTGCCAGGGAGAATACCATCAGAATTGCCAGGGTCAAAGAGATAAGCTTTTTCATGATTTATTTTCCTTTCTTAAGTAAATTACAAAATAATTGATTTGGATCGAGGACGCAGTGTTGGCTCAGGAGGTATCTGTCCTCCTTTCGCGTTTTCGTCTGTCCAGGAATCCGTATACCAGCGAGGCCAGCATAATCGCGGCGCCGCAAAGTACAAACATAAGGCGGGCAGCAGAGCCCGTGGAGGGCAGCATCGGGCCGCCCGGGATATATTCGTTGGTGATAGAAAGAGAATAGGTGGGCGGATCGCCGTTGTGGACAACCACCTCTCCGTAGGTGGTCGACCAGTATTCCCGTTTCCAGTTTTCCACCACCGAATATTGGATCACATTGCCGTCTTCGTCGGCATAGGGCAGTCCTAAGAATTTGCCCTCCCAACCGTTCTTCAGTGACAGCGTGATACTTCGTCCGGTTTCCACACCGTTGGCCAGCAATCGTACTGTGACGGTGAATTCCTCGTAGACTTTACTGTCATAGCCTACGGGAACCGACCAGTTCTTCTTTACTGCGAAGGAGGTCTCATTGCTGCGTGGCAAGGGTGTGTTGGTAATCTCGTAGGCCCAGTCCTCTACAGGGTGGAACTGTGTGGTTGTGGTCTGCTCAAAGGGTGTGAAAACCATTGCAGAGGAGGAAGATGTTGTAGCGCTAAGGCGTCCGTTGCTGTTGATATTGCTGTTTGCAATATAGTAATTGGTTCCACTTCGCGTTACATAGAGCCGGAAGCCGGCATTTGTCTGCGACGTGCCGAAGGACTGGTAAGTTGCGCTGCCGGATGTGGCATAGAAATAGCGGCTACTGCTGCTCCAGCTACTGTAGTTAAAACTCAGAGTCTGGCCGGCGGCATTGGTAAAGGTGACCTTGCCGCTGCTGACCTTTGTGGTCCACAATGCCAGAGACGAGCTTTGCGCTGTAGCTTTGTCCACCCATTTCAGCTTGGCATCCGAGGTAGAGGTAGTGGAGAGGAAGCCGTTTGCCGTCTGCAAAATGTAGCTTTCACCATTTACAAAGCTGGCGGCTTCTGCCCACTCGGTCTTGTCCTTCTGAATCTGTGTTACCTGACGAACCGTGGAATAATAGCCGGATTCGTAGGACTCCTCGACGCCGTATTTGACTTTTGTCATGGTGTCATAATCATACTCGGGAAGATTCGTCCAAATGTACGACCATTCGTTTTCGTCACTGAGGGTAACCTCTCGGATACGGCGAATTGTACCGTCCGGATCTGTGACCGTTAAGTAAGCCTTGATATAGTCTTTACTATGGTCAGTAGTGTCCTTCCACTTTTTAATGACCTGCACAGTGGTGGTATCCACTACCGTCTCCGGCGCGTTGGTGACCACCATATAGACGGTTTTGGTTTCATCATCAATGCTCACGCCATGGACCGTAAAGCCCTTGGACGGCTCGTTTCCGTCTGCATCTGCGATTACATCCGCCTGATAGGTGGAAAAACCGCCCTTTTCTATGTGCAGGTGGATCACACCCTGAGGCAGGCCGTAGCCTTCCTTGTTGGGAGGACCGGTTTCTTTGATGTAGTATGTATTACCGGAACCAAGACCCCAAAGCTTGGCAACACCGTTTGTTACTGTAAAGGTGCTCTTTGCCTCATTCAGGATTCCGTCCATAGCGTCCTGATTGTAAGCTTCTTCGCTTTCCCAGAGGGTCACAGGCTTGGTGCATTCCAGGTCTTCATAGACCGTGAACTTCGTTCCATCCAGCAGTTCCTGGGTCAAAACATCCTCTTTTTGGAGTTGCAGACCGAAACGAGGTGCAAGGTTGAAGTAAATAGAACAGTTGGAAAGGGACGAGCCACGCTCCAAATACAGAATAGACAGCGTATGGTCACCTGCACCGATTCCCAAATCCATCAAGCTGGTCTGTGTTTTTCCTTGCACGGTGACTTGTCCGGTGGAGAAATCAACAACACCTTCTTCTGCGCCGTGGATACCGCCAATATCCAATACCAACTGGCCATCTACCAAAACCCACAGGTCATCGTCACCACTGAACTGGAACTGCATATCATTGCCATACAGATCCTTGTTTCCGTCGGTGCCGGGGTCATTGGGCAGATAGAACTTAATATCCGTGCGCATACCGTAGGCATAGTCGGTTTGCACATTGTTAGCGGAATTGTAGTCGCCGGAATTGTATTTGGAGTCGTACCGATAGTGGGTAAAGCCTTCGTATTCTCCGTCTATGCCGGCATAGGTGTAAGTACCCACTGTTTTGCCGTTGGTATTGACATAGGGGGAGTTCAGCGGCAGGAAGTCGGAATAGGTTGAGCCGATAGCATCTGATGTACCTTCCAGATACTCATACACATAGAACCGACCCTTGCTTTGATTATAGGACGCGGCGTTATGATGGGAGTCATAATAGTAATAACCGTAATGCTCATCCGCCGGGTCATCCATAATTTGGAACAGGTAGTCACCGGTTCCCAGGTAGGTCTTACCCACAACGCCGGAGCCGGTGGCAGGATCGTAACAATTATCCGTTGCAAACAACAGCCGCCCTATTTCCTCTGAATAAATACCCGGTGTCACAATACCCGCGCCGGGATATATGTTATGGTCACTCCGATTATTGGGCATACACAGAAGACCGCCGGAATCATTGTCGATGAATATGAAATCCTGGGTTTCCTGATTGCCGTGGGCAACCGATCCGGAGGTTACCATAGACCAGGTTTCCGAGTGGCCGGAAGCATCAGCTGTCACTGTAGCCTTTACTGAATGTATGTTGAACAAGTAGTTATAGTCAAACATATGGGTCGTCATAAAGGCATTCGTGCTGACAGAATTGGCCACCTGTGCATTGAATTGACCTATATCATAGGTGCTTGCCACCCAGTCCGCGTAGAGTACAGCATTTCCGGTGACCACCATATCCGCGCCGGGAGAGTAGTACCGGGCATTGGTCACATCGTACCAGCCCCGAAGCTTGTAGCTATACTTGCTGGGGGAAGTCCATTCCTTGGGCAGTTGCATAATTTCGCCTACGGAATAGGTGTATTTCACATCGGGTGAGCCGGTCAAGTGTCCCAGGCCGCCATCTGTGCCATCCAGCCAGACAACACAATTCTGCGTTATAGCAACCTGGAAGGTCACATTCTGTGATTGCGTCCGAACCATTTGGAATCTTCCGTTGGCCACATCCTGTCCGATGTAGGCTGAGTGGGAGAATTTCACACCGGTTCCCGAGGCATTGATGGTAGTGCCCCAGCGACCGGGGGTCGTGATTCCGTTGTCCGAACTGCCGTTATAGAACGGATGTAAGTACCTGCCTGTGGCTACATTCTGAATCGCCCAGGCATTGCTGCTATAGGATGTTATGGACCACAGCAGCTGGTCTGGGTTCTCCAAGTCTGTACAGACTTGGCCGGTGTCGCTAATGTAAACCTGCACCGCATTACCGTTGCCATCAATGGCATAAGTCTTGTTGCCGCTTGTCATATAAAAGACAAACTGATTGGTAGATGTAATCAAGCTTGTGCTGTAATTGGTGGTAACTGCCACCGGAACGGTTCCTGCAGGCACATCTGCCAATGTTGCATTGGGCAAGGCTTCCGGTGTCAGACCGTAACCCAAAACAGTATCGCTGTTAAGCGTATATTGCTTTTGGACCACAGCGCCGTCCACATCACCCTCAATTACCGTGACAGTATCTGTTGTGGACTGGATAACAACGGCCACGGCGCTTGCTTTGTCTTCGCTGCCTTTCAGGAAAACGATATTGCCCGCTGTGGCGGCTCCGTCGGAATAGGCCTTGTAAAGCCCGGCCTTCTCCCATTCCAGCCGCATGGACTCCGGGCCTGCATTAGCCGGCGCATCCTCCGCCCCCGCGTAGTGTAAGCAGAAGGAAACAAACATCGCCGACCAATCTCCGTAGGGATTGCCGTACCACTGTCCGTAGCGGGTGATACCCCTGCGGATGCCATTGCCGTCTACCTGGAAGTTCAGTATACTTTCCCTGTAGCCAAGCTGTGACTGTGCCACCAAAACCACATTTTCTTTGGTGGTGGGACCCCGGACCATATCCGCCAGAGTCATTTCCCAGTCATCGCTGGTCTCAATATCCGCATGGATATTGCTGTAGCAGCTTTCAATGTGGGTGTGTTCTTCCAGCGTACACGCCGTGCATTCTTCCGTATGTATGTGTTCTTCCATGCCGCAGAAGGCCTCACCGGCAATGCCAATACCGGTGAGCTTCAAGCTCCAAAACACTGCCAATATCACCACAAGGGAAAGGCTGGTGACGATCTGCCAAAGGCTGTGCCTGTCTTTCCTGTTTCTATTCAGTTGTTCCAAAAGGATTTTTTCATTCTCTGGCAAGATCACACCTCCTTTCCGGTGGTATAAAGTGTTATTTTATAAACGCAAATTCTGATAAAGGCCAGAATTTACAAAATATCTTGCCAATGATCTGATCTTCCATAACGCAGCCGATCACGCTGCTGCGGCTGTCGATGGAAGTCTCTCTTTTATCTCCCATCACAAAGTAACTGTTTTCCGGCACCTGATAAGGGAACTCCACATCACATTCCCCCAAGGCCTTTTCTCTGACATAAGGCTCGTCCAAGCATTCTCCGTTGAGGAAAACCGTGCCGTCAGATTCAATCCAGATATAATCTCCCGGCGTGGCGATGATTCGCTTAATCAGTATTTTATTGGAGTAATAAAACGCGCACAAATCGCCGGATTCCAAATTCTTTGTTTTTGTCAGCAAAACAATGTCGCCATCGTTCAGGCTGGGCTCCATACTGGTACCGGCAATTTGCAGCACCGGCAGAATCAACGTCGCAATCAGCGCCGCGACTGCCGCCACAACGATCAGCGCATTTACCGTGCTACGAAGCAATTTGCGGAAACGGCGTTTATAGCGCTCCCGCTTCAGTTCTTTTTGCAACGCATCCAGCTCCGGCAGTTCCCGTTTGCTGTGTTTTGCAATATACTTTCCCATAAACTATTTATCCAATCCTTATAGTCCTTTTATACGGCGCGCCTCTTCTTCCGCTTCTGCGATAACGGATTCGGCCTGTTTCTTTGCTGCGGCTATATACATATCTGCGGCATCCTGCGCAGCCTTAAAAACGCCCTTTAATTGTAAGGAGGCTTCAGCAATCGACCCTAGAGAAGATAGTTGTAGTTCCTGTTCACGCAACTGCGCCTCTGTTGTCTCCAGTTTCGTTTGTAATTTATCCGCCCGTTCCGTTTGCATAATCAGCAGTTCCAGCAGCTGGTAACGGTTCAGTTTCCTCAAATCTTTCTCTGTCAAAACAAGTACCTCCCTAACAAAGCCGGAGCGTTCCGCAATATTTTTCAGCATAATACCGCTGTATCTGTTCTGCGTTTTGACCCTACAATACGGGCATTATCTCATAATGCATTATACTCTCTTATGTAACAAAAGTCCAGCATTTTCGGCATTTTTCACAAAAACTCTTTGATGGCAAGCGAAAACCGATAGACCACAACATTTTCGGTCAATTCATCAATTGGCAGGGTCAATTTAAAAGCCCACTATTGAAAAAATCGATCCGATGCGATATAATCTTGTATATCGCATCGGATCTTTACTTATTTTTGAAAAAAACTGAGATGAAATCAAAGGAGATATGAGTATATATGAAATTAGGTATCGGAACCCGGTACCCTAATTCCATAGATAAATGAACTCCTATAAGTTCTCATAAATCCCCATATCGCAATAGTTTTTCAAACTGTACAGTTTACAAAGCTTCATACACTTTCATAAGGCTCAATGCCACCGTGGTGTAAAAATGGTGTAAAACCCAAAATGAAGTTACCAAGAAAAAGCCATTGCAACACAATCGAAATCAACGCCCCGCCTTCGTACAAATCTGTACCAAGGCGGGTTTTGTATGCATTGTTTTATGTATCTTAAAGATTCGATTTTCATCACTCTCGTTTTGATTCGTCTTAAAACACCCCTCTATACTTAGTCATTCCTATTGCCATTACTGTCCTTTTCTGTTATAATCATATAAAAACAGAAGCTTGGAGGTATTCTTATGCCATTAGTTCCCGCTCAATGTACACAATGTGGTGCCATCGTTAAGGTTGATGACACAAAAGAAGCAAATATCTGCCATTATTGTGGAACTGCCTTTGTTACAGAAAAGGCAATAAACAACTATCACATTACCAACAACATGAATATTTCCAATGCAACAATCAACGTGTCCGGTTTAAGCACCGAAAACCTCCTTCTCCGTGCAGAACAATTCGAAGCTCAAGGAGACTTGGAAAAAGCTAAGGAATATTACAATCGTGTTCTGGATATTGAAGCTACAAACCAAGTGGCTTTAAGCAAGCTGGAGCAAATGTCTAATCTATACTTCGGTCAGGCGTGTGTTACCAGAGAACAGTTTGAGCAGGTTCGTCACTACATAGGAACCGGTGAGAAATTAAATGCTATTAAACTAATTCGAGAGTTCTCCGGTCTTGGGTTAAAAGAAGCAAAAGATATTGCAGATCACTTTGAAACAATTAACTTCCACCAGCCGCAAGCAATGATGCCCTCCGGCAGTACAACATCTAATGGCGGTTGTTATGTCGCTACTGCTGTCTACGGCTCCTATGATTGCCCCGAGGTATGGACGCTACGCCGTTTCCGCGATAACTCTTTAGCTTCATCTTGGTATGGTCGAGCTTTCATTCGTCTTTACTATGCAGTAAGTCCAACCCTTGTTAAGCTGTTCGGAAACACTGCGTGGTTCAAGAATCTTTGGATGCCCATACTGAACAAGATGGTTGCAAAGCTTAATTCCGAAGGTGTAGAAAACACCCCGTACAACGACATTTCCTGGTAAAAATAGTGAGGCCAACCGTTTCCGGTTGGCCTCATTACTGTTATATACGTTTGATTATTTTCCGACGGGAGGATGCAGATCCCACTCAGGGAAGCAGCTTGCAAAACCTTCAAGATTTTGGGTCAGCATAACCTTTTCCATCTTGGCCAGATCGGAAGTGTCCTGACCGAACATTGCCTCGAGTTCTTCAAATTCGCTAAACTCATTTGCCAAATTCATATCTGTCATATCACTACCTCCGATTTATGCTACAACGTCGGGAATGGCGCCGTTCTCATAGCTATCGACAATTGTCTTTGCCTTCTTCCATTCCGTAAGTATGTCATCAATTTTCTTCTTACCTGCAGCAATTTTTGCATCATAATCTGCATTGATGTTGGCGATCTGCTGCTGATTGGCTTTCTCAACACTTCCGGATGTAAAGAAGCATACACCTGCACCAATCAGGCCCATAATACCCAAAGGTGCAACTAGGAACAAGAAAATCAAGCTAATGCCTCCGATGATACCGGCGAGAATCTTACGCTGTTTCGGCTTGTCCATCTTTACAGTAGCCAACTTCTCCTGCCGCTCCTGCTGCATATGCAACTCATAACCGCGCTGCAATTCATCAGCATTTGCGCCATCAGAAGTCGTGCCGGACCAAGTATCCACATTCAATGTGATCTGTTCCGGGAATTCAGGCTTCTTCTCTGCCATATATTCCTGGAAACCGCTACGAATATAACTGCTCAAGAAGTTAACAGAGGTCTTCCGCTCGGAAGGACGAGCATCTTCCCGGTTAATAATGATATTTGTCATCTGGCTAACCAAGTCAATGGTCTCTTCCGTACGCTTACGATCTGCCTCCAGGACAGAGCGCTTTGCAGCATCGGTATCGCCATCAAAGTAACGAATTGCCTGCAGATATCTTTCCTCTTTACGCAGAGGCTCTTCTTTTTCGTCGCATCTGCTAATCAAAGACACCAATGTCTGGTCGATATCCTTCTTCAGTTTTTCTTCTTCAACAGTGATGTTCTTCATACTGGAGAACTTGTCGGAAATGCGACCAACAGAATTGATACGGCTCACATACGCAGCAATTTCAGCATATTCGCGCACATTGCCACTCATTTCAGGGAACTGGCCTTCCAGATCCACAGTGAAGTTCTTGCAATACTCGCGCCAGATTTCAGTTTGCCGTTGTTCAAAATCAGCACCGTTGCTCTGAATTTCACGCAGCCACTTAGCAACATAGTCCTCACACATATGCTTCTCGTCTGGGCCAAACACACCATTCAGATAGGCATTGAGATATGTAAAGTTGCTCTCTGTGAAATGCTCTGCGCTCTGATGTGCAAAATAGATAGACAGCCACTCAAAGCAGGTATCTGTTCTATTGTTACGTCGGCAGATAAGAGCCATTGCCAGAGCGGTCTTTTCCTCGTCACGCTTGACAGCTTCCTTGATTGCGCGGTTTGCCAAGTCTCTGTCATTGCCGATCCAAGCTGCCACAGCAACCAGACAAGGAGCAAGCCAGTAATCCGGTGTGGAGAGCATCAGCTCTTCAGTAACCTGAGAAATTGTGGTCTTCTTGACCAGTGCAAGGTCAGTTGCCTGCAACACACCAAGCATAGTTTCTCTGACGATCTTGTATCCGCCAAAGTTCTGCTCCAGTTCCTGACGAACACGAATCAACTCGGTTGCAGCTTTCTGCAGAGTAGTCGCCTTCTTGGAATCGTCCATAAAACGATCAAAAGAAGCCTTTAATCCGTTCAGTTCTGCTGTCAACTCATTCAGTTCGCTTGTTACTTGCGTCAGGCGGCTATTGGTTTGACCAAGTTCACGCTCGATTCGATTGGTAGACTCTGCAACCTTATCCAATCGCCGCTCAATGGCTGAAAGGTTGATGCTTGTGGTAAGATCTGCCATGTTTCTTCCTCCTTCGTATTAGCTACTACATGCCAGCATCAGCTTTATATTGCTGACACTTGCTTTCGTATGCCCCAACAAATTTTGCTTTCAGGTTGGCATCATTCATTGCACGAATGACCTTTCCAACGTTAACAACATAGTTGTCGTAGAAATAACGAACCTTCGCTTTTAAATAGAAACTTTGACCAACATACGGAGAGTCCGGATTGGTTTCAATTGATTTCAACAACGCAAAGCAGGTTTTAGGAATGCCACAGTGTTCAGCCAGTTCCCGGTACATATCCACAAGATTATCTGTAAGATAACCAGCAGAGGTGCGCTTGGAAATCAAGAACGGACAAATCGTATCAATTACCGTGCACAACTCTCTTGCATCATCCGGAGATTGCATATTGACGGCAATCAGCTGGATAACCTGTTCTTCAAAATCAGCCAGATTGTAGGCTGAACCCATGATTAAGCTGCAAATATCGCGCACCTCATCATATTCCAACGCCACATCCATAATCTGCTCAAAGAACATCCGCATAGAATCCGGTTTTCTAGCAGTAAATTCGTCGTAATATGCCAATATGTACATTGCGGGGGCATTATCCATAGAGATGTTTAAAACCTCCATGGCATAATGCTTGGCATCATCCATTCTGCCTTCTTTGAAAAAATGGATTGCGTTCCGGCGGGCATAAACAACCTTGCCATTGGCATTCAGTGTTGACCGGGAATAATATTCTTCCTTTCCACACTGATTGCAGCTCAGAATTCTCCGTTTAGGATCAAACGTTACATTGGTACTGCCACAGCCGTGACATTGCAGTCCCTCTAAATCCATATCTTGATCCTCGCTTTGTTATCTGACGGAGGAAGCTGTGCTGCTGCGCATTTTCCAAGTCATTTCTGCTGCTTCGACCTTGTTCAGAATGATCAGTCGATCTGCATGTGCAATGGTGAGCTGTGCAAGCTCATCCAACTGCGCGCCCATCTGGTATTCTTTCTCAGAAGTTGCATTGGTAGAGATGTTGGTACCATAGTCAACAGCCTCTTTCAGTTTAAGAAGCTTAGCTCGGACCTCTGCATCTTCTGTAATCGCCAACAGCTCACCCAATTTTCTTCCGATGTTAATGGAAGGAGCAGTCTTTTGTTCTGTCTTTTCGAGTTGCCGGGCAAGACGAGCAGAAGCCTGTTCAACCCAAAGAAGTACAACAATATAGGATGCGATTGCCAGCAAATTCAGTGTTAACAGTACCCAGTTGAAATCACCATATCTCAACAAAACAAATACGCTGTTAAGAAGTACAGTAATCACCAGAAAACTAATTGTAAAAATGATACCCAATGCACCGGGCTCTGTTCCTTGCTCACCAGGATCTTTTCTGAATCCCAGCAGATAGACCTCTGCAGCAATAATTGCGATAACGGTACATGTGATACTTCCCCAGCATAACCAGGGCAGTTCAAACAACATTGTGTAAGCTGCAATTGCGAAAACCCAAACTAAACCGAGTATCGCAATTGTAATAGCGAGAGTAGATGTCTTTTTCATAAGATGACCCCCTTGCCTTAAATCTTCGTACCACACTCAGGACAGAACTTTGCACCCGGTGCCAACTTGTTTCCGCAATTGGGACAAGCAGACTCCAACTTATGACCGCAGTTTGCACAGAATTTTGCTCCAGCGGGAAGTGCAGCTCCGCACTCAGGGCAAGCAGCACCTGCAACGCCCAACTTTTCGCCACAATTCAAGCAGAACTTTGCCTCAGGTGCACAAGCAGCACCACACTTAGGACAGGCATTACCTTGTGCCGGGGCATTTTGAACAGGTGCATTATTTACTGCACCGATAGTGTTCTGTGCGATATTGCTCATACCGGCACCGAAAGCACCGCCAACGCCGAAGCCCATTCCCAGGCCCATACCTGCGCCCATCAGGTTAGATGCGGTACCCTCATTTTGAGCAGCAGCCTTCATAACATCGAAGGAATGCTCCTGCTGATATGTATAGCCTTCACGCTCACGCATACGAGCACGTGCAGCAGATTCGATATCCATCTTGGCTG
The DNA here is from genome assembly GCA_017561205.1 of Oscillospiraceae bacterium. Classification (GTDB taxonomy): domain Bacteria; phylum Bacillota; class Clostridia; order Oscillospirales; family Oscillospiraceae; genus Faecousia. The sequence continues at coordinate 7,336 of JAFZDL010000108.1, read as the reverse complement.
CTGTGCCTTCGGCTTCGATCTGATCTTTCTTTCTCTGAATCTTAGCCTCATTGATGATTCTGAGATCCTCGTCCGGCACATTGATGCTGTGGAAAGAGAAATTATCCAGCGTCAGACCAAAATCATCAAAGTGATCACGCAATGCCTCACAGATGGTTGCAGAGAACTCAGAAAGGTATGCGCTGATTTTCAGAACACTGATATTCTGGCGAATAATGTTGTTGGCCAGAAGATTGGGCACATATTCCAAAATCTTGGCCCGCATAAAGGTGACCAACTCATCTCTGGTGTAGTCAGCCCGTGTTCCTACAATTTTCTGCAGGAACTTCCTAGCCTGCAGCTCAGCGCGGCTGGTATCCACCTGTTCAATGTGAACACCGAACAGACCAAACGCACGGACATGAACATTTACATCCTCTTCAGGATCTACAACCACAACAGGTGCCTGAGTACCCCAGGAAAGGTCATTCAGATATGTAGTGTTCACGAAGTAAACTGTACTATGGAAAGCAGATTCGCCACCGGTCAGTGCATGAGAGATATTGCGGAAAGGAGCAAATCTGCTATCACCGGTCTCCAGCTTGATCTTGCACGGACCTACAAAGGTCGTAACCTGAGACTGGCCTGCGCCTGCATCGCCCAGGGAACTGGCAGCATTCATATTGTTGGTGAAAATTGCCATCTGGGAAGGTCCAACAATCAAATAAGATCCGTTAGGAAAATCCTCATATTCAAACTTGTGAACGATTACAGAAGCTTCTGCATCGGTCTCCGGCTCCCACTTGATTACATCTACAGAAAATGCACCAAGGATACCGGAATGCTGCTTTTCTTTGGGATTGTTACTGCTGAACAAAGCCATGGTTAAGTCCCCCTTTGAATTTTTCTATACTTGTGGGATAAATGAATAATCATTCATGATTTAATTATATGGCAAATTTCGACAAATTGCAACACATTATAGCAAATTCAGATTTGTGCTATAACCCTCACTTTTGCACACCCAGAAACAAGAATACTCGATCCTGCCCCAGATTTGTAACTTCGACATTCCTTTTCTCTGCATACTCAACCAAATCCCGTGCGTTACTAGCTGGATGCCAGGCGTACGCAATTAGGTAATCCACATGATCAACCATATGCCGGTTTGCCCGGACAATAGCCAGCTTGCGTGGCACCTTCTCCATTCCGGGAGGATAATAGGTATTATCAAAACCAGGCGGTGTTTCAATCGGCCTTTCTACCGGATGATATGGAATCAACAGAGACAAAGTTATTTGGGGATATTGTTGCTTTAATGAAATAACCACCTCGGCTGCTAAGTGATCAAAACCACCATAACCGCCCACAATAAACTCCGTTACCCCATACTCAGATATATGTTCCGCAACAGTCTGTTTCAGTGCTGGGAGCAGTTCGCTTGTTGCTTCCCTGTGGCCGATAAAAAAGCAGCTTTTTCTTTCCATATTATCTTACACCCTTGCTTGCGTATATCGTAAATATTATACGACATAAATTATTAAAATGCAACGATTTATTAAAGTATAATTAACGAAGAACGCAAGCAAAGGAGTGAGTATTGTGAAAGACATTCTTGCAACTATCACAAAACACCGTGAAGAAAGAGGTTGGACAGAGTATCAGTTAGCTGAACATTCCGGTCTGCCCCAGTCTACCATCTCCTCCTGGTATCGTAAAAAATTAATCCCCACTATTCCCTCGTTGGAAAAAATCTGCAGCGCATTTGGCATCACATTGTCTCAGCTTTTTGCGGAAGAAAATACTGCCGTTTCTCTTACCGCATCCCAAAAGAAGCTTTTGGACCGTTGGAACAGACTCAGCGAAGATCAACAAAATGCTGTATTTTTGCTGATTGATAAAATGTAAGTTATACGCCTGCAGGCACTATGCTTGCAGGCGGTTTTTGTTTACTATCTCGTTAATTAGGAAGGAGTGTTATGCATGACGTTATATCAGATAAGACCTTTATTGCAGGACATGGGGCGAAACAAAGCAAAACTGGATAAGTTCTCCTTTAGCTATGCCAATTTGCGATTTGAGGTGATCGTTCTTCTTGACCGCCAACCCTTTGAACTCCTGTTTGGCGTTGTGGATTACAATTTCTTTTTCACCTTGTGTCTGCATAAAGGCTATGTTCTTGATGATATGCCGGATGATGTATATTACTATTTGCGTAAACTCTTAAAACTTAACAAGAATGATGAGGTATTAACATCTTTTAAGCTGATGTTGTATTTTGCTTCGCAGATTCCTCAAAAGTACTCCGGCAGAAAAGTTGAGCCCCACGAAATTGCGGTTCACAAAAAACGCGATGTGCCCGATTCTGATAAAATCTATTTCAAGGGCTGGAGAAGTCACGAAACAGATGGCCGGCAGGTTCAAAATCTAGAGAAAACCAGGGCGTGGCTTGGCGAAGAAGCTTATGAGTACTGCAAGAAATATAACATCAGTTCCTGTTGGAGTGATATACCCAACGAGCGCAAGCCGTACTATCCACCGGACAAGCACCGGGAAACAAACAAAATTTAGAAACAATAGACACATTATCACGAGAATTTACAATTAGTTCTTACTTTTAGAGGAAATATGTGGTATAGTGTAGATAACAAAGATTACACAGGTTTTGGTCTGCTGCGGGTTGTGTGGGGACCAAGACACTGCGAGGAATTCTCTTTGTTCTCCAATATGTCCACCTGCGCCAGCTATCGGTCAATGGTGATCAGGAATTCTGGGTATATTGGATGATAGTTTCATTATTGCTTTTATAAGCACACAGTTTACGATGATAGACCGTTTAGTTTACTTCCTTCGTGGTTGCTGGTCTGGCAGGTGGCAGCAACCGTCTTCTGTACTACCCACAGGAGCGAGAAAGTCTGCCCGTTCTACGGACCGTTAATTACCTCTGACCTCCCTAGGGATGCTATGCCCTTTTTGAGGTACAAAAACTTCTTCACTACATGTTTATTAGTCTTGCGTTGGCAAGACACAGGATGCTAGCTCGAAGGTTGCCACGTTGATAGATGAAGGCAATCGTCTTCTGCACTATTTGCAGGAGTAGGCAAATCTATCCGGTCGAGATGATCGTTAACTTGCTAATGCTTATGGTTGCCGCGCTGGTAGATGACGGCAATCCCTTCTGTGCAATTTACAGAAGAAAGCCTAGTCTACCCGGTCGAGATGATCGTTAACTTGCCAATGCTTATGGTTGCCGCGCTGGTAGATGACGGCAACCCCTTCTGCACTATTTGTGGAAGAAAGCCCAATCTACCCGGTCGAAATGATCGTTAACTTCGCCGAGCCTTCCTAGGGATACTATGCCCTTTAGGATAGTTATTAAAGTTTCGATGTTTTGCGCAAGCAATCTAAAGTGTCCGAGTATTTTTGTTTCCAGCCACAACAGGGTTACTATGCCCAAACGACGTAGTTAACACTGTTTCAATTTAATATTTTGGATGCAATGCAACCTAACAAAAAGAGTACAGCCGTTTTTGACTGTACTCTTTTTGTATCTATATGACAGCTAAGGTGATGGGCTTTGCGCGTCGGAGGTGGATAGTACGACTATTCACATTGACGCATTTTCACGAAGGAGGTGGTTGCTTATGGTATTTGACCTGAATTCAAATATCCACCAAGCAGTCCGTAAACAAACCACACAGACCACCTCCGGCCCGCAGGGTTCTATCACGAAATAGATAATTGAAGGAATTTGCCTTGGGTAAGAACCAACCCAAGCAAAGCCCCAACACAAAATTATCATTATTATTACAACGCCATCTTAAAGACAAGGGCATTTCCTCGTCAAAACTTGCTACAGAATGCAGTCTAGAACCGTCTACTATTTCAAGAATCATAAACGGTTATGGGAACAATGGTAATCCCTACACGCCTACGATGGAGACCATTATGCTCATTACCCGTGTTCTTGAATTAAACGAGGAAGAATCCAGGGAGTTGTTCTTTGCAGCATTTCCATACTTTCCTTTGTGGATGACCGCCATTCATGATAACCTCAATTTAGATAAAACCTATGAGCTTTTGGATGAACACGGTTATTCCACACTGACAAAACCATAGCCCTCTACCGGCATCTTGTTACAAAACAAGGTGCCGGAAAATTATTTTTCAGATTTGCACGCGTGCAAAGACCTGTCCGCTTATGTATGTTACCATAGACTCAGTCAAGGAGCTCGTGACTACTTAGGCTGCTACCGGCCAGTGGCAGTACTACTATTTTAAGGAGTTGGTTATATGCTTAACCTTCGTGATCTTCGGATCGACCCGGCCAGTTTGGGCCGTAAGATGTTGCTGGTTGATGTGATGCCCGCCTACGAGTATAAGGACGGCAAACGGACTGAGACCGTGACCGGCTACCGCTATGTGGTGTGCCTGGCAGAACATCGCCTGGAAAAACTGAGTGTGCGCATCGACGGACCTCAGCAAATGGAACAGCCGGAAGGCTTTGTGGATGTGGAGTTTACTGACCTGGTCGTGACCGGCTATGAGTCTCAGGGCAAGCTCCAGTTCTCTGCCAAGGCCAGCGGCATTTTCCTCGTGGATTAATTCTGCCTATTGCTGCGGACACGCCCGCGGGATGGCTGGGGGTTCATATTTTTCCCATAAGAAAAATATCCCCCGGCCTCACGCGGGAGCGTCCCCGCTCGCATAGGTTAGTATTACCTATGCGAGCGAAGTAGCAGTAGCAAAAAGGAGGAAAATTGAGCTATGTACGAAAGCTATACCCAATCACGCAAATGGCTGTTGACCATCAACAACCCCCAAGACCACGGTATGACCCACGATGAGATCATCGACCGCGCGCAGAAGTTTAACCCTGACTACTTCTGCATGGCGGATGAGATTGGTGAATCCGGGACATATCACACGCACCTTTTCCTGTACTCATCCTCGCCTATGCGGTTCGGCACAGTCAAGAAGCGGTTTCCTACCGCCCACATTGACAGAGCCCACGGAACAGTTCAGGATAACCGAGCCTATATCCGCAAGGAAGGCAAATGGGTAGACACTGACAAATCGGAGACTCGTGTGGAAGGCACTTTCAAAGAGTTCGGTGAATTGCCCGATGAGGCTTCTGAGAAAAGCCCCAAGTACGCCAAGCTTTTGCAATGTGTAAAGGAAGGAATGAGCAATAAGGAGATCCTCGCTATTGATCCCAGCTTTGCTTTCCATCTGGAGCACATCGATAAACTCCGTCAGGATATCCGGTTTGAAAAGTATTTAACGGAAAACCGGTTTATCAAGGTCCATTATCTTTGGGGAGACAGCGGTACTGGCAAGACCCGAAGCATTTTTGAAAAGCACCCTGCGGAGGAGATCTGCCGCATCACCCACTACCCCGCAAGAGGTAATGTCCAGTTTGACGCCTATAAGGGACAGTCGGTATTGGTATTTGAGGAATTCCATTCTGAGATACCCATTTCTATGATGCTGAACCTACTGGATATCTATCCGCTGATGCTGCCTGCCCGGTACCACGATCGGATTGCCTGCTACCTTACTGTGTACATCACTTCCAACATTCCTTTGGATGAGCAATACAAAGATATCCACAAGGACAAGCTGGAAACCTGGAATGCCTTTCTGCGCCGGATTCACACGGTAACGGAGTTTCGGAAGGATGGAACCATCCGGGAGGTACCTCATGAGACGGTTTGAAAAGGAACGGCTGCAACGCCGTTCCAGTCTCCGGGAACATCTTCCCAGACCCAGTTCTACCTCCGACGCGCCTGTGAAACTGATTTTCGTTTTGCTTTACATATTAGGAGCAATCCTGGTATGGAGTAAAAAGGATGAGATTGCACTGACCGCAGAAACTACCGCATTGCTTTCACCCATAGCCAGTTTGGTAATGCAGCATATCTTTGCTGTATACCTGGTGGCTGGTGGCGTATTTCTCACCATACTCATTCTGTTTCCCCTTGGAAAGAAAGCGGCCCAGGATCAGCTGCGGAGCATTGGTCTTGTGAACCACACCGATATGGTTCCTGCGCTGAAACGGAAGTACAAGGACAAACAGAATCCTCGTATTTCAGTCTGGGAGTTTAGTTCTCAAGGTATCCCCCTGAAGACCTGGGAGGACAAGCAGGCAGCCATTGAAACAATTCTGGACATTACCATCATCAAAATGAAATATGGGTCTGGGAAGAGTCGTGTCCTGCTTTACACCGTACCTGCCAGAACAGATCTACCGGAAGTGATAGACTGGAATGACAAGTACCTTTCCCACAATCCTTTCATACTGGCTTTGGGGGAAAGCTTTACAGGACCTGTCACTGTGGATCTTGTAAAAGTACCCCACATTCTCTTAGGAGGATCTACCGGCAGCGGAAAAAGTATTCTGCTGAAGCTGCTCCTCATGCAGGCATTAAAGAAAGGTGCGGTTGTTTCTATCGCTGATTTCAAAGGCGGTGTGGATTTCCCGCCTGTCTGGCACAAGCAATGCCGCATGTGCATTGAAGAAGAATCCACACTTGCACTCCTTACGAATCTTGTGGACGAGCTGCAACGCAGAAAAGCCTTGCTGGCAGCCTCTGGGCAACCCAATATCGACCGCTATAACGAAACCACAGGAGAAGACCTGCCACGGTATATTTTCGCCTGTGACGAGATTGCGGAGGTGTTGGACAAAACCGGTCTGACGAAGGAGCAGAAAGAGATCGTCGGCAAGATTGAAAGCAAGCTTTCCATGATTGCCCGACAAGGCCGTGCTTTTGGCATCCACCTGATTCTTGCCACACAGCGTCCGGATGCCAACATTCTGTCCGGTCAGATCAAGAACAATGTGAACTGCCGGATCTGCGGTCGTGCTGACACCATCTTGTCACAAATTATCCTGGATAGCACCGCTGCAGCGGAGCAAATCCCCAAGGATGCCCGTGGTCGTTTCCTGCTCCACGACGGCACCCTTTTCCAAGCCTATTGGTTCGACGATACCAATCTGTAACTGAACGGAGGATAAATGATGATCACACCTGATAAGGTGCCGATCCATTTGAAGGTTACATTGACCATACGGGAAGCTGCCGAGTACAGCAACATCGGTATTAACAAGATCGACAGCTTGCTTCGCACTCCCAATTGCCCCTTTGTCCTCTATGTCGGCACCAAGAAACTGGTGAAACGCAAAGAATTTGAGCAATTCATCAGTCAGAAGTTGATAATTTAACCCTGCACTATTGAAAAAATCGAGCCAATGCGATATAATCTTGAATGTTGCATTGGCTCTTTTCTTAATTTTCGAGAAAGGAGTTGATCAAATGGGTAAAAACCTTAAAGGCAAAGAATGCGGCAAGGG
>JAFZDL010000016.1 GCA_017561205.1 Oscillospiraceae bacterium | reverse complement strand
TGGTCAACAATGCTGAGACCCATCAGCTGGTTATCTCCGGCGCCGGCGATCAGCATCTGGACGTGCTGGTTGCCAAGCTGAAGAGCCGCTTTGGTGTGGATGCTGAGCTGAGCCCCGCCAAGGTCGCTTTCCGCGAGAAGATCAAGAAGACCGTCGAGGCCCACGGCCGTCATAAGAAGCAGACCGGCGGCAGCGGTCAGTTCGGTGATGTTTGGATCCGGTTCTCTCCCCAGGATGAGCAGGACGAACTGATCTTTGATGTAGAAGTTGTAGGCGGCGCTGTGCCCAAGAACTTCAACCCCGCTGTTGAAAAGGGCGTGCAGGAAGCCGTTCTGAAGGGCCCCCTGGCCGGCTATCCCATGGTTGGTCTGAAGGCTGTTCTGTACGATGGCTCTTACCACCCCGTTGACTCCAACGAAATGGCATTTAAGCTGGCCGCTATCCTGGCCTTCAAGGAAGCCATGCCCAACGCCGCTCCCACTCTGCTGGAGCCTGTTGGCGCTTTGGCTGTTACCGTTCCGGAAAGCTATGTCGGCGACGTGATGGGCGACCTGAGCAAGCGCCGCGGCCGTCCTCTGGGTATGAATCCCGATGCCGACGGCAACACCGTGGTGGAAGCTGAAGTTCCCATGGCTGAAATGAGCAACTATGCCATTGACCTGCGGGCTATGACCCAGGCACGCGGCACCTTCACTCTGGAATTTGTCCGTTACGAAGAAGTGCCCAAGGCCAACCAGCAGAAAATCATCGACGAAGCTAAGAACGACGAATAAAAACATAAGCGGTGCAACTTCGGTTGCACCGCTTTTTGTAATGCAAAATGTTAAATGCAGAATGCAAAATGAAGGTATTGCCTGCGGCAATAAATCAAATAAGTCGCGAAGCGAAACCGCAATTTTGCACTTTACACTTTGCATTTTGCATTAAAAAAAGGAGCGGTTTTCCGCTCCTTTTTCTTATCTTTCGTTTGCCAGGAAGAACAGAGCCACAGTACCGGGGCCGGCGTGAGAGCCGATCACCGCGCCGATGTAATGGATCACAACTTCCTTCACACCGCACTGCTCCTTCAGCATCTCAGCCAGTGCCTCAGCATCCTCGATGCAATCGCCGTGAGAGATGAAGATGGTATCATTTGCGCCAACAATCTGAGTGTCAGCCATCTTCTTTGCCAGGGTCTGCAGGGCTGCCTTACGGCCACGGGCCTTGCCCACATTGACCAAGCGACCCTCTTCATCCACATGGATGATGGGCTTGATCTGCAGCATGGTGCCGGCAACTGCGGTAGCTGCGCTGACACGGCCGCCACGCTTCAGGTGGAACAGATCGTCCACGGTGACCCAGTGGGCGATATGGTGCTTGTTTTCCTCACACCAGGCGGTCAGATCCTCCAGGGAGAAACCGGCATCCCGCTTTTTGCAGGCATAGTAAGCCAGAAGGCCCTGGCCCATAGATGCGCACAGTGTATCCACCACCTTGACGGTTCTGCCGGGGTAGCGTTCCATCAGCTCCTCAGCTGCAATCACTGCAGACTGATAAGTGGTGGAAAGACCAGAAGAGAAAGCCAGCACCAAAGCATCCATGCCCTGCTCCAAAACAGGGGCAATGGCATCCTCCCAATCCTGAGGATTGGCAGCAGCGGTGGTTGCGTGTTCTTTTTCCCGCAGGGCGGCATAAATCTCCTTCAGCCGTTCCTCGGTGTATTGGTTAATGGTCTCGTCCTTGATGGTAACATTGAGGGCCACAACGGTCAAATCCAAATCGGCATACATCTGCTGGGACATATCGCAGCAAGAATCGGTAATAATTTTATAGCTCATAAAAACTCCTTCAAAAACACTGGACAGGAAAAGCCTGACAGCGTATAATAATTACGATATCAGTTTACACAAAAACCTCCCATTTGAACAGCCCCCAAGGCTGGAATCGGCCATTTCCCACCTCCCGACGGTAGAATTCCCCTCTCTACTGCCGGTAGAATTTCAAAAACACCCGGATTGGAGCGGTTTTATGATAAATTTTTTGATGAAAAAGAGTCTCCCCAAGGATCTCTCCCCCAGTGAGCCCCAAGTGCGTTCTGCCGCCGGGCGGCTCAGCGGCATTGTGGGCATTATTTGCAATTTGGCGCTGTTTGGCGGTAAGTTCCTCATTGGTACTTTGTCCGGCTCGGTGTCTATCACCGCTGACGCTATGAATAACCTCTCCGATGCCAGCAGCAGCCTTGTCACCTTCATCGGCTTTAAGCTGGCCGAGAAACCCGCCGACGAGGATCACCCCTACGGCCATGCCCGGTTTGAATATCTGTCCGGCTTGGCAGTAGCTGTAATGATCATTCTCATTGGCTTTGAGTTGGGAAAGACCTCTGTGGGTAAAATTCTGCACCCCACTGCAGTGGCTTTTTCCATTCCGCTGGTGTTGGTGCTGGTGCTATCCATCGGCATAAAGCTGTGGCTGTCCCTGTTTAACACCCGGCTGGGCAAGTACATAGACTCCACCGCCATTTTGGCGACCGCCGCCGACAGCCGCAACGACTGCATTTCCACCGGTGCGGTGCTCCTTGCCGCTTTGATTGAGCATTTCACCCACTGGCACATCGACGGCTATATGGGCCTATGTGTAGCTGCGTTTATTTTGTACAGCGGCTGGACTTTAGCCAAGGATACTATCTCCCCTCTGCTGGGTGAATCTGCAAGCCCGGAGCTGCAGCGTCAAATTGCGGAACTTGTCAAGCAGGAAGAAGCCGTGCTGGGCTACCACGATCTCATGGTCCACGATTACGGCCCCGGCCAGCGGTTCGGCAGCCTCCATGTGGAGATGGATCAAAAGCTGGACGCCCTGTGGTGCCACGAGCTGATCGACAATTTAGAGCGCAAGTGCCTTACCGACCTGGGTGTACACCTGAGCATTCACTATGACCCGGTTGTAGTGGGTGACCCGGTGGTGGATGAGACCCGGGAGTGCATTTACAACCTGCTAAAGCAGCAGGATGCCCGCCTTACTATGCACGATTTCCGTATGGTCAAGGGCACGGGCCACACCAATTTGGTTTTTGACATCAACATCCCCCACGAGTTAGCCGGGCAGGAAAAGTCCATTCAAAAAGGGCTGGAAAATGCCCTGGCAGAAACCCGCCAGGGCAAATATTACTTGGTGATTACATTTGATCGGGGCGGTTCAGCTTTCTGAGCATCAGAACACAAGCCCACAAAAGGCAGCCCCACAGGTAAAGACTAACTGCAAAGAACTGTCCGCACATAATGGGGGCGCAGAACACAACCATCAGGTAGTAAAGAACGCGGCCTGCTGTAACGCTCCAGTTAACGGACATCAGATTCAGCGCATACAGCACCACAAAGGTCGCTATGGATACGATGCTTATGGTCCGCACCAGCTTAATGGTCTTTGCATCCTTCTTGGATATATACAGCAAATAAAAGGGCGGCACAAAGAACAAAAGTCCCACCAGCACAAAGGGCGCCTTTGCCCAGCCTACGGGCGGTTTGCCCAGGCTTAAAAACAGGCAGATCAGATACCAAACCGCCCACACTACATAAACAACAGTTTTTTTCTTCACAATGATTTTCCTTTCACACTCCCTGTCATTCTGAGCGCAGGGCGATAAGCCCGAAGTCGAAGAATCATCGCACTGAATGCTCGTAAACAGTATCGATCGTGCGTAGATCCTTCGTCAGCAAAGCCTCCTCAGGATGACAGGTGTTTCTGTTTTTGCATACCATTTCCTTTTAAATATTTTACCCCAATTAAGCCTTTTTGGCAAGGGTAAAAAAATGCTGGACAGCGACGAATTCTGCTGGTATAATAGAATCGATATTATGTATACCTTAGCCTGGCTAGGGTAAATACAGAAAAAGAGGTGCGTTTCCTATGAAATGTCCATTTTGCGGAGACCAGGAAAGTAAGGTTGTAGACTCCCGTCATTCCGAAGACGGACAGAGCATTCGCCGCCGTCGGGAATGTCTGAACTGTCAGCGTCGTTTCACCACCTATGAAGTGGTGGAGAGCCTGCCCATCATTGTTGTGAAGCGGGACGGCACCCGTCAGGCCTTCGACCGGAACAAGATCCTCAACGCTATGGTTCGGGCTTTTGACAAGCGGCAGGTGGATGTGAACGACTTAGACCGGATCACCACCGAAATCGAGCAGACCATTCAGAATACCCTGGAGCGGGAAGTCACCACCGATGCCATCGGGCAGATGGTAATGGAGCGGATCAAGACTTTGGATGAGGTGGCTTATATCCGTTTTGCCTCTGTATACCGTCGGTTTGTGGACGTGCGCAGTTTTGTTCATGAGATCGAGCAGATCCTGGAAAAGAAATAAGGAGAACCCCCAATGGATTTGATCACCGGCCTTTTTAATATGGATTTTACGGCCTTGGTGCCGAACCTGAACACCATGCTGGGCCTCATTCGTTTTTTGCTGTCGCTACTGTTGCTGGCAGGCCCTCTGTCATTGCTGATACTGGGCTTTATGTACCTTTTTATGGCGCCCCCGGAGGCCAATTATACATTCGGTTTCCGTACATATTTCGGTATGGGCAGCGTGGAAGCCTGGCGGTTTTCTCAGAGAATTGCCGGCCTTGCCTTTGGCGCTTTGGGTCTATTGTTGCTGGTTATCGCCCTTATTGTAGATCTGACCTTCATTGGCAAGGATACCTACGAGATGGCAAGCAGCGCAATGGTTTGCCTGCTGTGGCAGCTGGGACTCATTGCCGCTGTCCGGCTGGGCATTGCCATTTTGTGCGCAAAGTTTTTCACCGCTGACGGCAGCCGCCGCCAATAACATCACCCAGGGAGCGTCACCACGCTCCCTGTTACATTACGCAAAGGAGTCGCTTATGGATATTCGTTTTGCTATCGCTGAAGATGTGCCGGGCGTTTTGGAACTGCTGCGGCAGGTAGGCCGGGTGCATCACAACGGCCGGCCGGATATTTTCCGGGCTGATGCCCAAAAATACGGCCCTTCCCAGGTACTTGCCATGCTGGACAAGGCCGAGACCCCCATTTTTGTAGCTGTAGAAGACGGGAATGTGCTGGGCTACTGCTTCTGCCAAATGAAGACCTATTACCGGGACAGTGTCATTTGCGACCACACCACCTGCTATATTGACGATCTGTGTGTTCACGAAAATTGCCGTGGCAAGCATGTGGGCAAATCTCTCTATGAGGCTGTTTGCCGGTATGCCAAGAGCCGTGACTGCGCCAGCATTACCTTGAATGTGTGGTCTTGCAACCCCAGCGCTATGGCTTTCTATGAAAAATTGGGTCTGAAGCCCCAAAAAGTGGGTATGGAACAGCTTTTATAAATACACATCTTGTCATTCTGAGCAAGCAAAGCGCGTCGAAGAATCTTCGCACTATCATAATGCCAAGATCCTTCGTCTCCCCTGCGGGTCGCTCAGGATGACACAGTTTTCTTAGGAGAAAACAATGTTACTAAAAAACCAAATTTACGAGGCGGTTGTCACCGACTACACCGCTGAGGGTCAGGGTGTCGCCCGGATTGAGGGCTGCGCCGTATTTTTGCCCAATGCCATCGCCGGTGAGAAGTACCGGGTGCGCATTGAAAAAGTGGGCAAGACCTGGGCTGCCGGCAAAATCGTGGAGATTTTGGAAAAATCCCCCCATCGGGTGAATCGGGAATGCCCCGTCGCCAAGCTTTGCGGCGGCTGCGACTTCTGGCATATGGACTATGAAGAAGAAACCAGGCTGAAAGCCGAACGGGTGCGCCAATGCTTAAACCGCATCGGCGGCGAAAGCTTGACGGAAGTTCCCATTTTGGCCGCTCCCACCTGCTACGGCTATCGGAACAAAGCCCAGTACCCCGTTTCCCAAGTCATCACAAAATCCTGTCATTCTGAGCGACCGGTCAGGGAGTCGAAGAATCTACGCACTCCCGATAGTGCCGAGATCCTTCGCCGCGCTGCGCTTGCTCAGGATGACAATATAATGCAAAAAGGGCGGGTGTTTGCGGGCTTTTTTAAGGCCGGCACCCACCAGGTGATTGAGAACGAAAAATGCTTGATTCTCCCCCCGGAAACCGACCGGGTGAAGAAGATCGTTATAGATTATGTAAACCACTACCGCATTTCCGCCTATGATGAAACCATCGGAAAGGGTCTGCTGCGGCATATTTATGTGCGCCGGGGCGCGGTAAGTGAGCAGATTTTGGTCTGCTTGGTAGTCAACGGACGGAAACTGCCCCATATTGAAGATTTAACCCAAAGATTGCAAGCCGTTCCCGGCTTTACCTCTTTGGTGCTTTCCGTGAATACCAAGGCGGGCAACACAGTGCTGGGCGAGGAATTTATCACCCTCCACGGCCCGGGCTACATTGAAGACACCCTGTGCGGCTTAAAATTCCGCCTGTCTGCCCGGTCCTTCTATCAAGTGAATCACCACCAGGCCCAACGGCTGTACGAAGCCGCTATTGCCCAGGCCGAGATCACCAAGGAGGATTTGGTGCTGGATCTTTACTGCGGCGTGGGCACCATCACCTTGGCTATGGCCAAGGCCGCCGGCAAGGTCATCGGCGTGGAAGTGGTGGAGCAGGCGGTTGCCGACGCAAAAGAAAACGCCAAGCGCAATGGCATCGAGAATGCGGAATTTTTCTGCGGCGATGCGGGCAAAGCCGCTTTGGAACTGGAAAAGAAGGGCATTCGGCCGGATGTTATCGTGGTCGATCCGCCCCGAAAGGGCTTAAATAGCGATACCATCGAGGCTCTTCACAGAATGTCCCCCCGCCGCATCGTCTATGTTTCCTGCGACCCGGCAACCCTGGCAAGAGATGTCGCCCTCCTCAAAGAGCGTGGCTATGTCCTCAAAAATGCCCAAGCCGCGGATTTATTCCCCAGATGTTCCCATGTAGAATCTATTATTTGTCTTACCAGACATACGTAAATAAACTTCCCTTCTGGGGAGTCTTTTGGGCGGCAACCGGAGTTCCGGTTGCCGCCCAACGCATTTATTGTATCAAATTCTTGCATATAAGTCAAGCGAACGTTATATTTAACAGCATTTTCTGCAAGTTGCATAATCCAAGCTTGCATATTTTGTGCAATCGGCCATCTTGCATTTTGCAAAAAGCTGTGTTATATTATAGTCACAAAGAGGAAGACACCAAACAAAAGGACCTGGACAATTCAGAAGAGGTGATACCAATGTACAGGTAAGTCTCCCCCAAAAGCAAGCGATTCCCTTTCCAAACTTCCGTTCATATAAAAAAGAGTGCATAAAAAACGCAAAAGAAGTGATGAGTTAAAATATTGTTCACGGAAGCAATGCAGTCAAAGGGAAAGTAACATCGCAAACTGCAGAAAGCGAGGTTAACCAATGATAGAACCCAAGAACTCAGAGAAATAACCCCTGACAGACCGTAAACCAAGAAACGGAAAGTCAGGGGTTATTTCATTGCTAAATTAAAAATTGGAAATTGAAAGTTGAAAATTTCCTTATAAGCACTTCTCTTGTCATTCTGAGCAAGCGTGTTACACACGCGCGCCGAAGAATCTACGCATTTTAACTTCTGCTAAGCACTCCTTCGGTGCGAAGATCCTTCGACTCCCTTTGGTCGCTCAGGATGACAGGATTTTTTATTCTTGTAAAATAATTCTCAATTTTCAATTCTCAACTAAAAAGGAGTGGTCATTGACCACTCCTTTTTGCGTATTACTTATACTCGATGGGGAACTTTTCACCAACAATGGCGATGTAGCTGCGGCCCACATCCATCTCCAGGGGAGAACCGTCAGCCAGGGTGTAGATATAGGGAGCATCCACGGAAGCTCTGCTCCACTTGATGGGAACGATCTTGCCGTTCACGGCTGCATAGCCCTCGCCGGAACCGATGGTATCATAGTAGTGATGGCCATGGCCCTGGGAGCAGTACCACTGCTTGGTATAAAGGGTGATCACATTCTTCACAGCATCAAGCTGCTGGTTATTGCCATCGATGCACGCTTTGCCATACTGGTTGCGGGCATACAGGCCGGTTTCTGCATCATAGATAAAGGTAGTGGTTTTACCGCTGGTCTTAAACTTAATGGTGATCTCGTTTGCAGTTTCACCACCGGTCAGCTCTACGCCTTCCTTAAAGATAAAACCGGTCTTGGGAGCACTCATAGGCTTACCTTCCAGAGCTTTTGCCAGTCTCTCGCCACTGGTGAACAGAGTGTGTTCCCAGGCATAACCTGCGCTGTAACGATCCTTATCCCGGTAGAAATATTGGCTGTACGCGCCCTTCTGCTCGTCGATATCCTTCCAGTTAGACACCTTGTTGCCGTTGTGGTCATAGCCGCCGTTGTTTGCATGTGTACTGGTGCCGCAGTGGACCAGGTAAGCATCATAGGCAGCTGCCACGCTGACAAAATAGGTACGGGTGCTGCGGATAGAGCCGATTCTGTCCACCTTGGAAATATCGGAATACAGGGCCATATTCCGGGTAGTGCCCTCTTCCTCAATTTCATAGACAACATCTGCCTGGCTTACACCATGCTGGGGCATAGCATCTCTGATATTATTCACCTTTACTGCTACGATCTGGCCGGACCAGGGCTCGGCCAGCTTCTCACCGGTCAGCGGATGGCGGTTAGGATCCTGGAGGGGCAGGGTTAAAGCAGGGGTGGTAGCCTCGGTAGGAGCCAGGGTGGCCTCCGTAGAAGGCTCGGTATCGGCAGGCTTCTTGCTGCAGCCGCAGCCGCTGAGCAGCAGGCTGAGCACGACAGTGAGTACTAACAATATAGCAGTAATACGTTTCATATATATTGTTCCTTTCCAAAAAGTTAAATACATTATACCAGTTTTTTTGACAAAAATCAATACGATTACCGTTGGTTTTTATCTTCATCTCATTGCCCATTTTACATTCTATTCAGCCAGACTTGCATTTTTGCAAAAATCCGTTATAATAGTGCGGTTGATATTTTTACAGATGAGGTTATCCTATGTCGAACACTGCAACCTTAAAGGAAAACAAAATGGGCACTATGCCCGTGGGAAGATTGCTCTTCTCCATGGCGCTGCCCCTGGCTATTTCCATGCTGGTGCAGGCCTTTTACAATGTGGTGGACAGCTACTATGTCTCCCGCATCTCTGAAAGCGCCGTTACCGCCTTGGGTCTGGCATTTCCCATTCAAAATTTAATGATCGCATTTGCCACCGGCATCGGCGTGGGTATGAATGCCCTGCTCAGCAAATCCTTGGGTGAAGGCAACCGAGAGCGTGCCAACCGTACCGCCGGCAACGGCATTTTCCTGTGCTTGTGCGCCGTGGCCGGATTTATGATTTTCGGCGTGGTGGGAAGTGAGGCCTTCTTTGCTGCCCAGTCCAGCGTGGAAGAAACTGTCAAAGGCGGCGCTTCCTACATCTCCATCTGCTCTATTTTCAGCGCCGGTATTTTCGTGGAAATCTTGGGCGAGCGCCTGCTGCAGGCCTCCGGCCGCACCACCTACACCCTGTTCACCCAGGGCTTGGGCGCTGTGCTGAACATTCTTCTTGACCCTGTCTTTATCTTTGGCTTTGAACCCTTGGGCATTGCGCCTATGGGCATTGCCGGCGCGGCAGTGGCTACTGTCATTGGCCAGTGGGTGGCTGCCATTATGGCAATCATCTTTAACTTCACCAAGAACCCCGATGTGCAGCTAAAAGCGAAGTATCTTCGCCCCCAGGGCAAGATCATGGGTAAAATTCTGTCTGTCGGTGTGCCGTCTATTGTGATGATGGCCATTGGCTCGGTGATGAATTTCGGTTTTAATCAGATTTTGCTGGGCTTCAAGTCCTATGGTGAAACTGCTGCCGGTGTGTTTGGCGTGTACTTCAAGTTGCAGAGCTTTGTGCTGATGCCCCTGTTCGGCATCAACAACGCCATCGTGCCCATCATCGCCTTCAACTACGGCGCCAAAAAGCCTGAACGCATCACCAAAACCTTGAAACTGGCCCTTTACACTGCCACGGTCATTATGCTGATTGGCCTTAGCATATTCCAGTTTTTGCCGGATATGCTTTTGGAGATTTTTGAGCCCTCGGATACCTTCCTGGAATTGGGCCGCACCGCCCTGCGGATCATTAGCATCCACTTCCCCATTGCGGCAGTAGGTATCAGCTTAGGTACCAGCTTCCAGGCCTTGGGAAATGGCATTTACGCTACCATCACATCACTCTGCCGGCAGCTGATTGCTCTGCTGCCCGCTGCATTCCTGCTGAGCCTTTCCGGCAATGTGCATATGGTTTGGTGGTCATTCCCCATTGCGGAAGTGGTCAGTGTCACCGTGACCCTGATTCTCTTTGCAAGAATCTACAAACAGAAGATCAAACCCCTGAAAGAACCGAGCAAATAACAAAAAGGCCCCCTTGCCTAAAGGGGGCTGTCAGCCGAACAGGCTGACTGGGGGATTCTTTTGCCGTAAGCGATACATTACCTTAGCACAAATATCCCTCCACCGCGCGAGCGCGGTCCCCCTCCCTTTAGGCAAGGGAGGCTTTATTTTTTATCCTTCTTCTACGACGATTTCCTTTAAGGTGAGGCCGGGATTGCGGCGGCAGGTGAAATCGATGGCCCAGTAACTGCTGAACACCAGCAGCTTTCGGTCGCGGTAGTCTTCCAAAAGCTCTGCATCGCTGCCCAGCTCCAGATCGGCAAGATCGCCGGGGTAGCTGTCGATGAGGCGAATCTCCTCGTAAGGCAGCATATCCATACGCAGATCCACGCCGTACTCATTCTTCATACGGTACTGGAACACATCAAATTGCAGTGTACCCACAACGCCCACGATGACCTCTTCCATACCGGAATTGGGCACCTTGAAGATCTGGATAGCACCCTCCTGGGCGATCTGCTCCGTACCCTTGACAAACTGCTTGCGCTTCATGGAATCCTTGGCAGACACCCGGCAGAAATGCTCGGGAGCAAAGGTGGGGATGCCGGAGTACAGGAATTTCTTACTGGGCACAGTAATGGTATCGCCGATGGCGAAAATACCCGGGTCGAACACACCGATCACGTCGCCGGCATAGGCCTCTTCCACGATCTCCCGCTCCGCGGCCATCAGCTGCTGGGGCTGGGAAAGACGCATCTTCCGACCGCCCTGCATGTGGTAGTATTCCGTATCCCGCTGGAATTTGCCGGAGCAAATACGCATAAAGGCCAAGCGGTCCCGGTGGGCCTTGTTCATATTGGCTTGAATCTTAAAGACAAATGCGGAAAAATCCGGGCTGAAGGCATCCACCTCACCCTGGTCGGAGACCCGGGACAGGGGGGGCGGTGTCAACTTCAGGAAGTTTTCCAAAAAGGGCTCAATACCAAAGTTGGTCAGCGCAGAGCCGAAGAACACAGGAGAAAGCTGACCCTGGCGGACAGCCTCGAAGTCCATTTCCCGGCCGGCAGACAGCAGCTCTACATCGTCGATGAGCTGTTGGTGCTTGGTGTCTGAATCCAAAAGCTCTGCAACCTTGGCATCATACAGATCCACTTCCAGCTTGTCAGCCTTGGCCTTGCCGTTCAGTCCGGAGAAGAAGATCAGCTGGCTCTTCTGCCGGTCGTAAACGCCCTTAAAATCCTTGCCGCAGCCGATGGGCCAGTTCATGGCATAGGTCTCAATGCCCAGCTCCCGCTCCACTTCGTCTAAGAGGTCAAAGGGGTCCTGGGTCTCCCGGTCCATCTTATTGATAAAGGTAAAGATAGGAATATGCCGCATGGCGCAGACCTTAAAGAGTTTGCGGGTCTGGGGCTCAACACCCTTGGCGCCGTCGATGACCATAACCGCAGCATCCGCTGCCATCAAGGTTCGGTAGGTATCCTCGGAGAAGTCCTGGTGGCCGGGGGTGTCCAGAATGTTGATACAGAATCCGCCGTACTGGAACTGCATAACAGAGGAGGTAACGGAAATACCTCTCTGCTTTTCGATCTCCATCCAGTCAGAGGTAGCGGCCCGGGAATTCTTCTTGCCCTTGACCACACCGGCCTGGGCGATAGCGCCGCCGTAGAGCAGGAATTTTTCCGTTAAGGTGGTTTTACCGGCGTCGGGGTGGGAGATAATCGCAAAAGTCCGGCGGCGGCTGATTTCTTCTTTCAAGATTGACATAACACATCTCCTGTTACTTACGCATATTTTTGTTAGTCTACCACAATTTCCCCGCCTTGACAAGAGGAAACGGCCAAAAACTATCCCCCTGTCATTCTGAGCGGAGCGACGAAGGCGCGTAGTCGAAGAATCTTCGCACCAAATCACATATTCACCCAAAAGCAGTGCGTAGATCCTTCGACTCGCTGCACTCGCTCAGGATGACATATCCGGTAGTTTTCCATCCTCTTGTGGTCAGAACGCATTCCCACCACAATATCCTGTTGTGTGCCAAAAATGCGGGTTATTTTTCTACATTTTCAGCTTTATTTTCCCGTTGTTTCCGGTAAAAAGCTGTGGTATAATGTCATTTACTATGGATTATTATGCTTTGAAAGGAAAGCCGCAATGAACGGTCTGCAAATTTCTCACACCGATCTTCACAAATTACTCAGCGCCAAAAATCCCGATGCGGCGCTTCTTTATCTGTACATACACAGCGGCGGTGATGCCGTCAAAGCTGAGGAAACTCTGGGGTTACCCAAGACCCGCTATGCCTGCGCCGCCGCCACCTTGCGGCAGATGGGCCTGTGGCCGGAAACCCGAACCAATACCCTATTCACCGGAGAGCGTCCCCAGTACACCGAGCAGGATGTGACCGGTGCAATGGGCACGGACCGCAGTTTCCAATCCCTTTACGGAGAAGTCCAGCGGGTGCTGGGCCGGGCCTTGAACACGGAGGAACTGAAGATCCTTTTGGGCTTTGTCCGCTATTTGGGCCTGCCCAACGAGGTGATCTCCATGCTGGTGTACTACTGCAAGGACCGGGCCCGTGCCAAGGGTCAGCTCCGCAACCCCAGCCTGCGAACCATTGAAAAAGAGGCCTACTACTGGGCGGAAAACGGCATCGACACCATGGAAGAAGCCGCCGCCTTTATTCAAAATCAGAACCAGCGCCGCAGCCGCCTGGCAGGCCTTATGGACCTGCTGCAAATTCGTGGCAGAACCCTCACCCCCGGTGAGACCAAGTACGCCGAAAGCTGGCTGGAGATGGGTTTTGAAGAAGATGTCATAAAGCTGGCCTACGAAAAGACCTGCCTGAACACCGGCGGCCTTAGCTGGGCCTATATGAACAAGATTCTCACCCGCTGGCAGGAAATGGGTCTGTTTACTTTGGCGCAGGTGAATGCCGGTGACAAAAAGCCCACAAAGTCCGTGCCCCGGGGCGCTACCGGCAAGCCCGGACAAGCGGAATTGGATGCAATTGCAAAACTTCTTAAGGAGGACTAACATATGGCATACAGTGCTGATGTGGTGCGCCGGGCCCGCCGGGTCTTGGAGAGCCAAAAGGTCGACCATGATTCCCGCCAGCAGGCGCTTTTGCGGGAAGTTTACGAAACCTTGCCCCGTATCCGGGAAATCGATATCCTTTTGCGCAGCGCAATGGTAGCGGCTGCTCAGGCTGCCTTCTTAGGCGGCGCAAACACAATGGAACAGGTAAAGAAGAATAATCAAGCCTTGCAAGCCGAGCGCAAGGCGCTGATCCTTTCCAAATTCCCCGCAGAATACGCAGAGGAAACCCCTCTTTGCGAAAAATGTGGTGGCTCCGGTTATATTGGAACTGCTATGTGCACTTGTCTTTCTGAGATTTGCCGCCAGGAGCAGAAAAAAGAGCTTTCCCTTCTTGCCTGTGGCGAACACCGCTTTGCCGACTTCCTCTTGGATTACTATCCGGACACCGTTGATCCCCAGTACGGCGTCAGCCCCCGGACAGTGATGGCTAAAACTTTTTCCATTTGTAAAAAGTATGCCGAAAATTTCACAAAAAGTTCCGGGAATTTGTTTTTCAATGGCACTACCGGCTTAGGCAAGACAATGCTGTCTGCCTGCATCGCAACAGAGGTTGCGGAAAAGGGCTACTCCGTTGCCTACGAAACCGCCGCCCATCTGTTTGGAAAACTGGAAAAAGACCACTTCCGCCCGGACGAGGAAAGCGCGGAGGCTGTGAAAAAGCTCTCCACCTGCGACCTGCTGATTATCGACGATTTGGGCACGGAACTGCCCGGCAATTTCACCGTTGCCGCTCTGTACACCCTGCTCAATGACCGTCTTTTGGCGGGCAAGCCTATGATTATTTCTACAAACCTGAACATTGACGAGATCCGGGCCCGGTACTCCCCCCAGATCGCATCCCGGTTGGAGGGTAGCTTCCAGCTTTTGCCCTTTGTGGGTAATGACATTCGCGTACTGAAAAACAAGTGAGGCACTATGAAAACTGGCATTTTATTTGATCTGGACGGCACGCTGCTGGATACTTTGCAGGACTTGACCGACTCTGTCAATCATACATTGGAAGCTTTTGGCTGCCCCACCCGGACCGACCGGGAGATCCGCAGCTACTTAGGCACAGGCGCGCGGAATCTCATTCGCCAGGCCCTGCCCGGCAAGGCTGACGATCCCGACTTAGATGCCGCTTTGGCAGCATATCAGGATTGGTACGACACCCACAACCGCATTAAGACCGCCCCCTACGCGGGCATTTTGGAAGCCCTTGACGAACTGAAAAAAGACTACCCCATCGCCATCGTATCCAACAAGCCCGACCGAGCCGTAAAGCCCATGTGCAAGGAATATTTTGGTGAAGACATCTACGCCTTGGGCGAAACCGCTGATTGCCCCCGCAAGCCCGCCCCGGATATGGTCTACAAGGGTATGGCCGCTATTGGAGTAGAGAAGTGCGTATATGTGGGCGACAGCGAGGTGGATGTATTTACCGCGAAGAACGCCGGTATGCCCTGTTTAACCGTGCTTTGGGGCTTCCGGGACGAAGATTATCTGGTGGAGAACGGCGCAGAGTATCTTTGCCGTGACCCCAAGGATTTGGCAAAAACCTTAAAGGAACTGATTGAAAATGGCTAACGAATTTTATGCCCTGCTGGGCCGTATGCGCTACATCACCCGCTGGGGTCTGATGCGCAATACCTTCTCTGAAAACATCCAGGAACACAGCCATCAGGTGGCTGTGCTTGCCCACGCTTTGGCGCTGATCCGCCGGGACATTTTGAAGCTGCCCTGTCCGGACCCGGACCGGTGCGCTGTGGCCGCCCTTTATCACGATGCCACGGAGATCCTCACCGGCGATATGCCCACACCTATTAAATATTACAACCCGGACATCAAGGTCGCCTACAAGCAGGTGGAACGGATCGCCGGGGAGCGGCTTCTGAAGATGGTGCCCCAGGAACTGGTTGACTGCTACACCGATTTCATTTTAGAAGACGATAAGGAAATCTCCACCATTGTCAAGGCTGCCGACAAGCTCTCTGCTTATATTAAATGTGTGGAGGAGCAGAAAGCCGGCAATACGGAGTTTGACTCCGCCGAGGCCGCCACAATGCAATCTATGAAAGCAATGGGCCGCCCGGAACTTGACTGGTTTATCGAAAATTGCTTAGAG
Organism: Oscillospiraceae bacterium; assembly: GCA_017561205.1. Lineage (GTDB taxonomy): Bacteria > Bacillota > Clostridia > Oscillospirales > Oscillospiraceae > Faecousia. Next base: position 46,829 of record JAFZDL010000016.1, on the reverse strand, counting down.
CCCTTCCGGCTGAATCTGGATCAGCTGTAAACTTCCACGTCATTCCGAGACCAGTTCGCAAACTGGTCGTGGGAATCTCCTGGTCGCATCTATCGAAATGCTCCGCATTATAAACATCGTTCCGGGAGATTGCCACGTCGCCTTCGGCTCCTCGCAATGACGGTGTTATTGAAGATTTACAAAATTTTCAAAAATTTTCCCAAATTACCCCTTGCTTTTTCTATTCTCTTCTGCTATTATACTGTCGTTAGCACTCAGAGGCCTTGAGTGCTAAACCCAAAAATCATAGATAAATGCGGCTTTGCCGCAATCTAAATAAACTGGAGGCATAAGAATATGAAACTGAAACCTATGGCAGATAACATTCTGCTCAAGGCCGCTGAGGCCCAGGAAACCACCGCATCCGGCATCATTCTGGCTACCACCACCAAGGAAAAGCCCGGCTTCTTTGAAGTCGTTTCCGTTGGCCCCGGCACCAAGGATGTGACCATGACCGTGAAGGCCGGCGACAAGGTCATCGTTGGCAATTTCGTTGGCAACGACATCAAGCTGGATGGCGAGGACTACAAGTTCGTGAAGCAGGACGATGTCCTGGCAATCGTAACTGACTGATTTTTAGGAGGCAAACTACAATGGCAAAATTAATCGTTTACGGCGAAGACGCCCGTAAGAAGCTGCAGTCCGGTATCGACCAGCTGGCTGATACCGTTAAGGTAACCATCGGCCCCAAGGGCCGCAATGTTGTGCTGGGCAGAAAGTTCGGCGCACCCCAGATCACCAATGACGGCGTGACCATCGCCAAGGAAGTGGAGCTGGAAGACCCCTTTGAGAATATGGGCGCACAGCTCATCCGCGAAGTGGCTACCAAGACCAACGATATTGCCGGTGACGGCACCACCACCGCTACCGTGCTGGCACAGGCCATCACCCGTGAGGGTCTGAAGAACCTGTCCGCAGGCGCTAACCCCATGGTTATGCGCAAGGGCATCGAGAAGGCTGTTGAAGCCGCTGTTGCCGCTATTAAGGAGCACTCCGTTCCCGTGAAGGGCTCTGACGATATCGCAAGAGTCGGTACTGTTTCCTCCGGCGACGAGTCCATCGGCGCACTGATCGCTGAGGCTATGGAGAAGGTCGGCACCGAGGGTGTTATCACCATTGAAGAATCCAAGACCGCTGAGACCGGCCTGGATGTTGTGGAAGGTATGCAGTTCGACCGTGGCTATATCTCCCCCTACATGGTCACCGACACCGACAAGATGGAAGCCATCCTGGACGATGCTTACCTGCTGATCACTGACAAGAAGATCACCTCCATTCAGGAGATCCTGCCCATTCTGGAGCCCGTTGTCAAGTCCGGCAAGAAGCTGATGATCATTGCTGAGGATGTAGAGGGCGACGCCCTGGCAACTCTGCTTGTAAACCGTCTGCGCGGTAACTTCAATGTGGTCTGCGTCAAGGCTCCCGGCTTTGGCGATCGCCGCAAGGAAATGCTGCAGGATATCGCTATCCTCACCGGCGGTACTGTGATCTCCAGCCAGCTGAATATGGAGCTGACTGAGGCTCAGATGACCGACCTGGGTCACTGCCGTCAGCTGGTTGTCACCAAGGACACCACCACCATCGTGGATGGCGACGGCGCTGCCGAGGATATCAAGGCCCGCGCCCAGCAGATCCGCGCTTCCATTGCTACCACCACTTCCGAGTACGACAAGGAAAAGCTCCAGGAGCGTCTGGCAAAGCTCTCCGGTGGCGTTGCCGTCATCAAGGTCGGCGCACAGACCGAGGTCGCTATGAAAGAAAAGAAGCTGCGTGTTGAGGATGCTCTGAACGCAACCCGCGCCGCTGTGGAAGAGGGCATCGTGGCCGGCGGCGGTACCGCTCAAGTCAACGCCATCGCTGCTGTTGAGAAGCTGATCGCAAAGCTCACCGGCGACGAGAAGACCGGCGCTAAGATCATCGCCACCGCTCTGCAGGCACCTGTTCGTCAGATCGCTGAGAACGCCGGTGTGGACGGCAGCGTGGTCTTTGAGAAGATCAAGAACTCCAAGAAGATCGGCTACGGCTACAACGCTTACACCGAGACCTATATGGATATGATCTCCAACGGCATTGTGGACCCCACCAAGGTGACCCGCTCCTCCCTGGAGAATGCCGCATCCATCGCCGCTTGCGTGCTGACCACAGAGTCTCTGGTGGCCGACAAGCCCACTCCCGAGGCAGATGCCGCTGCAATGGCAGCCGCTGCAGCCCAGGGCGGCGGAATGTACTAAGAAAAAAGACCCTCTTCGGAGGGTCTTTTTTAATGCAAAATTCAAAATGATAAATGCAGAATGAAGGGATTGCCGACACCACAATTTTGCATTTTGCACTTTGCATTTTGCATTGCGATTACGCAAGATGTATGCTATACTAAAAACAAAAAGGGGGTGGGCGAATGCTGCCGCAGGAATTTTTGAACAGAGTAAAAGGTCAGCTGGGGGAAGAATACCCGGCATTTTTGGAGAGCTTGGATCGGCCCCGGGCGGTGGCTTTGCGGTTCAATCCCCTAAAAGGCGACGCACCCGTGATGCCTTTTGTGGGAAATCCCGTACCCTGGGAAGCACAGGGCTTTTATTATGACCCGGAGGCCCGGCCCGGTCTGCACCCTTATCACGAGGCCGGCGTATACTATCTGCAGGAGGCCAGCGCCATGTCGGCGGTTGCCCTCTTAGACCCCCAACCGGGGGAGCGGGTCTGCGACCTTTGCGCCGCCCCCGGCGGCAAGACCACCCAAATTGCCGGCAAAATGGCAGGCGATGGTTTCTTGCTGTGCAATGAAATCAATCCCAAGCGGGCGAAAATTTTAAGCCGTAATATAGAAAGAATGGGCGTTGCCAACGCTTTGGTAACAAACGAACACCCCGCCCGGCTGGCAGAAAAATACCCGGGCTTTTTCCACAGGGTGCTCATTGATGCCCCCTGCTCCGGCGAGGGTATGTTCCGCAAGGAAGAAGCAGCTGTCACCGATTGGAGTCAGGAAACAGTAGAAATGTGCGCTCGGCGACAGGCCGAAATCCTCCAGTCCGGCGCAGAACTGGTTGCGCCCGGAGGCCGGCTGGTGTACTCCACCTGCACCTTTGCCCCGGAAGAAAACGAGCAGGCAATGGAAAACTTTTTGGCACATCACCCGGAATTTACCTTAGAAAATGTAGACGCCCCTTGGTTTACCCGGGTAAATACCGGAATGTTCCGACTTTGGCCGCATAAACTGTTGGGAGAAGGTCATTTTGTAGCAGTCCTCCGGAAAACAGGCGGCGAAGAAACTGAGATTCCTGCCGAAAAGGGTGAAAAGCTTCCTAAGGCGTGGATAGCCTTTGCCAAGGACTTGGGAATTTCTCTGCCCGCCGGCAAAACCATCGTCTTTGGACAGAGTTTGTTTTGGGCTCCAGAGGAAATGCCGGCAATCAAGGGCGTAAAAGTTCTCCGCCCGGGTCTTGAACTGGGCGAATTAAAAAAAGACCGCTTTGAGCCGGCTCACGCACTGGCCCTGTGGCTGAAAGATGCCGCTGCCGCCATTTCCTTAGACCCGGACAGCACCCAAATGGCAGCCTATATACGGGGCGAGACCCTCCCCTGTGAGGGCCGTGGCTGGACCTTGGTAAAGGCTGGAAGCTATACCATTGGATGGGGCAAAGCAGACGGAAAAGTGCTGAAAAACCACTATCCCAAGGGCTTACGCCGATAAAATGGCCGAAATTTTTGCTTTACATAATAACAAAAGTATGCTATACTGACAAAGTATGAAATTGATTATTGCAAGGAGTGAAACCCTTGGCGAAATACGTCATTAACGGTGGCCGCCGGCTGGAAGGCACGGTAACCATCAGCGGCGGTAAAAATGCTGCCGTAGCGATACTACCGGCAGCCTTGCTGGTTTCCGGCAAATGCCGGGTTGAAAATGTTCCGGACATCTCCGATGTGCGGACGCTTCTTGATATATTAGAGGATCTGGGCGCTGAGATCACTTACGAAGAGCCCAGCACCGTGATTTTGGACTGCACCAATGTGCAAAGTGCCCACCCCAACCCGGAACTTGTGCGAAAGATGCGGGCCAGCTACTATCTGATGGGCGCTCTGCTCAGCCGATTCCATGAGGCCAGCGTTGCGCTGCCCGGCGGCTGTAACTTCGCCGCCCGTCCCATCGACCAGCACATCAAGGGCTTCCGTGCCTTGGGCGCAAAGGTCCAGCAGACCGATGATTATGTCCATCTGAAGCCCGGCCCCAACGGCTTACAGGGTAGTCGGGTGAGCTTGGATGTGGTCAGCGTTGGCGCGACTGTGAATATCATTTTGGCAGCTTGCCTGCTTCCCGGCAGAACCATTATTGAGAATGCCGCCAAGGAGCCTCACATCGTTGACCTTGCCAACTTCCTCAACACCATGGGCGCCCGGATCTCCGGCGCCGGTACCGACACCGTGAAGATCACCGGCGTGGAAAAGCTGGAGGGCGGCACTTACGCCATTATTCCCGACCAGATCGAAGCCGGTACATATCTGGCAGCTGTTGCCGCCACCGGCGGTAATGTGCTGGTGCAGAACGTGATTCCCAAGCATATGGAATGCGTTACCTCCAAGCTGGAGGAAATGGGCGTCACCTGCATCCATTATGACGATTCTATCCGGGTTATGTCCGACGGACGGTTGGAATGCACCAACGTGAAGACCCGACCCTACCCTGGCTTCCCCACGGATATGCAGGCGCAGATTTGCGTGTGTATGAGCATCGCCAAGGGCGTGAGCAATCTGACCGAAAGCGTGTACGAGACCCGCTTCTTCGGCTACTGCACCGAGCTTGCCACCATGGGCGCTGATATCCTCATCAGTGGCAAGACTGCCATTATCAGCGGCCGGGAAAAGCTGAACGGCGCAGTTGTGAGAGCCCACGACCTGCGGGCAGGCGCAGCTTTGGTCATTGCCGGCCTGGTTGCCGAGGGCGCAACGGTCATCAAAAACATCAGCTATGTGGAGCGTGGCTACGAGCACCTGGTTGAGAAAATGACTTCCTTAGGCGCAAGCATTCAGCGCATCGACGATTAAAATTTTATCCGGGTATCTTTCGATACCCGGATTTTCCATTTTTGACTGTAGGGTTTTCCCGATGCGATCATAAATTAGAAAAGAGGAGTGGACAGGTATCTATCTCCGGTGTCCGGCAGCAGAACCACCACGGTCTTGCCGGGGTTTTCCTTTGCCACTTCCAAAGCAGCATACAGCGCCGCGCCGGAGGAAATGCCCACCAAAACGCCCTCTGTCTTGCCCAGCAGCCGGGCAGCTTCATAGGCCTGTTCCTCGGTAATTTGCATTACACGGTCATAAATTTTTCTGTTCAGCACCTTAGGAATAAAGTTTGCGCCGATACCCTGCAGGCCGTGAGGGCCGGCCTGTCCACCGGACAAAAGGGGCGAGGCCGCCGGCTCTACCGCAATCACCTGCACCCCGGGATTCTGCTCTTTCAGATATTCGCCCACACCGGTGATGGTGCCGCCGGTACCTACACCGGCTACAAAGAAGTCAATATTGCCCTCGGTATCTTTCCATATCTCCGGGCCAGTGGTCTTATAGTGGGCTTTTGCGTTTGCCGGATTGCCGAATTGGTCGGGAATAAAACCGCCCGGCAGCTGCCTTGCCAGCTCTTCCGCCTTGGCAATCGCCCCGGACATTCCCAGCTTGCCGGGAGTCAGCACCAGCTCTGCGCCGTAGGCGGTCATCAGTTTCTGCCGCTCGACGCTCATGGAATCGGGCATAACAATGATGGTCCGGTAGCCCCGGGTTGCCGCCATAGCGGCAAGGCCGATGCCCGTATTGCCGGAAGTAGGCTCGATAATCACAGAGCCGGGTTTCAGCAAGCCCTTCTCCTCCGCATCTTCGATCATAGAAAGCGCCACCCGGTCCTTGGCAGACCCGGCGGGGTTGAAATATTCCAATTTCGCCAGCACCTTGGCAGAAAGACCCAGCTTTTTCTGAATCCCTGTCAGCTCCAACAGGGGGGTATTGCCCACCAGCTGGCTGGCAGATGTATAAACAGCCATAGAAACATCCTCCGTTCATCTTTCTTAAATTATACCCCGCCCCAACTTTTCTTGTCAATAGGAACATTGACAACCGCCCCTTGGCTATGGTATAAAGATATGGAAAAAGGGGGAATTTCTGTATGACTACCTATGAAGAGAAAATTGAATCAGTGGTGGATGCCATTTTGCAGGACTACAAGGCAGGCCGGGACATCGACAAAATCGAGCAGCTCCGTCAGCCGGACAAGGATGTGGTCATTGACATTATTGAAAAGCTCCGCAAAATCGTGTTCCCCGGCTATTTTAAGGATAAAAATTACCGCACCTACAACGCAAAGCACAACCTTTCCATGCTGATTGAGGATGTGATGTACAACTTAAACAGCCAGATGGCTTTGGTGTTTGCCGACTACGGCGAAGAGATAGAAGCCGCCCAAATGCACGCCCAGGAGGTTTGCCTGGAGTTCTTCCGGAGAATCCCCCAAATCCGGGCTATGGTGCAGACCGACCTGCAGGCCTCCTATGACGGCGACCCCGCCGCCACCGGCATGGCGGAGATCATTTTCGCCTACCCCGGTCTGTTTGCCATCACTGTTTACCGGCTGGCTCACGAATTGTATCTTTTGAACGTGCCTATGCTGCCCCGGATCATGACCGAACACGCCCACAGCGTTACCGGCATCGATATCCACCCCGGCGCAACCGTGGGCAAATACTTCTTCATTGACCACGGCACAGGTATCGTTATCGGTGAGACCACTGTGATCGGCGACAATGTGAAGATCTACCAAGGTGTGACCCTGGGCGCTCTGTCCACCCGGGGCGGTCAAAGCCTGCGGGGCAAGCGCCGCCACCCCACTATCGAGGACAATGTTACCATCTATGCCGGTACTTCCGTACTGGGCGGCGAAACGGTCATCGGCCAGGGCTCTGTGATTGGCGCAAATGCCTTTATCACCAAATCCGTTGCCCCCTGTACCACCGTCACCACCAAGACCCAGGAGCTACAAATGAAGACCCGGGAAGGCTGCACTGATTGCCGCAAGGTATTTTGGTGCGAGGACGAAAACTAAAAAACAAAAAGCACTTGCTTGCGCAAGTGCTTTTTTGGCTGGGATGGCAGGATTTGAACCTACGAATGCCAGAGTCAAAGTCTGGTGCCTTACCGCTTGGCGACATCCCAATATCACGAGAAATTATAGCACGGCAGCTTTGTTTTTGCAATAGTTTTTTGAAATAAGGGAAAAATTATACAGAAAAAAGCTTTTTGGCAAGGAAGATTCGGTAAGCCCTTGACTTTTGGCGTGTCTTATGCTAAAATTCCTAAATGGATTTGACCCGCTAGCTCAGTTGGCAGAGCAACTGCCTTTTAAGCAGTGGGTCCGGAGTTCGAATCTCCGGCGGGTCACCAAATAGAGAGGATATTCCTTTAGGAATATCCTCTCTATTTCTTTAAAACAAGGCGGAGATTCGAATGACTAAATGCAACGCGGACGAGCGTTGCCGCCGCCAGCTGGATGGCGGCGATCCTTTCTTTTCGCCAAAGGCGAAAAAGCAATGAATCTCCGGCGGGTCACCAAAAATAGCAGATGCCCCTTGGGACGTCTGCTATTTTTATTTGGATCACGGTTTGTCTTGCATTTTTTCCGAAATACTGGTATCATAATAAAATAGAGTCCCAAAAAGGAGACAAAAGATGAAAAACAGATTGCTTTCTATTGTAATCCCCGCCTTTAACGAGGAAGAAAATATCGAAAACACCGCCGGTGTGGTAAGCCGTATTATGCGCGATACCCACATCCCCTATGAGCTGGTATTCGTCAGCGACGGCTCCAAGGACCAGACCTTTTCCAAGGTTTTGGCTTTGGCAGAAAATGACAGCCATATACGGGGATTGGAATTCAGCCGGAATTTCGGCAAAGAAGCTGCTATTTTTGCAGGCCTTTCCGCCATCAAGGGCGGCTGCGCCGTGGTGATGGACTGCGACCTGCAGCATCCGCCCCAGACCATCGTGGAAATGTACCGGCTGTGGGAGGAAGGCTACGACATCGTCGAGGGTGTGAAGAACACCCGGGGCAGGGAGTCCGTGTTCCACAAGCTGTTTGCCGGCACTTTCTATAAGCTGCTGTCTTCCCTTACCGGCACGGAAATGGAAAATACCAGCGATTTTAAGCTTTTGGATAAATCCGTCATTCAGGTCCTGCTGGATATGCCCGAGCGGAAGACTTTCTTCCGGGCTATGTCCTTCTGGGTGGGCTTCAAGAGCTGCCAGGTGGGCTACGATGTGGCTGAGCGCGCTTTCGGCACCACCAAATGGTCCTTCTTCAATTTGGCAAAATATGCCGTTTCCAACATCATTTCTTTCAGCACCAAGCCCTTGTCCATTGTTGGCTATATGGGCGGACTTTCCCTGCTAATCGGCTTGGTGATGGGCATTCAAACTCTGGTAAACTGGTTCAGCGGCAAGGCTTTGGCTGGCTTTACCACGGTTATCCTGCTGCTTTTGCTCTTGGGCGGCGGCATTTTGCTGGGCCTGGGCATTTTGGGCACTTATATCGGCGCCATTTACCAGGAAGTCAAACAGCGCCCCCGGTATATTGTGCGGCTGGATACGGATAAGATGCTGAAGCGGGATTTTGAGTAATGGATATTTTCGATAGAATTATGCGCCTGCCCGGTCTGCGGCGGTTCTACAAGCTATACGCCAAGCACAAGGAGATTCTTTTGTACATTCTCTTTGGCGGAGTGGCCACAGTAGTGAGTATTGGCTCTTTCGTGATCTGCGAAACCCTCCTGGGCATAGACGCGCTGATCGCCAATGTGATTTCCTGGGTACTGGCGGTCGCCACCGCCTACGGCACAAACCGCACCTGGGTCTTCTGTTCGCATACAAAAGGCAAGGCCTTTTGGACAGAAATGGTCGGCTTTTTTTCCGGACGGGTACTGACCCTTTTGATGGAAGAGACCATTTTGCTGGTATTTGTCACCTGGCTGCACTTCCCAGGCGTATGGATAAAGGTAGCCGCCCAAATTGCCGTCCTGGTGGGCAATTACTTTATTTCCAAGCTGATTATCTTTAAGAAGAAATAGAAAAGACCGCCAATGGCGGTCTTTTTTATTACATCGGTACAGGAATAAAGCCCTCTTTGGTGAGGATGTGGCGCTCTTTATAGCCGCAATTTCTAAGAAATTCCTTGCCCTCCTCCATCCAGGCATCCATCTGGTGCTTTTGGTGGCAGTCGGTGGTGATAATCACGCCAAAGCCCAGCCTTTTCAGTTCCTTGATGATAAAATCCTGGGGATAGGGGGTGGTGCGGGTGCCACGGATCACCGCGCCGCAGTTCAGTTCAAACAAAGGCACCCGTCCGGCCATAGCCTCGGCGGCCTCGATGGCAGCATTGCGGTAGGCCTTATCGTTCCAATTAAACAGGGGATGGGTATCTTGATACCGGGTGATCAGGTCATAGTGACCGATAATATCAATGGGGGCTTTGTCGGGAAGTTTTGCCAGCTGACGGTAATACTCCTTGGCAAAGGCTAAGCCGTCACCGCCGAAATAGACATCCACCATAGCCTTGTGCTTTTCGGGAATGCCGTCGAAATTGCGATACTCTCCATCTATATACAGATTGTGCAGAGAGCCAATGAGGTAGTCATATCCCACCGGGTCAAGGGGACAGCAGTGGTCATATTCAAGGCCCAAAAACACATCGATTTGGTCTTTGTAGACCTCTTTCAGACGGCGAATTTCCTTGCAATACGCCGGTGTGCTCTCCGCGGTCATAGAATACTGCGAGATAGGCATATAGCAATGACTGGAAAAGCCGATACCGCCAAAACCCTTGGCTATTGCCTCCAAAACCACCTCTTCGGGGGTGTCCTTTCCATCACAGAAGGTACTGTGCTGGTGTAAATTTTGCAGCGTATTCATATAAACGCTCCTTATAAATCCATTTCTCTCCATTATACGCCTTTTTTTCCATAAAGCAACAAAAACATCTTGCTTTTTTGAAAACCTATGCTATCATTCTCTATGTAAATTACACGCTGAGATTGCCACGTCGCTGCGCTCCTCGCAATGACGTCCTGATAGGAGGGATTGTTATGGGCAAAACACTGAATATGACCCAGGGCAGTCCCTGGAAATTGCTGCTGCGATTCTCTTTGCCGCTGATGCTGGGCAATGTATTCCAGCAGCTGTATATGCTGGTGGATACCGCCATTGTAGGCCGGGGCGTGGGCATTGAGGCTTTGGCTGCCCTTGGCTGCGTGGATTGGCTGAACTGGCTGATGCTGGGCATTGCCCAGGGCTTCACCCAAGGCTTTAGCGTGCGCATTGCCCAGGCCTTCGGCGCAAATGACGAAAAGCGCCTGCGGCGGTTTATGGGACAATCGGCTTTGGCTTCTGCCGGTCTTGCGCTAATTTGCACGCTGATCGGTGTTTTGGGTGTTCCGCTGTTCTTGCAGCTTTTGCGGGTGCCGGAAGAGTTGGTCGCTATGTCCGGGCTATATATTCGAATCTTGTTTGCGGGTTTGCCTGTGGTGTTCTTCTTTAACTACTGCTCCGCTATGCTCCGGGCGGTGGGCGACAGCAAGACACCCCTGTTGGCTATGACTGTGGCATCTGTGACCAATATCGCGCTGGATTTGGTGGCTGTATATGGGCTTCGCTGGGGTATTGCCGGCGCGGCAGCCGCCACAGTATTTTCCCAGTGCATTTCCGGAACGATTTGTCTTGTCAAGATTATTCGTACACCCCAGCTGCGCTTTTCCAAAGCAGAACTGCGCCCTGACCGGAGCAATTTGGGAAACCTTCTGCGCATTGGCACGCCGGTGGCCACCAAGAACATTGCCATTGCCGTGGGCGGTATGGTGGTAATGGCGGTGGTCAATGCCTTCGGCACCACCTTCATTGCCGGTTTCACCTCTACCAACAAGCTCTACGGCCTGCTTGAGATCGCCGCTTTGTCCTATGGCTTTGCCATCAACACCTATGTGGGCCAAAACTACGGCGCAGGCCGGTTCGACCGCATTCGCAGCGGTATGAAAAGCGCCACCGTGCTGGCGGTGCTCACCTCTTTGGTCATTGCCGGGGCGATGTTCCTGTTCGGACGGAATATCGCTATGCTCTTTATCTCCTCGGAAGATCCCGCCCAGGCGGCTTTGGCGGGGGATATTGCTTATGCATATCTCAAAACGATGGCAACTGCTTTGCCGGTGCTTTACTGCCTGTATCTGCTGTTTTCCGCATTGCAGGGGTTAGGCGATACGGTGCGGCCTATGATTTCCGGCTTTGTGGAACTGTTTTTCCGGCTGACGGTAACAGGAATCGTTGCCTGGACCGGATACCAAACCGGCATATATTATGCAGAGGTGATCGCCTGGAGCGGCTCTACCCTGTATTTGTGGTACCACTACCGGAAGAAAATGAAATAAAAAGCCCTCCCCTTTGGGGAGGGTGGCCGAGCACGGCGAGGTCGGGAGAGGTTTTTCTCCTCTTTCGTCTTCAAATTTGCCCGGTTGTTGGCAAATTTGAATCCACCTTCCCCAGAGGGGAAGGCTCATTTTTTATTCACCTGCTACGCGGGCTTCAATTCGCTGGAGGGCATATTGCATTTTGGCGTAGGTTTCAGCTGTCACCTTGTCCAAATATCCGCTTTCATAGGCGGCCATGTTTTCTTTCAGCCGCACCACCCGCAAGGGCTTATTCTCTTCACTTACGGTAAAGATTGGGGTGTAGGTGCAGTTTGTGATCTTGGCATCCCCGGTTTTATGGTCCTTGGTGATCTCCAGATCCAGCACAATAGAATACTCAGAGCCGGACCGGGAGGCATCGGAGAAGAAGTCGCCCAAAGAATAGGCTAAAACTTTGCCGGTTTCCCGGTTAAAATCCACCTTCTGCACATAGTGGGAATGGGTGCCGATAATGGCATCTACATCGTTCGCCTGCAGCAGCTCTGCGATGGCTTCCTGGCTGGGGCTGATTGTGTTATTAAACTCACTGCCCCAGTGGAGCAGCGCCACCATAATATCCGGCTTTTCCTTCTTGGCGGCATTGATGATGGAACTGATCTTCTGGGTATCCACCACTTGATAGGCGCTGTCATAGTCGGAATACAGCACATTTACGCAGTTTTCACTGCCCACAGGCAGCGCCATACCGTCCATACCCTTGGTAAAAGCCATAAAAGCAATACGAATGCCTTGCACATTCTTAATAGTATAACCCTTACCGGCTTTGAAATCCTTGTTGGTGGCATAAGCGCCCACAGACTCCATACCTGCGGCGGTAATGCCGTTTAAGGAAGCGGCAAGTCCGGAAATGCCCTTGTTGATGGAGTAAGAATTGGCCATCTGCACCAGGTCGATGCCCATACTGCCCATTGCCTCGGCCAGCGCCTGCGGGGCAGAGCCGCCTGCGCCGTAGGGTTCGCCGAAGAGATTTCCCTCAAAATTGATGGAAGCCACATCCGCCTTGGCCAATAAATGGGCTACATCCAAAAAGGCATCTGTGTAGCCGGCTGCATCGCCTGTGCCCACGGTTTTCTCGTTCACATTCAGGTCGCCAGCCGCCGCATAGTGGATCACGGTGTTTGTAGGCTTGGTTTCGGCTGTGGCAACAGTAGCATCCGTAGCCGGAGTCGTTCCCTGGGTGGGGGCTGTGGTACTGACCGTGGGGTCAGCCGGGGCAGGCGCTTTGCTGGAAATGCTGAAAATCAGCACGCCACAAAGCATCAGCACCGCTGCCGCAACGATTAGCCGGACGGGAATCTTCTTTTTCCGCGGCCTGCGCTGGGGTTTTTCCATGGGAACACCTCCTTGCTCAAATTATGTAGCTATTTTACACCATTTTTCTCCGTTGCACAAGCCCCAAACCTTTACATAAAGGGAAAATTAAGATAAAATAAGAAAAACCCCTGTCATTCTGAGCGCAGCAGGCTATGCCTGCGAAGTCGAAGAATCTTCTCGCCAGCCGGGTGCGTAGATCCTTCGACTCCCTCCGGTCGCTCAGGATGACAACTTGACGCAATAATGTAAAATTTTGTAACATTGGTGTATAGAATGAAAGAAACTTCACAATCTCCTGTGGGTCGATTCGCCCCCACGCCCTCCGGGCGGATGCACTTAGGCAATGTGTTTGCGGCGCTGATCGCCTGGCTTTCCGTCAAGTCCCGGGGCGGCTACTTGGTTCTGCGTATGGAGGACCTGGACACCCAGCGGACAAGCGCGGAATTTGCAGAGCTTTTGCGGTCTGATCTGCGGTGGCTGGGTCTTGATTGGGATTTGGAAACCGACCCTCAAAGCCAGCGTTCGGCAGTTTATGACCGGTATTTTGAAAAACTCCGGGATTTGGTGTACCCCTGCTACTGCACCCGCAGCCAACTGCACAATGTAAATGCCCCTCATTTGTCCGACGGCACCTATGTGTATGCCGGCACTTGCCGAAATCTCACAGAAGACCAAAAGGCCGCCTTTGACCGTGCCCCCGCCTGGCGGGTGAAAGTACCGGATAAGCTTTGGACCGTGGAAGACCTGGCCCAAGGTACTTATACTGAAAATTTAGCCACGGACTGCGGCGATTTTGTGGTGCGCAGAGCCGATGGGGTGTATGTGTACCAGCTGGCGGTGACGGTGGATGACGGCGAGGCCGGTGTTACAGAGGTGGTCCGGGGTATGGACTTACTCAGCTCTGCCCCCCGACAGATGTATTTGCAGGGGCTTTTCGGTTTTCAGCACCCGGCATACGGCCACGTGCCTATGCTTTTAGCCCCCGACGGCCGGCGGCTTAGCAAGCGGGATAGGGATATGGACTTGGACTTTTTACAAGCGCATACCACCCCGGAAGCCCTTTTGGGACTATTGGGCTATGCCTGCGGCATTTTGGATAAGCAAGCCCCCATCTCTGCCCGGGAACTGGCCGGGGAATTTAATTGGAATAAGCTAAAAAATCAAGATATTTACCTGGATATTTCCTCTTTACTTTAACCCCTGTCATCCTGAGCGGAGCATCAAAGATGCGAAGTCGAAGGATCTTCTGACCAAACAGCTGTTTGCGAGACTTGATGGTGCGTAGATTCTTCGACTACGGGCTAACGCCCTCCGCTCAGAATGACACAGTCCGCAAACCACAAAGTTAATTGCATTGCGGCTTGCTTTTTGAGAAATCTTTGGTAGAATAGAATTATAATAATTTTGGAGGTACAAAATATGAACAAACCTGTTCTTGTAGTACTGGCAGCCGGTATGGGCAGCCGTTACGGCGGTCTGAAGCAGATTGACCCCGTTGGCAGCCACGGCGAAGCAATTTTAGACTACTCTCTCTTTGATGCCCATGAGGCCGGTTTTGAGACCGCTGTTATCATCATCAAGGATATGATCAAAAAGGATTTTATGGACACTGTGGGCAAGCGTCTGGAGAAATGTCCTATGGAAATCCGCTACGCATTCCAGGAGCTGGATAAAATTCCTGCAGGCTGTGAGATCCCCGCTGAGCGCACCAAGCCCTGGGGCACCAGCCACGCAGTGCTTTGCGCCAAGGAAGAGATCGGCAATGCCCCCTTTGCGGTGGTAAATGCCGACGATTACTACGGCAAGCAGGCTTACAAGGAGCTGTATAACTTCCTGTCCAAGATCGAAGACCCCGCCTCCTGCGACTATTGCATGGTAGGCTACCGGCTGGGCAACACTGTCACCGACCACGGCTCTGTGGCCCGTGGTGTCTGCGCAACTGACGAAAACAGCTATCTGACCGATATTGTAGAGCGCACCAAGATTGAAAAGTATGCCGGTGGCATTCACTTCACCGAAGACGACGGCGCAACCTGGACCGATGTGGACGCAGATACCCCTGTTTCCATGAATATGTGGGGTCTGACTCCCGGTTTCCTGGCCGAGGTGGAGAAGGATTTCCCCCGTTTCTTCCGGGAGGAAGTGCCTGCTAACCCCGCAAAGGCTGAAATGTTCCTGCCTATGACCATCGGTCAGTTGTTGCAGGCCAAGAAGGCCACTGTCAAGGTGCTGCGCACCGCCGATAAGTGGTACGGTGTGACCTATGCTGCCGACAAGCCCCAGGTGATGGCAGCGCTCAAGGATTTGGCTGACAAGGGCGCATACCCCGACGGACTTTGGAAATAAATTCTGAACCTTTTTGCAGAATCGGAATATCTTGGAATGAGCGGTTAATCACCGCGAAAAAATTTCGGAGGTATCTGATTATGTGTAACAATGGTTTCTGCGGCGGTAATATTTGCTGGATCATCCTGATCATCCTGTTGCTCTGCAACTGCGGTGGTAACGGCCTGATGAACACCAACAACGGCTGCGGCTGTGGCTGCGACAACAACTGCGGCTGCGGTTGCTAAATAAAAACCTTGCCCGGGTGGTTTCCACCCGGGCAACATTTTATTTTCCGGAGAATTGCTGTCCGTATGCAAACATCAGACGGCAAAGTTCCCGCTCCATTTCCATATAACAACGAATAATACATTCCACATCCTCGTCCTCATCCACTACACCCAATCTGTCGCATAGACGATCGTAGGCATTTCGCATTTTTCCATACAACTGCATACACTTCGTGCCATCGGCAAACGCATTTATCACACCCGGCATTCGCCACGGCTCTGAAATATGACAGGTCAACGATGTGTACACCTGTTCCCACAATTCTGCTTGCATAAAAACCTCCTCTTGTAGTGTTCGTA
Source organism: Oscillospiraceae bacterium (assembly GCA_017561205.1). GTDB lineage: Bacteria > Bacillota > Clostridia > Oscillospirales > Oscillospiraceae > Faecousia. The sequence goes on along the minus strand of JAFZDL010000016.1, from coordinate 31,075 downwards.
TGCGAACACTATTCCTTTCTTGATTTTACGGCAATAATAGAGAAAACGCAAGAAAAAAGAGGAGTATTGGTATGATTAAATATGATCGGCTTTGGAAAACAATGAAAGCCAAGGGAATAACACAATACGACTTATATACCCACCACAATGTAAACCGCTCCCAGATTAACAGATTGCGCCAAAATAAAAATGTGGAAATCAATACAATTGATAGATTGTGTAATATTCTGCAATGTTCTGTTGAAGACATTATGGAACATTTTCCCGACGATAATAAATTTTGATAGAAAACCACCCGGGTGGCTTGCCACCCGGGTAACATTTTGCATTCTGCATTATGCATTTTACATTCAAAAAGCCCCACCGAAAGGTGGGGCTTTTTTTCTTACTTGTCCTGCAAATACTTATCGATGGCAGCGGCGGCCTTCTTGCCGGCGCCCATTGCCAGAATAACGGTGGCAGCGCCGGTAACAGCGTCGCCGCCGGCGAACACGCCGTCACGGGTGGTCATCTCGTCCTCATTGACGATGAGGCAGCCCTTGCGGTTGGTGTCCAGACCGGGTGTGGTGGACCGGATCAGGGGGTTGGGGCTGGTGCCCAGGGACATAATCACAGTGTCCACATCCAACACAAATTCAGAACCGGGAACCTCGATGGGACGGCGGCGGCCGGAAGCATCGGGCTCACCCAGCTCCATACGGATGCAGTTCATACCGCAGACGCGGCCATCCTCGTCGCCGATGATGGAAGTGGGGTTGCACAAGGTCTTAAACTCAATGCCCTCTTCCTTGGCGTGGTGCTGCTCTTCCAGACGGGCGGGCATCTCAGCCTCGCCACGGCGGTAAACAACGTAAACGTGCTCAGCGCCCAGACGCATAGCGCAGCGGGCAGCGTCCATTGCCACGTTACCGCCACCGACCACGGCAACAGCCTTGGACTTGATGACGGGAGTATCGTAATTCTCGTCGTAAGCCTTCATCAGGTTGGTACGGGTCAGGTACTCGTTGGCGGACATAACACCCTTGAGGGATTCGCCGGGAATGTTCATAAACATGGGCAGGCCTGCGCCGGAGCCCACAAACACAGCCTTGAAGCCCATCTCGAACAGCTCGTCGATGGTGAGAACTCTGCCAATAACCATATTGGTCATCACCTTAACACCCTGGGCCTCCAGCTTGGTAATCTCGTTGGCAACGATAGCCTTGGGAAGACGGAACTCGGGGATGCCGTAAACCAGCACGCCGCCGGCGGTATGGAGAGCCTCGAACATAGTGACCTCGTAGCCACGCTTAGCCAAATCGGAAGCGGCGGTCATACCGGCAGGGCCGGAACCCACAACAGCGACCTTCTTGCCGTTGGACTCTACCTTCTCGGGCATTGCGTTCACATTCTCCCGGTACCAGTCAGCAACAAAACGCTCCAGGCGGCCGATGGCAACGGGCTCGCCCTTGATACCACGGACACATTTGGCCTCGCACTGGGTCTCCTGGGGGCAAACACGGCCGGAAAGAGCAGGCAGCGCGTTGGTGGAGGTGATGATCTCATAAGCGGCCTTGAAGTCGCCTTCCTGGACCTTCTTAATGAACTCGGGAATGCGCACATTAACGGGGCAACCCTCTACGCAAGCGGGCTTCTTACAGCCCAGGCAGCGGTTTGCCTCTTCGATAGCCATTTCGGCGGTGTAGCCGATGGCAACTTCCTTAAAGTTCCGGGCACGAACCTTGGGGTCCTGCTCAGGCATAGGAGTCTTAGTCAGTGTCATATTAGCCATTTTTCTCTTCCTCCTTACTTGATCAGGTCCTTGCCCATCTTTTCGATACGGCAAGCGTGCTTTTCGGTGACCTCAGCCTCACGGCCACGGTACAGGCTGTTACGGCTCATCAGCTCAGCAAAGTCAACCTTGTGGCCGTCGAACTCGGGGCCGTCAACACAGGCAAACTTTACTTCGCCGCCAACGGTAACACGGCAGCCGCCGCACATACCGGTTCCGTCAACCATAATGGGGTTCAGGGACACGGAGGTGTGGACACCAAAAGGCTCAGTGGTCTTGCAGACGAACTTCATCATGGGAATGGGTCCGATTGCCAGCACCTCGTCGAAGTTTTCGCCACTTTCCAGCAGCTGCTGCAGCTTCACGGTAACAAAACCCTGCTCGCCGTAGGAGCCATCGTCGGTCATCAGATACATATGATCGGCGCAGGCCTTGAACTCGTCCTCCAGAATGACGATGTCCTTGTTACGGAAGCCAACGATAACGGTAACTTCCGCGCCGGCTTCCTTGAAAGCCTTGGCAGAGGGCAGCGCGATGGCGCAGCCAACACCGCCGCCAACCACACAGACCTTCTTCTTGCCCTCCACGGGGGTGGGCTTGCCCAGAGGACCAACGAAGTCACGAATGAAGTCGCCCTCATTCAGCTGACCCAGAGCCTTGGTAGCGAAGCCGACCTTCTGGAAAATGATGGTAACAGTACCCTTTTCCCGGTCGTAACCGGCAACGGTCAGAGGAACACGCTCGCCCTGCTCATCAATACGGAAAATGATGAACTGGCCGGCCTGTGCCTTCTTTGCGATGAAGGGTGCCTCGATATCCATCAGCGTGACCGCTTCATTCAGCTCTTTCTTGCGTACAATTTTGAACATTTTTCTTTTCCTTCCTTCTTTTGCGGAAATAATTACAAACTACTTAGGCTGTATGCCTTCCAAAATAATGTCGATCTCCGGCTGATTTTCAGCCAAAGTATCCTTGGGACAGTAGAACTGGAGTATCCAGAAATTCTCCTGCGTCTCATAGGTGGCTACCGTATAGGTATAGACCGCATTGTCCACGGTAGCATCGTATGTGAATACATACCCTGCACCGCTGGTCTTGGGGGTAGCAGTTTTTTTGTTGGCGCTAATCACCTGGTCGGTGTATGCCTGCAAAGTCATTTCTTCCAGGCTTTCCTTGCTCTCCGCCAGGCCCTGAAACACCAAAGAATGCCGCCCATAAAGGAAATCAGCATTGTCACCGCCGGTCAGCTCTATGAAATCCGCCGGCAAAATGAGGGTCAAGTCCTTATGGGTCTCGGCTCTTCCCACCGGGTCGGAACAACCCACCAAAAGCAAAGCCACCAACAAGCAGGCAAATATACGCCGTTTCATTATTTATTCTTCAGCAGGTCGCGGATCTCGGTGAGCAGAACTTCCTCAGCGGAGGGAGCGGGAGGTGCCTCTTCTACGACCTCTTCTACTACTTCCTCTTCCTTCTTCTTACCCAGGTCGCTCAGCTTGTTCAGGCCCTTTACCAGCATGAACACAACCATTGCCAAAATGAAGAAGTTGATCACAGCGGAAATGAAATTACCCCAATTCAGAGTGTTCAAAATGACGTTGCCGGCCTCATCCACCGGGGCTTCGCCCCACAGGCGGGGCAGGACGATCTTCAGCTCGGAGAAATCGATACCACCTAAGAAGATGGAAACGATGGGCATAATCACATCATCGGTCAGACTCTTGGTGATGGTGGAGAAAGCAGCGCCGATGATAGTACCAACAGCCAGCGCCATCGCGTTGCCCTTAATAGCAAAAGCTTTAAACTCTTCCCAGAAGTTTGTCAATTTTTTATTCTTTTTCATTTTTGCCTCCCTATTTGTTTACATAATATTTTTTGTATTTTTCATACAGCGAAATCACAAGGACTTATCGCTGTATAGGTTTACATAAAATTATTTCTTCTCAATGACTTCCAGGCCGCCCAGGTACTTACGCAGCACCTCGGGAACTACGATGGAGCCGTCAGCGCGCTGGTTCTGCTCCACCAGTGCGGGGAAGATACGGGAAGTCGCCAGACCGGAGCCGTTGAGGGTGTGCAGGAACTCGGGCTTGCCGGTGGACTCACGGCGGAAACGGACGTTACCACGGCGCGCCTGGTAATCCCGGGCATTGGACACGGAAGAAACCTCCTTGTAGCCGTCCATGGAGGGGATCAGAATTTCGATATCGTAGGTGCGAGCCATGGATGCGGAGCAGTCGCCGGCAGCCAGCTTCACAGTGCGGAAGTGGAAGCCCAGACCCTCCACCAGCTTTTCAGCCTTGGTGACCAGCTCATCGAAGGCTGCGTCGGAATCCTCGGGCTTGCAGAACTGGAACATCTCCACCTTGTTGAACTGGTGGCCACGAACCATACCACGCTCGTCAGCACGATGGCTGCCAGCCTCACGACGGAAGCAGGGGGTGTAGGCAAACAGCTTCTTGGGCAGTTCGCTCTCGGACAGGATCTCGTCACGGTACAAAGATGCCAGTGCAGCCTCAGCGGTGGGCAGCATATAATGAATGCGGTCATCGGTGGGATTGGCGATCTTGTAGACCTCGTCAGCAAACTTGGGGAACTGACCGGCAGTTTCGCCGCACATATACTCCAGCATGTGAGGAGGCAGGATGAAATCGTAGCCGTCAGCGGTGTGGGTGTCGATAAAGTAGTTCAGCAGCGCCCATTCCAGGCGAGCGCCCATGCCGGTGTACATCCAGTTGCCGGCGCCGGCCAGCTTTACGCCCCGCTCATAGTCGATTAGCCCTAAATTGGTGCAAAGATCCACGTGATGCTTGGGTTCAAAGTCAAAGCTGGGCTTTTCGCCAATATAACGCAGGGGCTCGTTGGCCTCTTTGCCACCGGGAACCAGGTCGGGGTCGGGCAGGTTGGGCAGGCTGAGCATTGCCACACGGAATTCATCGGACAAAGTCTTAAGGCTTGCGGCATCCTCTTCAATAGCCTTCTGAAGCTCCACGGACTTTGCGGAGTTGGCAGCGATCTGTGCTTCCAGCGCAGAGGTGTCCTCGCCTTTTTTCTCAGCGCCCTTCTTTTGGCCGAACAGCTTGCCGTTTTCCTTGGCCAGCTTGTTTTTCTCGGCGGTTTTGGTTTCGGTGGTGGTCTTCAGAGCGCGAATTTTCTCGTCCAGCTCCAAAATCTTGTCCACCACGGCATCGCAGTCCACTTCCTTGGCCTTCAGACCAGCCTTGACTGCATCAGGATTCTCCTTGATTCTTCTGATATCCAGCATTTTCGTATCTCTCCTTCTTTTATACGTCAATTATATCCGTAGGTTCATCGGGCATTACAAGGGCGCAAATAATATACGCCAAAACGCCGCTGCCGCCAAGGAGACAAAAGGCCACAAGCCCCAACCGCACCAAGGTGACATCAATGGAAAAATATTTAGCAAAGCCGGCGCAAACACCGCACAGTTGCTTACCCTTTTCGACCTTATGCAACTTCTTTTCCATACTTCTTACCTCACTTCTTTATATTCATTAAGGTATCGATCAGCGTTTGCAGGTCGTCCTGATCGTAAAATTCCAGCTCAAAACGGCCTTTGCGCTTGCCGTTTACGATTTTCACGCCGCGGCCCAGGACTTTTGACAGCTTTTTCTCGCATTCTGCCACATAATCCACTTCCAGGGTCACGGGCTTGGGTTTCGCAGGGGCTTTCTGTACATTGCTGCACAAAAGCTCCGTCTGCCGCACGGAAAGCCCCAAGGCGGCGACCTTTTGGGCCACTTCCTTTTGCTGCTTTTCTGACTTTAATGCGGCAATTGCCCGGGCATGACCGGCAGAAAGCCGACCGTCCCGGACCATTTCCAGGGCATCGTCACACAGATTCAGCAAACGCAGCATATTTGCCACCACAGGGCGGGATTTACCCACTCTTGCGGCGGTTTCCTCCTGGGTAAGTCCGTATTCATTCATAAGGGTCTGATAACCCAGGGCTTCTTCCACGGGATTTAAGTCCTGCCGCTGCAAATTCTCGATCAGCGCCAGCTCCATCACCTTTTTATCGTCCGCCTGGATGATCACCGCGGGAATCTCCCGCAACAGCGCCATCCGGGCTGCCCGCCACCGCCGTTCACCGGCGATGATCTGATAATAGCCGTTACCCATTTCCCGGACGGTCAGCGGCTGCATCACACCGTGGATCGCAATGGAATCTGCCAGGGATTGCAGCTCTTCGGGATCAAAATCCCGCCGGGGCTGATGGGGATTCGGCTCTACTTTATGCAAGGGCAGCAATTGATAGGGGCTTTTCTGGGTGGATTCTTCTGCAAAATCACCCATCAAAGCGCCTAAGCCCTTTCCCAAGCCTTTCGCCATAGTATCACTCCTTATAATTTCTTTTTCATTTCCTCGGCCATAGCCTTATAGGCCTCTGCGCCCCGGCTGTACTTATCGTACACCGTGACCGGCAAGCCGTGGCTGGGTGCCTCCGCAAGACGGACATTCCGGGGAATCACCGTTGCGAAGACCTTTCCGGGAAAATGGCGGCGCACTTCCTGTGCCACCTGGTTGGAGAAATTAGTTCTGCCATCGAACATAGTCAGCGCCACACCGAAAATCTCCAAATTGGGGTTAATGCGCTTTTTTACCAAGCGCAGGGTGTTCATCAAGTCAGTTAGGCCCTCCAAAGCGTAATACTCGCATTGCACGGGCACCAAAATACCTTCCGCCGCTGCCAACGCATTTAAGGTCAGCATTTCCAAAGACGGCGGGCAATCAATCAAAATAAGATCGTATTGGTCTTTCACCACCGACAAAGCCTCTTTCAGCTTTTGTGTGGGATTTTCCATAGAGATCAGCTCCACCGCTGCGCCTGCCAGGTCTGCCGCCGAGGGCAGCACATCGCCATAGGGTGTGCGGATGATTGCCTCCTGCACGGGAGTTTCGTTCACCACCACATCATAGACGCTGGCCCGGAGCTTCCGCTTGTCCATGCCCAAGCCGGAGGTGGCATTGGCCTGGGGGTCAAAATCGCAGAGCAGGACTTTCTTGCCCAGCGCCTGCAGCGCAGCGGTCAGATTCACAGAGGTGGTGGTTTTGCCCACGCCGCCCTTTTGGTTGACCACTGCAATTATCTTCGCCATTGTGCTTCCTCCTTCGTCAAATGTTTCACGTGAAACACCCACTTATATTTTTGTTTCACGTGAAACAATTATGTGGTGGGCTCGGTATAGGTGTAGTTTTGGCCGGGCGCTTTCTCCGCAGGGATCACAGCTTCCCTGCCTAAGGAAAACGCCAGAGCCAATATCAGCAGGACGATCGCCGCCCACATCCAGCAGATCTGCTTTCGCAGGCTTGCCGCCTGCCCACGCTTGCGGGGGCGGCTTTTCCGGGTTTGCTTTTTGGAGGATTCCTCCGTCCTGCGGGTCGGCAGCTGGATATGGACATCCGGCTTGACTGGGTAGTCTTCCATCACTTCTAAGCAGTGGGCGCAGAAAGCCTGTCCGTCCTCTGCGGCCTTGCCGCACTTCATACAAGCCATATTCCCGCCTCCTGCTTCCACGGGATAGAAACACCACCCCAATTTATTCTCTATATTGTACAACACTTTTCTTCTTTCGTAAAGAGGAAAGGGGAAAATATTTTTGATAAAAATCAGCAAAAATTACACGGAATTTACAATTTAGTCACACAATCCCTCTTGACAGTCAGCTGACCATATGATATTATCATAGTACCGCAACACACAGAAAGTTGGTGATCACAATGAACTGGACAATACCCGGCACGGTGCTGACCGTCCCACAGGAGGAAATCGCCCATATCCCTGAGCAATTCAAGGCGATGTTCCTGCCCGGCGGGATGGTACTGAGCCAAATTTCCGCCATTACCGGTTTGGAATGCCACACCATTCAGAACTGGGTAAAGCGAGGCTTTCTCACCCCACCGGAAAACAAGCGGTACACCCTGCGGCAGCTTTGCCGCATCATCCACATCAATATGCTCAAAAGCGTAATGCCTCTGGAGCGGATCTGCAGCCTGCTCAGCTTTGTGAACGGCCAGCTGGACAGCGAACAAGACGATATGATCGACGACAGCGATCTGTACTTCATATTCGTTGGCTTGGCGTCCAAGGCAAAGGAGCTTTACCGGGCAGAGGACCGGGAGGCCCTGCTGGACAAAGCCCTGGCTGACTACTGCGAACCCGTCCCCGGCGCAAAAGCCCGGGTCAAGGAAACCCTGCGCATTATGCTCACCGCCTGGCTTGCCGCCCGTATGACCCAGGAAGCAGAACGGATGCTGCAGCAACTGCAAAATTAAGAAAGGAAGATGTAAACATGAACGAAAACGGAACTTACCAATGGAGTCCCTCCGACGACTTCAAGAAAAAAGTTGACTTCAAGAAACTCCCCAAGCTGGGCTTGATCGCCCTCATTGTGGTGGCGCTGATCGTCGCCGTTTCCACCTGCTTCTACACGGTGGACGAAAAGCAGGTGGCTGTTGTGACCACCTTCGGCCGGGTCACTGATACCACCGGCGCCGGCGTCCACTTCAAGCTGCCCTTCGGCATTCAGCGTGAACGCAAGGTGGATGCCAATGTGTATCAGAAAATCGAGCTGGGCTATAAGACCACCAGCTCCGGTGTGGAAACCGTCTTAGACGAGTGTAGTATGATCACCGGCGACTACAACATTGTAAATGTAGACTTCTTCATCGAATACAAGATCTCCGACCCGGTAGCCTATCTGTATGCCTCCACCGAGCCGGAAGTGATCCTCAAAAACCTGATCCAGAGTCAGGTGCGCAATGTGGTTGGCTCCTCCACCGTAGACGCTGTCCTCACCGACGGCAAGGAGAACATTCAAATGCAGGTAAAAGAGCTGGTCACCGAGATCCTGGCTGAGTACAACATTGGCCTGACCCTGGTGGATGTGAAGATCCAGGACGCAGAGCCCCCCACGAAGGATGTTATCGAGGCCTTTAAGGCGGTGGAAACCGCAAAACAGCAGGCCGAAACCGTCCTCAACGACGCAAAGGCCTATCAGAACGCTGAGCTGCCCAAGGCACAGGCCGAGGCCGATAAGCTGCTGCAGAACGCAGAGTATCTGAAGCAAAAGCGCATCAATGAGGCTTTGGAGCAGGTGGCTATGTTCGAGGCCATGTACAAAGAGTATGCACAGAACCCCAGCATCACCAAATCCCGTATGTACTATGAGGCTATTTCCCAGATCCTGCCCGGCGTGAAGCTGTATATCAACACCGGTGACAGCAATAATGTTGATATGCTTCTGCCCCTGGAATCCATCGTAGGAGGTAACGCACAATGAAAAAACGCACAATGATCATCGCTATCGCTGCGATTCTGCTTTTAATCGTGTTAGGCAACAGCGTGTATGTGGTCCAGGCCAACCAGCATGCCTGCGTAGCAGAGTTTTCCAAGGTGGTCTCCACCACCAACACGCCCGGCCTGCACTTCAAGATTCCCTTTATTCACACTGTGAAGTACTTCTCCAACGCCACCCAGTTTTATGACATCCCTCCCTCCGAGGTCATCACTCTGGATAAGCAGAATATGACCGCAGACTGCTATGTGCTGTGGAAAATCACCGATCCGCTGAAGTTCTATCAGACTTTGGGCAGCAATTCTGTTGCCGAGCAGCGTTTGGGCGACCAGACCTATACCGCCCTGAAGAACGCAATGGGCACTTTGGCTCAGGCGGACATTATCAATATGGAAGACGGCGGCAAGCGTAACGAAATTTATGATTCCATCGCCACCACCGTCAACGAAAAGGCAAAAACCTACGGCATCAATGTGCTGGATGTGAAGATCAAGCGCTTTGACCTGCCCGAGAGCAACCTGAATGCGGTGTATGCCCGTATGATCTCCGAGCGGAATCAGATGGCCTCCAAATTCACCGCCGACGGCAATTATGACGCATCCATCATCCGCAACGATGTGGATAAGCAGGTAAACATCTTGGTTTCCAATGCCAAGGCCAATGCCGCAAAGCTGGAAGCCGAGGGCGAGGCCGAGTATATGCGCAAGCTGGCAGCGGCCTATAACTCCCAGGATAAGCAGGATTTCTACGAATTTATCCTGGCTCTGGACGCTTTGCAGAACAGCCTCACCGGTGACGAAAAGACCATCATTTTGGATAAGGATTCTGACCTTGCCAAGATTCTGTCCGGTCAATAAACAAAAAGGGAACGGCTCAGCCGTTCCTTTTTTATCTGTAATAGAGTCCTGCAAAGATGCCGGCTGCGGCCAGAAGAACTGCTCCTGTGATCAGCAGGGGACGGGTCACCCGCCCCTTGTTTTCTTTGGGTCTATACGGCTTTGCCTGCTGAAAGGTCAGCAATCGCAGGGCATTTCCCCAAACATAGCTTAACCCCCGGAACGCGCCCTGTCCTGCCAGCCACCACAGCGTGCCCAAAAACAGGCAAAACAGCCCCGGCACAGCAAAAAAGTCACTCAAAACCCGGTAGAGTTCCCGTTTTTCCATTTTTCACCCTCCCACTTGTAACATCCCTGTCATTCTGAGCGTAGCGACGAAGGAGCGAAGCCGAAGAATCTACGCATTATCGATACAGGTAAATCCCTGTTTGGCCAGAAGATCCCTCGACTTCGCTCGGGATGACAACATTTCAAGATAACACCCAATGGCCGGGGGTAACCTCCCGGAATGCAGCGGACGGGTCGGAACACACCGGTTCATAAGGAATCCGGACGCGGTTTTTCTCCCGCCGGGGGTCGGGAATAGGAACAGCCGAGAGTAAGCTTTTGGTATAGGGGTGCAGGGGATTTTTGAACAATTCCTCCGATTCTGCCAGCTCCACCAATTTCCCCATATACATCACACCGATCCGGTCGGAAAAATACTTCACCACGCTGAGGTCGTGGGCAATGAACAGCACCGTCAGCCCCAGTTTTTCCTTGAGATCCTGCAAAAGATTGATAACTTGAGCTTGAATGGACACATCCAGCGCCGAAACCGGCTCGTCGGCAATGAGCAGCTTGGGCTCCATAATGAGCGAGCGGGCAATGCCAATGCGCTGTCGCTGGCCACCGGAAAATTCATGGGGATACCGGCTTGCCTGCTCCCGGGACAGCCCCACCAAAGCCATCATAGCATAGACCTTTTCGTCCAATACTTTTCTGTCCTTAATGCCTTTGATCCTTAAGCCCTCCGCGATGATCTCCCGGACGGTCATTCGCCCGTCCAAGGACGCCATGGGGTCTTGGAAAATCATTTGAATTTGGGTGGTAGGACGCTTTTTTCTGATGGGCTTGCCTGCAAAGAGAATTTTCCCCTCGGTGACAGGCTGTAGGCCCACAATGGCCCGGCCTGTGGTGGTCTTTCCGCAGCCGGACTCCCCCACAAGGCCGAAAACTTCGCCTTTTTTCACAGAAAAGCTGATATCGTCCACCGCCTTGAATTTCCCAAAGTGCTGGGTATAATGGCGCACTTCCAGCAACATTTCATCCATATACAAACCTCCTTCCCCCTATCGTCAAAATCCTGTCATCCTGAGCGGAGCATCGAAGTTGCGAAGTCGAAGGATCTTCGCATTCCTTGCGCGCATAGCAATATCAATCGTGCGTAGATCCTTCGATGCGCTTCGCTTACTCAGGATGACAAGGGCGTTGCTTTTGGGATAGATTTTCAATTCCAACCCAAAGTCAGCGGCCTTTCCATTTTACTTTCGGCGCATTGGGGTGGAGCAGCCAGGTAGCGGCTGCGTGAGTGGGAGAAATCTCGAACATAGGCGGTGGCTGCTCAAAATCGATTTCCATTGCGTAAGGATTCCGTGGCGCAAAAGCATCCCCCACTATGGGATGGAGCATATTGGGGGGCGCGCCGGGAATGGCCTCTAATTTCCCAACGGTTTCTAAATCCGGCATGGCAGTGAGCAGCGCCCAGGTGTAAGGATGCCGGGGATCATAGAAAATATCCTCCGCCGTCCCCCGCTCCACGATTTTCCCCGCGTACATCACCGCAATATCGTCAGCCACATTGGCAACCACCCCCAAATCGTGGGTGATGAACACCACCGACAGGTGGCGCTCCTCTTTCAGTTTGTTGATAAGCTCCAAAATCTGCGCCTGGATGGTCACATCCAAAGCGGTAGTTGGCTCGTCGCAGATGAGAATCTCCGGGTCAGCCGCCAAGGCGATGGCAATGACAATTCGCTGGCGCATACCGCCGGAAAATTCAAAAGGGTATTTGCCATACCGGCTTTTGGCATTCCGGATGCCCACTTCTTCCATCAGCTGCAGCGCCTTATTTTTCGCATCAGCTGGGGACATTTTACCGTTTATCACCATGGTTTCCGCAATCTGCTTGCCGATGGGCATAATAGGGTCAAGGGCGGACATAGGGTCTTGAAAGATCATTGCAATCTTGTCGCCTCTTAGTTTACATAACTCTTTTTCCGACATTTGCAAAAGGTCTTTTCCCTTATAGAGGATCTCGCCCCCCTCCACCACCGCGTTGGGCGCTAAAAGGCCCATAATCGCCCGGCTGGTAACGGATTTTCCTGACCCGGACTCTCCCACAATGGCCAAAGTTCTGCCCTTTTCCAGCCGAAAGGAGATATCCCGCACCGCCCGGACAAGTCCGTTTCCTGTGCGGAAGGCTATTTGCAGGTGATTCACTTGCAAGGTGTGTTCCCTCATTGGTCCGCTCCTCTTAAGCTAGGATTAAAGGCATCCCGCAGGCCGTTGCCGAAGAGGTTGAAGGATATCTCCAGCAAAGAAATAAACAGCGCGGGAAACAGAATAATATGGGGATCGGTGGACAGGTACTGCCGGCCATTTGCCAGCATTGTACCAACGGAGGTCATAGTAGAGCTGTCCAGATTCACGATGCCCAGGTAGGTCAGGCTGGATTCCAAGAAGATCACCCCGGGGATCACCAGCACCGAGCCGGTGATGATGGTACCTAAGGCATTGGGGAAGATATGCCGGAACATGATCCGGCCGTTGCCTGCACCCAAAACCCTTGCGGCCTGGACGAATTCTCTGTCTTTGTAACGGTAAAACTGCATACGGGTGATGTTGGCAATGCCCAGCCACCCTGTCAGCACAAAGGCAAACAGCAGCGACACGATTGGCCCAACCTTTGCCGCCAAGTGGAGCTGAAACAGGGTCGCCACCACCAAAAAGGGCACTCGTGACAAAATATCGGTGATCCGCTCCATCAAAAGGTCTGCCGTGCCGCCATAATAGCCCTCGATTGCGCCATAAACCGCGCCTATGAGCAGGTTTATGGCTGACACGCACAGAGCAAACACCAAGCTGAACCGGGCAGCCGATGCCAAGCGGGTGAGGATATCCTGCCCCTGTCCGGTGGTGCCTAACAAAAAGGACGGCTCGAACCCATACCGGTACTGAAAATAGTTATACAGAAACACCCGGCAGCGGTAGGAAGACCCATCTCCCGTCACCATAGCATAGCGGAAATTACCAGTCTCGTCCACGGCATATTGGTTAACATAATTTCCTTGGCTGTCTAACTGGGGAATGCCTTTCCGGTTCGCCTTGTACCAAATATTGGCATCGCTCTGCCCCTCCACGGCAGGATAAATGACCTGCAGGTCATTTGCTTTCTCCCAGGCCTGAATTTTCTCATATTCTGCCCGGCTGAGGGTCATATGCACAAAGCCCTTGGCCAAATAGCTGTCCACCCGGCATTTATACTGGAGATTGCCGTCGGTGTCGGTGGTTTCTTTCAAAACCTTTTTGATTACCGGCTGTCCTGTTTCCTGGGCAATGCCCTGTAAATACAGGTAATTGCCCCGGCTTATGGTCTTGACGCTGCAGCCGTCCCAAAAGCCCCAGTTCACAAAAAGCTTATTCCGGGGCTTTAATTTGGTGTACTGCAAATAGGTGGTGTCCGTCAGCGCTACAGAATAGGAAGTTTGGCAGAATATGGGCACAAACACCGCATACGCCACCAAACACAAAATAATGACCCCCGCCACCACCGAGGATTTATTCTTCCGAAACCGCCCAAAGGCCTCCCGGAAATAGCCGATATGCTTTCCCGGGAGGTTTTGCTCTTGTTGGGGTTTTGGGGTGACAAAGCGGAATTTTTCCGCCGGAATCTCATTTATCTCACGCATTTTTCGCTCCTATCCGGATTCTGGGGTCAATAAATCCGTAGCTTAAGTCCACCACGATGCCGGCGGTCAGCCCAATTACCGTGTAAAAGGCCGACAGCAGCAGGAAAAAGTTATAGTCCAAGGCCGTAATGGCGCTGACATACAGCGAACCCACCCCCGGCACCACGAAAATGCTCTCGATAATCAGCGAACCGCTTAAGACCGCAATCACCTCGCTGATGATGGAGGGCACGATGGGCACCATGGCGTTACGCAAAGCGTGACGAAGGGTGGTCTGCCCCCGACTTAATCCCTTGGCCCGGGCCAAAAGGAGAAATTCTCCCGTGAGGACTTCTGTCAGTTCGCCCCGGGTGAACCGGGCGTACCCGGCAATGGAGCTAAGGCTCAGAGAAAGCACCGGGGGAATCATACTTCTAAGCATTTGGGGGCTGAAATAATCCCTGCCCGCCTCCATCACCACCGGAAACAGCTTCAGCCGAAAGCAGAGGAAATACTGGATAAGGAATGCGTACACATAGCTTGGCACACTCACCAGCACCATCACACCGGTGGAAATGGTATGATCCTGCCAGCGGTTTTTCTTTAACGCAGCATAAATGCCCAAAGCCAAGCCCAAAGGTATGGCCAAAAGTGACGCATAGACATTTATCAAAACGGTGTTGGGTAGCTTTTCCAGGAAAATTTTCAAGCAATCCTGTCCCAGGTACAGCTTTTCGCTGATGCCCCAGTTGAAGCCCAAGAGGGTGTTTTTTAAGAAATTGCCGTACTGGGTCAGCAGGGGAATGGGGTTGCCGTTAATATCCGCCAAACCCTGCCGGTAGCGGCTTTGCAGCACCAACTGCATATCCTTGCCGAACTGCTCCGGAGGGTCATCCGGCAGCAGCCGGATGAACACAAAGCACATGGAAATGATAATCAGAAAGGTCAACAGCAAAAACCCTATCCGCTTTGCAATATAGCTTGCCATAGTACCCCCTTTTCCCCACTTCTTGTCATTCTGAGCGGAGGGTGCAAGCCCGTAGTCGAAGAATCTACGCACCAAATATTTGCTTAACAACACCGATACTGCGCAGATCCTTCGACTCCCTTTGGTCGCTCAGGATGACAGGGTTTTTCATTGTTTAGATATTTACGTGTAATCCAACATACCGCCGGATTTGGCGACAAATTCATTCCATTGGGCGTCCGTATAGGCGTATCTAAAGTATTTCACACCGCCGTAGCCCAGGGGGTAGATATAATCCTCGGTGCGGTACTTGATCTGCCGACCTCTTAAATGCCCCTCCCCATCGTCCATAATGGGAATAAAGTTGTAATTGCCCAGCACAGCCCCCTCCAATGCGCTTAAGATCGCCAGCCTGTCCGCTTGCCCGGCGGCCGCATAGGATTTGGTGCTGCCGTCGGCGGCAGTGACCTTGCGGCTTTGTCCGTTCATTATTGCCAGCCAATCGGTTGCCGGGGCGGTGTAGGTTTCTCCGGAAACTGATACCGTTACAGCCACTTTGCTGTAATCGTTGGAGGAGTCATACTGATAATTGGGAGAAATATATGCCTCCATCAGCTCATAGGGGTCTAATGCCGAGCCCGTCCAGCCCACGCCGAAGAGCATATCCACCTGGTTTTTCTTCAGCGCCCCTGAATAGGCATTGCCCAGGGTGTCATCCCGGGTAAAGGTGAGCTTTCCTTCTAATTTAGTCCCTTGTACCGCCCGGGTGTAGTTATTCACAATAAATTCGTAGCCGTTGTTATAAAAGGCGGAGGTGCTGTTGGGTGTGCCGATTTTGATTTCCACCCGGTCGGTTTCTCGCATCAGCCCCTGCTCTACCGCCTTATCATAGGCGATATCAAACATCTCTTTTGCCCGGGTCAGATCGTAGCCGGAGATGGATGAGACCGCCTGGTCCAAATCCTTATACAGCTTTCCCTCGCCGATTTGGTCGGTCAAGCCCCAAACCGCCGCCAGGACCTGCTTTGCCCCCGGCGTTTCCCGGTAGGGAGTGCGGTTATCCGGGTCGGCAATAATGCTTTCAGAAAACAACCCAAAGCCCGGGGTGTTTAAGGGCGATGCCGCTAAGCAAAAGGCCGACCTGTCCAGGCCATAGCACATAGCGATCCGAAATTCCGGAATGGTGAGAATGGTCTTGTTTATGCCGTTTCCTGCCCGCTCCTGGGCGGATTTTAGCGCCTCAAAATTGGGATTAAAGGTCATACCGAAGGTGGAATCCCCCGTGTGGTAGTAGGCAAAATCCGAAAGGCCGTAGGCATCTGTATCGTCCACAGTGAGGGCATAGGTGTCCAGCTTTCCCTGCCGGAACAGCTGCAGCCGGGTGGATGCCTCTTTCACAAAGTCCACCACAATGGCGGTGGTCTGGTAGGTATTGTCCGCTAAGTCGTAGTATTCTTCATTCCGGGTGAGGGTGTACTGCTTGTCCGCCTGGAACGCGGTAAGCTTATAGGGGCCAAAGGATTTGGTAGTGGCAACGGAAGTGCCGTAGCTGTTGGTGTAAATGCCGTTATCCATTTTGGCGCAGGCATCGTAGGTGGGGATATGCACCAAGTGGGCGGGCAGATTATACTTAAGATAGAACCCGGACAAAGGATGTTCCAGCACAAAGCACAGCTCGTACTTTGACCGGGCAAACCAGCCCACATTGCCCTCCCAGGCAAGGGCAGGATAACCCTCCTGGCCCTGTTTCAGATAGTTTTCCGCATTGTGTATCACCACAGAGCCGCCGTAGAAATTGTCCGCCCGGTAATTTTGCGCCTTGGGGTCTAAGAGCCGCTTGGCAGACTCTACAAAATCGTCGGCAGTGATGGGCGTTCCGTCCTCCCAGCGCAGGTCTTCCCGCAGCTCAATTACATAGGCCCGGTTTGTGTCACCGGCTTTGATGCCGTACTGACCTGCCATCTCCGCCGTCACATCTATCGGCTCTCCTTGAGCCATACCCGGCTGGAGGACATAGCCTGTGCCGGCTTCGTTATAGTCGAACACATAAAAGCTGTCGCTGATATAGTCCAAAATCTCAGAATCGTTGGCGGTTCTGTAGGAATTGGGATTCCAGTTAGTGGGGAAAGTGGAAAGCGCATAGTTGTAGGTATAGGTTTCCTGCTGGTTAGCCGCGGGCTCTTTTTTCCCGCAGCCGGCGCAGAGCGCCGCCAAAACCAAAATGAGTGCAATACTTCGTTTCATAGGAACGCCTCCGGTCATGGTCTTATTTTCCATAGCATTCCCAAATTTGCAAAAAGCATACAAAAAAGCCGCCCAAAGGGCGGCTTTTATCACAGCGGATTCTGTTTGATTTTTGCATATCTGCGGGGGTACTGGGGTGGGGTATGGGCAACCTTCTTCAGCACGATTACTGTATGGGCCGTGCCGTCCATGGGAAATTCCTCCACTTTCTCCACCTTAAGTCCTAACCGGCTGATGGCATTTTTCGCTTCAGCCAGTTCTTCCTGGGCGGCAGTGCCTTTCATAGCCAAAACCTTGCCGCCGACCTTAACATAGGGCGCGGTCAGCTCCAGCAGGATATTAAGTCTTGCAACTGCCCGGCTGGTGGCATAATCATAGCACTCCCTGCGGTCACTAACGGCTTCTTCTGCCCGGGCGGTGATACATTCTGCATTCACACCTAAGGTAGGTAAAATTGTTTCCAACCACTGCATCCGCTTACCCAAAGAGTCCAGTAGGGTCAGCTGCATTCCCGGGCAGGCGATTTTCACCGGAACACCGGGAAATCCTGCGCCGCAGCCCACATCGATGACCTTCTTGCCCTTTAAGTCCTCCAAGGAAAGCAAGGAAAGGCTGTCAAGCAGGTGGAGCTTTGCCACTTGCTTAGGCTCGGTGATGGCGGTCAGATTCATCACCTTATTTTGTTCAATCACGGCTTCGCCGAAAGCACACAGGGTGTCCTGTGTTTCTTCCGGCAGGGAAAGACCCAACCCGGGCAGCCCCTTGGCCAATGTTTCTTTCATAGTAACTCTCCCGGTTATGCTCTCGGATTGTCGCTTAAGTCCACCTTGGACTTATCCAGGGGGTCAAATGCGCCCTTTTCTTCCACCAAGCCGGGCAGTACCACTTCCTGAATATGCCAGCTGGTCAGCAGGTCGCAGGTATCTGCATCTGCCTGCTTGCCCTTTTCCAAAAATGCGCTGCAGGTATCCAAATCCTTGCGCACATTGGCATTTTCGCCGGCACGGCACTCTACATCACGGCCCAGCTCCTCCAAGGCCTCCAGGCAGTAGCGGTAGCCCATCAAAGCGCCGGAGTACTGGAACTGAGGGTCGGGGTTGGCCATACAGGCCATATAAGCGCCGAAGCTTGCATCCTTGGGAATCAAAATACTTGCCCTGTGGGCCATTTCCCGGCAGATGGCAAAGGGCATCAGCACCGAGGGAACATCGGGATTCACCGCAGCCTCACCGGTCAAGCCTACCGTTACACCGGTAACGCCCTGGCGGGTGTAGTTTTTATTCCAGCCCAGCTTCTTTACCGGCTGCATAGGACCGGCAAACACCGCAAGGGATTCCTCGTAAACCAATTTTTCATAGCCGTTGACAGCCCGCTCAGCAAGCACATCAAACTCAGAAAGGACGGCTTCACCCTTTTCGTCCCGCTGGAGCAGGTCCGAGACTCGGTTGGCCTGGTCCCGGTAATACAGGGCGGCCTTTTCCAGTTCCGTGATGGTGTAGTCGGTTTCTTCCAAACGGATATCCTCTGCCAAAGAGCCGGCATACATATTAAGCCCGAACAGACCGGTGTTCAGAAAATACACCACTGCCACCACAGCGCAGACCCAGCCAAACCACTGAACAGGATTCCATTTGAAGATCAGCACCAGCACCAATGTGCCGATAGCGGCCGCAGCCAGCACCAAAAGCAGCACCTGCCACACACAGAAATCCACGCCGCCGGACCAATCCGCCAGGAACATCTGCATCATGCGGGTGATATAGGGATAGACAGTATCCATCAGCGCCACATGACCCTTGGCAAAGGACTCCAGCGCCCAGGTGCAGGCAAGCAAAATGCCGGCAGTGAGATAGCCACGCCAATATTTCAAAAGGCAACGCCTCCTTCTTTGCTTAATCGGATAGTTTAGTATAACACAATTTTAAGAAATTGTCCAGTTGTGTAAAATGCAAAGTGTAAAATGCAAAGTGTAAAATTGAGGTGTCGCTACGCGACTAATTTAAATCATTGCCGAAGGCAATACCTTCATTTTGCATTTATCATTTTGCCTTTTGCATTAAATCAATTCCCCCAGCAATCCGTCCTTATAAAGTCCTGTGATCTCTACGGGGCAGACCACATTGTGCAAGTTTTCGCCCTTGGCGTAAACCTTCACATAATTGGGGGTATGTCCGGTAAAATATTCCCCGCTTTGTTCCTCGAAGAGCACTTCCTGCCGGGTGCCTACCATATTTTCCCGGTAAATGCGGGACATTTGCGAGGCAATGGCGATGGCCTTTTTGCTGCGCTCCTCTTTTATTGCATTGCCCAGCTGACCAGGCATCTTGTCCGCCGGTGTGCCCGGACGGCGGGAGTAGGGGAAGATGTGCATGTCCGCAAAGCGGCACTTTTGGATAAAGTCCAAAGACTCCTCAAATTCTTCCTCGGTTTCTCCGGGGAATGCCACGATCATATCGGTAGTCACAGCGCAGCCGGGGAAGTATTCGTAAAGAAGCTCCACGCTCTGAAGATACCGGGCGGTATCATACTTCCGCTTCATTCGCTGAAGCACCGTATCGCAGCCGGACTGCATGGAAAGATGGAATTGGGGGCAAAGGTTGGGGAATTTCTGCAGCTTTTCGCAGAACTCCCGGGTGACGATACGAGGCTCTAAAGAGCCAAGGCGCACCCGCAAATCGGGAACAGCAGTGCAAACTGCGGATAACAGTTCTGTCAGCGGAGGCTTGCCGGGCAAGTCTGCACCCCAGGAGGCAATTTCGATGCCTGTGACGATAATTTCCTTGTAGCCCTGGTTCTTCAGGTCAATGGCCTGCGCCACCGCCAGCTCCACAGGGGCAGAGCGGATAGGCCCTCTTGTATAAGGAATGATGCAGTAGCTGCAAAAATTCACGCAGCCGTCCTGTACCTTCAGCATGGCCCGGGTGCGACCCTCCAGGCCGCCGGCGGGAAGAACTTCAAACTGCCGTCGCTTTAACGCTTCGTCCAAGCAGGTGGCTTTTTGTCTGTTTTGGGCGCAGGTCAGTACCTGCCCTATAAATTCTGCCCGCTTTGCGCTGCCACCAATCACATCAATACCCAAATCTGAGAGTTTTTCCGCCGCGTGCTGGGGATAGCAGCCGCAAACGGCAATCACCGCCTCTGGATTTTCCCGGCGGCAGCGGCGGATCACCGCCCGGTTCTTCTTGTCCGCCACGGCGGTCACGGAGCAGGTGTTGATAATGTAGCCGTCACATTTTTCGGAGAAATCGCCGATGGTGTGGCCTTGCTGAACAAGCAGCTGCTCCATGGCCTGGGTCTCGTACTGATTCACTTTGCAGCCCAAGGTGTAAAATCCGAATTTCATAGCCCGCTCCTTTCTTTTTGTTAATTCTTATTATATGCGAAAAACCTTGATTTGTATAGACAGAAAACTGAAATTTCCTGTGTCATTGCGAGGGCATTTATGCCCGTGGCAATCTCAAGCAGACAGTGTAGATTGCCACACCAGTCTGCGGACTGGTTCGCAATGACAACAAAATGGTCGTTGTCAAACCGGGGCAAATATGCTATCATAACAGAAAAAGGAGGTGGCGCTGTGCGGATATTAGGAATCGACCCCGGCTATGGCATCACAGGCTTTGGCCTGATCGAGGCCGAGCGTAATCAGTTTCGTCTTTTGCGGTGCGGCGCTATCACCACCCCGGCGGGTATGGATTTTTCCGCCCGCTTGGAAATCATTTACAATGATATGACCGAGCTTTTGCAGGTGGCAAAACCCGACCAGGTGGCCATCGAAGAGCTGTTTTTTGGACAAAATGTCACCACCGGCATCGGCGTTGCCCAGAGCCGGGGTGTGATACTTTTGGCAATTCGCCAAGCCGGCTTGGAGGTTTCTCAATACAAGCCCATGCAGGTAAAGCAGGCGGTGGTAGGCTACGGCAACGCCACCAAGCACCAGGTGATGGATATGACCAAGCGGATTTTGGGTCTTCCTCAAATGCCCAAGCCCGACGATGCCGCCGATGCCATCGCCATCGCCCTGTGCCACGCCAGATCGGCAACTTCCCTTCTTTCGAAGGCGGCTAACAGATTGCGATAATGCAAAATGCAAAGTGTAAAATGCAAAATTGATGTGTCGGCAAAGCCGACTTATTCAAATCATTGCCGCAGGCAATACCTTCATTTTGCATTACAGAATATACGGAGGTTTTCCTATGCTATACTATGTTTCCGGTACTGTGACTGTTTTAGAGCCCGGGTTGGCGGTCATCGATTGCGGCGGCGTGGGCTACGGCTGCCGTGTCACCGCTTACACCGCTGCCCAGCTGAAATTAAATCAGAGCGCCAAGCTATTTATCACCGAATCCATTCGGGAAGATGCCTACGATATCTACGGCTTTTCCAGCCGGGAGGAGCAGAAATGCTATGAACTGCTCACCTCCGTCAATGGCGTTGGCCCCAAGGCCGCCTTGGCGATCCTTTCCGCCGGCCCGCAAAACTTTACCTTAGCGGTGATGACCGGGGATGAAAAACTCCTCACTGCCGCTCAGGGTGTGGGTAAAAAGCTTGCCCAGCGCATCATTTTGGAACTGAAGGACAAAATGGGCGGTGCGAACACAGAGATCGATTTCTCCGCGGGGGTGGCCGTATCCGCTCCCGCTGCCGGCAACAATGCCCAGATGGCTACCGCTGCTTTGCAGGAGCTGGGCTATTCTCCTGCTGAGATCGCCACCGCCCTCAAGGGCGTTGACCCCAGCGCTACCACCGAGGAAATGGTCCGGTTTGCATTGCGAGCAATGGTTATGAAAAATTAACTGCAGAAAAGGGGAGGCTATGCCTCCCCTGTATTTATTCCCTTAAAGGCAGAAAGCAGCGCCGATGCCAAAATGGGCGTGAACACCAAGCCCAAAAAGCCCCAAAACCGAAAGCCCACATAGAGAAATATCAAAGTAAGCAATGGGTCTAAGTTGAGACTTCTGCCAATCAGCCTGGGCTCTAAGGCCGTCCGGGTGACAAAGGTGCAGCCGTAGACCACCAAAAGGCCGATGGCCAGCAATTGCTTGCCTTGGAGCAAACACACCAGCGCCCAGGGCACCAGGATCGTTCCCGTGCCCAAAATAGGCACGGCATCCACCACCGCCACCAAAGCTGCCCAAAGAATGCCGTAGGGGATTCGCAGCAGCAAAAAGCCCACAAGCAGTATGGCAAAGGTAATGCCCATAAGCTTTGCCTGGGCTTTCAGCCAGGCAAACAGGGCGGTTTTTGTCCGTTTCAGCGCCGGCAGAATATTGGTCCGTACTTTTTCCGGCAAGCGCTCCGCCAAAGCCTTCTTCAGCCGGGGCAGACGAATGGATATGAGAAATCCGGACAAAATTCCCGTACCCGCCGTCAGCGCGCCCTTGGGGATCTTCCCCAAAAAGCCGGTGAGCAGCCCCGGCAACCGCCCGGACACCTGCTCCACCACCACGCCGGAGGAGGAGAACAATTGCTCTACTGACCGCTCTGCCACAGGCCGTACCCCCTCCGGGGCGCGGGCGACCGCATTGTCTATAAATTCCCGCAGGGTGTGGATCGATTGCCGGGCTGTATCTTCTAAGGCCGGGAGTTTCCCCGCCAGCACACCCAACTCCCGCACCAGCGCCGCTCCAATAATGCCAAACAGCACCGTCATCAGCACAAGAGTCGCCGTGACCCCCAACCCGGAAGCTGCCCACCGGGGCAGCTTCAAATACCGATTGCCGGCCTTCACCGCAGGCTCTGCCGCCAAAGCCAAAAGCCCCCCAAAGGCAAACGGAAACAGCAGCGGCAGCAGATACTTCGCTCCCAGCCACGCAGCCAATAACCCTGCGCCTATCCACGCAAACCTGCGCATATTCGTCTGCATACATTTCCCTGCCTTTCCATACGAAAATATGTATTGGGTATTGGGTGAATGGGGGTTGCTTTTTCCGAAATATGTGGTACAATAGCCGTGATAACAGGACAGTTGTCCAGTATGGGAGGACATCATGGCAAACACACCCAAATATTACATTGTAGAATCTTCCGCTCTGCCGGAGGTTTTTATAAAGGTCGCCGAGGCGAAGCGCCTGCTTTCCACCGGCAAGGCCGCCACCGTCAACGACGCTACCCAAATGACCGGCATCAGCCGCAGCGCTTTTTATAAATACCGGGATTCCATTATGCCCTTCCAGGATATGCGCAGCAGCCGGATCGTCACATTCCAAATTTTACTGCACGATGAGCCCGGCTCTCTTAATAAGCTGCTGACCATTTTGGCAGACCACAGAGCCAACATTATGACCATCAATTCCACCGTTCCCACCAACGGCAGTGGTGTCATTACCATTGCTGCTGAAACTGTCAATTTGGAAGTGTCCCTGGAAGATCTGTTGGAGGATTTCCGGCAGGTTCCCGGTGTCATTAAGGCGGATATTTTGGCCGGCTGATTTCAGTATCTTTCCGGGTGGGTTGTGTTTTGCAACCCACCCTTTTTATAGCTTAGCCATATGAAATGAAATTATACCCAGGAGTATCTATGCTTACAAAGATAAAAGCAATTTGCAAAGAACCGATGTTTTGGGAACTCATAACCATCAGCCTTCTATTGCTGCTTACCGTGATCGCTTTGGCGGTCGTCCTGCAAACCCCCAGCCCCCAAGCACCCACGCAAACCACCGCCACCACCGTGCCTACCACACCCCCTGTGCTGGGCATTGATGTTTCCGAACACCAGGAAGTCATCGATTGGCAGCAGGTAAAGGCTTCCGGTATGGAATTTGTGATGATCCGGGTGGGCTGGCGGGGCTACACCCAGGGCGAGCTTTTCGCCGACACCCTGGCCCAAACCCACTATGCAGGCGCCAAGGCCGCAGGCATAAAGGTGGGCGCCTATATTTTCTCCCAAGCCACATCTGCAGAAGAGGGTATCGAGGAAGCCAATTATCTGCTGGAGCAGACCAAGGATTGGGAGATCGATATGTACCTAGCCCTCAACTGGGAGCATGTGGGTGAGGAAAACCGCACCGCGTCGGTGGATGCCCGCACTCTCACCGACATTACAAAGGCTTTCTGCCAGACCCTCACCAAAGCGAACAAGCGGCCTATGGTTTACTTTGATGCCTATTTGGCATCCACCCGGCTGTTTATCGATGAACTGACGGAATATCCTTTCTGGCTTGCCCAGTACGCAGAAGAAATGGCGTTTACCCACCCTGTAAAAATGTGGCAGTACACCTGCACCGGAACTGTGCCGGGTATTGACGAAAATTTGGACATAAACCGGTATTATACGGAATAAAAAAGGACAGCAAGGACTCGAGCCCTTGTTGTCATTCCGAGCCAGTGCTCACACTGGCGTGGGAATCTCCAAGAACAAGCTTCGTTCTATAGATTGCCACACCAGTGACATCGGTCACTGGTTCGCAATGACAGGCAGGTGCGCACATTGTCCTTGCTGTTTTTCGTCCGAAATGGCAACGGAATATCGGTTGACATAATGTAAAAATTATGGTTTTTTCGCAGAATTTACAGAAAGAAGTTTTCCACATTGTTAACAGGCTTTTCCACAGGTAAAAGGCAAAATTGCCCTTGTCAGTGCCTTGTTTTTCCGAATTCCCTGTGGAAAACCCCCACTTCTTCACAAGTTTACAGAACACCGTTTTAATTTACATAACAACACCGATTTTCGGGAGAATTTTTTGCAAAATGACACCTTTCAACTTGCAAAAACGGAGCGGCTATGCCGCTCCTTCTCATTTAATACAGTATCTGCGCAGAGAATATCCGCTCGTCACCCCGGGTGGCATCCACCGTCAGCACCGGGCCGTCACTGAGTTCATACCTGAGGGTGATTTCATCGCCCTCCCGGGCCTCACTGAGGTAGCACAGCGTAAATTCCTGCACCGGATGTTCCCTGTGGAAATCGCTTGCAAGCAGATCGTCCACCCAATCCATATACCGGGTGTTGTTCATATGGCCGTTTCGGTCCAAGAGGGAATAGCCCACAGCGCAAGGCTTGGCATTTGCCATAGGCCGGGCCGCGATCGCCCGGGGCACGGTCAGCCCCCTGCCGGTGATAGTGCCGTCCACGGTAATGCCGCTTTTGCCCGGCAGGATCATCGCCCGGGACCGTTCGTCCATCAGCACCCAGAGGCTTATGGAGCGGAACAGCTCCTGACCATTTTCGTCATAGGCAACCACTGAGCGGGGGTAGGCCACCCGGGTGGTGGGCATTGGCCAGGTTTCGATAAAAACCTTTTCTCCCAGCCGGGGCAGTCTTGTGATCTGCACCCGGGTCCGGGTCACAGCCCAAAAAAGATGCTTGTGGGAGAGCGTGTCGTGATCCACGGCAAGGAGGGAACAATGGTATCCCGCCGCCTCCTGTACAAAGTACAGCAGTACCGAAGGCTTCACCCGGCCAAACCGATCCACGTGGATCTCAGAAACAGTAAATTGATGCTTATAAATCGGTTCCATAGTCGCTCCTCATTTTGAGATAGTAAGGGAGAATTTCTGACCGGCCCGCCACAGCGTAAGCTGGTGTTTTCCCTGCAACAGATTTTTTATATCCTCCAAGGAGGAAACTGGGGTTTTGTCCACGGCGGTCACCACATCGCCCGGCTGAATTTTCAGCTTATCCGCCTGGCTGCCCGTCTCAACCCGGACAACATACAGCCCCTCCGGCAGCTTGTGAAGCTGCTGGTACACCGGATCCGGGTCCTGCAGGTCCATACCTGCCAAAGAAAGGCTTTCCTCCACCGTTTGGGCCGCCTCGCCTGCGGAAAAGGTCAAAGGCGTATCTTCCGTATTCTGCAGCATCCGGAACAGGTGAATATTCAGAATGCTCAAGGCGCTGACCAGACCACCTAAGAAAATCACACAAATCAATAGAAACGTGATCAATCCCCGGCTGCTTTTTATAGGGTCGGTTCGCCCGGTGCGGTACGCATACTGTTCGTCCATAAATTACCTCAATATAATGCAAAGTGTAAAATGCAAAGTACAAAATTAAGGTGTCGCTCCGCAACTAATTTAAATCATTGCCGTAGGCAATACCTTCATTTTGCATTTATCATTTTGAATTTTGCATTCTTAATTCACGAAAGGTAGTGTAAAAGTAAATTCCGTTTTATCGTTTTGGCTGGTGACGGAGATATCCTCTCCGTGCCGGCAAATCAGCGTCTTTACAATGTACAGACCCAAGCCCCAGCCGTCCCGGTTCTCCGCCCGGCTCTTATCCAACTTGTGGAATCGGTCAAAAACCAGGGGTAGCTCCTCCGGTGGGATTGTCTGTCCGTCGTTGCCCACGGTCACATAGACCTTGTCGCCACCGTCTTTGATGCGCAGGGTTAGATTGCCGCCCACCGGGCAGAATTTCACTGCATTGTCCACCAAATTGTAAACCACTTGGGTAATGGCATCAGAATCCGCCCGGGTATAAACCGTATGTTCCGGAAAATCCACCGTAACCTCCAGATTTTTCTCGGTGATCTTCTGCTCAAAGGTGATCAGCACCTGTCCAACGCACTCATCCACAGGAAATCTGCTCATTCTCTCCGGGGGGATACTCTCCTGATCCTGCATCCGGGAGATGTCCAGCATACTGCGCACCAGCCTGCTCAGCCGCTTGGTCTCCCCGGACACCAATTCCATATACTGCGGATGCATCTCCTTCGGAATCGTGCCGTCCAGCATACCGTCCACATAGCCGGAGATGGTTGTCATGGGGGTTTTCAGCTCGTGGGATACATTGGCCACGAACTCCTGGCGCTGATATTCGCTTTTTTGCAGAGAGGATGCCATATTATTAAAGGCCAGCGCCAGCTCCTGCACCTCCAAAGGCGCATTTTCCGCCACCGACACCCGGGCATCCAGCTGACCGTGGCCGAAGGCGTGGGCGGCTTTTGCCATATCCTTTAAGGGGGCACTCTGCCGTCTTGCCAGCAAGGTGATGGCGATAACGGCGATCACCGCCACCAGCAGGGTGACCAGCATATAGGTATCCGCCAACGAATCCAAAATCTCCATAGTCCGGGTAACAGGGGTGGACAAAATCACCACGCCCACAGGCCGGTTGTTTATGGCATTGATAATGGGCATACCCACCACATAGCGGGATTCGGTGTAAAGACCTTCTACCAGTCCATTATCCAGCACGATTCCTTTTTGGAACACCTGCTTCAGATAGCTTTCTGACAGCACCATTCCCTGATGCTCACAGCCCATAGGGGAATCGGAGCACAGCAGAAGATTTCCCCGGCTGTCGCAGATCACCGCGTCAGCGCCGCTGACCTGGGTTGCAATGGACAGATCCACAAAGAACTCCCGGGTGGGCAGCGACCCTTGCCCATAATGGGCCGAGGCCAGACCTGCCACGGTATTGCAATTGTCGATCAGTTCCTTTTGCACTTGGCGGGTGAACAGATCCCGCACCACAAACTGGAATACCGCGCCAACTACCAGAAGCGCAACCAAAACCACAACTGCGGTCAGAAAAAAGGTACGGATAAACGTTGATCTCATTTTTCTACCTCAAAATTTAATGCAAAGTGTAAAATTGCGGTGTCGCTTCGCGACTTATTTTAATTTATTGCCGCAGGCAATACCTTCATTCTGCATTTATCATTTTGAATTTTGCATTACAATAATTCAAACTTGTATCCTACGCCCCAGACGGTCTTGACGCTCCATTTTTCCGAAACGCCCTCTAATTTTTCACGCAAACGCTTGATGTGCACATCCACCGTCCGGGAGTCACCGAAATAGTCAAAGCCCCACACCTCGTCCAAAAGCTGGTTGCGGGTGTAGACCCGGTTGGGGGTGGATGCCAGATAGAACAGCAGCTCCATCTCCTTGGGGGGCGTATCCACTTTTTTGCCGTCTACGGTCAGCTCGAAAGCATCCATATCGATGGTGAGCTTGTCAAAGGTCAGCCGCCGGGACTTGTTTTCTTCGCAATTGCGGTCGGTGCGGCGGAGCACTGCCTCAATGCGGGCCAGCAGCTCCTTCATTTCAAAGGGCTTGGTAATATAATCGTCAGCGCCGGCCTTGAGACCTGCCACCTTATCGTCGGTCTCACCCTTGGCGGTGAGCATAATGACGGGGGTGTCCCCCTCAGCGCGAATGGCCTTGCACACAGCCCAGCCATCCATCACCGGCATCATCACATCCAAAAGCACCAGATCGGGCTTGATGGAGCGGAATTTCTCCAAACCCTGTCCGCCATCGGCTGCCAAAGTCACGGCATAGCCGTCCTTTTCCAGGTACAGCTGCAACAGCTCCCGGATATTCGCATCATCTTCCACGATCAAAACAGAGATAGCCATAGCCAAAACCTCCTAATGTTTCTATTTCCCTTATTCTACCACATTTTTGGGCTTTGCGGTGAATAATTTGTGAATTGTTTCACCCAAATTTGTGAACGGGCAAAAAATCCTTGTATCTTCCCGGGGATAATGGTATAATAAATAAGCAATTGACAGTTGACAATTGACAATTATATTTACAACCATCTTGTCATTCTGAGCGACCGAAGGGAGTCGAAGAATCTTCGCATTTTCGCTGCTGCGATACAAACACCTCCTGCGAAGATCCTTCGATGCGCTACGCTTACTCAGGATGACAGGGCTATTTTGAAAATTGGGAATAATTGTCCATTGTCCATTGTCCATTGTCAATTCCTTTTTGGAGGCTGTTATGGTCATTATTGAATTACTGAAGGCGGTGCTGTTTGGCATCGTGGAGGGCATCACCGAATGGCTGCCCGTTTCTTCCACCGGACATATGATCCTGCTCGACGAGTTTATTAAGCTGAAAGTCACCCCGGAATTTTATGAAATGTTCCAGGTGGTGATCCAGCTGGGTGCCATTGCCGCGGTTTTGGTGCTGTTTTTCCATAAGCTGAATCCTTTCTCCCCAAAAAAAGACCAGCTGCAGAAGAAAAACACCTGGACTTTGTGGTTCAAGGTCATTGTGGCGGTGCTGCCTTCGGCTGTGATCGGTCTGGTGCTGGACGACTGGATGGATGCCCACCTTTATAATTACATTGTGGTGGCCATTATGCTCATCGTCTACGGCGTGGCTTTCCTGTATGTTGAAAAGCTCAACGAAAAGCGCCCTGTAAAAATCGACGATGTACATAATATCGACTACCGCACCGCCCTTTATATCGGCGCATTCCAGTGCTTAAGTCTGATCCCCGGCACTTCCCGCAGCGGCGCGACCATTTTGGGCGCGATTTTGCTGGGTGTGGGCAGGTCTGCCGGCGCAGAGTTCTCCTTCTTCCTGGCAATCCCCACTATGCTGGGCGCCAGCGCCTTGAAGATCCTTAAGTACGCATTGGATATTATGGAGCAGGAAGCCGCCTTGCCCACCGGTTTGGAATTTGCCGACCTGGCTGTAGGCTGCGTGGTCAGCTTCATCGTAAGCCTGTTGGTCATTCGCGGTCTTATGGAATATGTCCGCAAGCACAGCTTCGCAGTATTCGGCAAGTACCGCATCGGCCTTGGCATTTTGGTGCTGGGCTATTTTGTGATTAGGAGTATCGTATGAGCTTAGAATTTTCCCAGGAACTGGACAGCCCCATTATTTCCCCCACCTTTGCCCCCCAGGACGCAGGTGAGATCGGTCTGCGACCCAAGCTGCTTTCCGACTATACCGGTCAGGAAAAGGCCAAGGGAAATCTGTCCGTTTATATCGAGGCGGCCCGGCTTCGGAATGAACCGCTGGACCACACCCTGCTTTACGGCCTTCCCGGCCTGGGCAAAACCACTTTGGCCGGTGTTATTGCCAATGAGATGGGCGTAAACATCCGCATCACCTCCGGCCCTGCCATTGAAAAGCCCGGCGATTTGGCCGCGCTGCTGACCAATTTAAACCCCGGCGACATTCTGTTCATCGACGAAATTCACCGCTTAAACCGGGTGGTGGAAGAGATTCTGTACCCGGCTATGGAGGATTTTGCCATCGATATCATCGTGGGCAAAGGCCCTTCCGCCAACTCCATCCGCCTGGACCTGCCCAAGTTTACCTTGGTGGGCGCCACCACCCGGGCCGGTCAGCTTTCCGCGCCGTTGCGTGACCGCTTTGGTGTGAATCTGCGGCTGGAGCTGTATACCCCCGAGGAGCTTAGTAAGATCGTTACCCGGTCTGCAACCATCTTGGGTATGGAAATCGAGCCCGAAGGCGCAATGGAGATCGCCTCCCGCAGCCGTGGCACACCCCGTATCGCCAACCGATTCCTGCGCCGTGTCCGGGACTTCGCGCAAATCATGTGCAACGGTGTCATCACCAAGGAAGCCGCCGACCTGGCTCTGCAGCGGCTGGAAGTGGATGCGCTGGGTCTTGACAATATCGACCGGCGGATGCTCACCGCCATCATCCAAAATTACGGCGGCGGCCCTGTGGGTCTGGAGACCCTGGCTGCCACCATCGGCGAGGAAGCCATCACTTTGGAGGATGTGTATGAGCCGTATCTAATGCAGCTGGGTTTCCTCACCCGTACCCCCCGTGGCCGGTGCGTCACTCAGCTGGCCTACCAGCATCTGCATATTCCTTATTTGGGTCAACAACAGTTCGAAATTTAATAAAAAAGTTCAAAAATATCACAAAAGTTTCCCAAAACCATTGACAAAAGTTGGCAAGGTGTGTATAATTCGGTTAATGGCGCACCGTCGTCAGAAATTTTAACGACCCTGCGTTATCCAGTTCATTTCAGGCTTTCACGGGGCAAAAACAAGAGAGGTATCATCCTATGTACGAAGACAAGACTTTAGTTTGCAAAGAGTGCGGCAACGAATTCGTTTTCACTGCCGGCGAGCAGGAATTCTACGCTGAGCGTGGCTTCCAGAACGAGCCCCAGCGCTGCAAGGCCTGCCGTGACGCTCGCAAGAACGCTGCTCGTGGTCCCCGTGAGTTCTTCACTGCTACCTGCGCCCGTTGCGGCGGTGAGGCAAAGGTTCCCTTCGAGCCCAAGTCCGACCGTCCCGTGTTCTGCAGCGAGTGCTTCGCTCAGATGCGCGCTAACGGCT
>JAFZDL010000107.1 GCA_017561205.1 Oscillospiraceae bacterium | reverse complement strand
GTACGGACTTCATTCTTACTTCAGATTGAATCTCTTGTTGAAACGGTCAACACGTCCACCGGTGTCAACCAGCTTCTGCTTGCCGGTATAGAAAGGGTGGCACTTGGAGCAGATTTCAACCTTGATGTCCTTCTTGGTGGAACCAGTGGTAAACTCGTTGCCACAAGCGCAACGGATGGTGGTCTGTTCGTAAGTGGGATGGATGCCTTCCTTCATTTCATTCACCTCTTTCTCGTAATCAAGGGCGCACTTACCCTAATAATCTTTAATCGCCCGGATATCATACCACACAGATGCACATAATGCAAGTGTTTTTTTCGATTTTTTAGAAAATTTTTATCAAAACGCCCAGTTTCCATTCCGGAAGATAGGAACAACCTTACCGTCCCGGGTGATGGCATCGATGTTCATAGAGTCGCAACCGATCATAAAATCTTCATGGATCATAGAGTCGTTTATACCCAATTCCCGGCATTCCTCAAGGGTTTTGTTGTGGTGGTCGGCAATGGTATCGGCATAGCCCATACCCAAAGCCAGGTGGCAGGCGGCATTTTCATCAAAGAGGGTATTATAGAACAGAATTCCACTTTCGGCGATGGGACTTTTCACCGGAACAAGGGCACACTCGCCCAAATAGGCTGCGCCTTCGTCCATAGAGATCATCGTGTTCAGCAGATCTTCACCCACTTCGGCCTTAGCCTCCACCACCTTACCCTTTTCAAAGCGGATTGAGAACTTATCAATGATCTGTCCCTGGTAGGACAGGGGTTTTGTGGAATAAACGATACCCTCCGCTTCTCCCCGCTTAGGAGAAATGAAGCATTCCTCGGTGGGAATATTGGGGTTGAAATAAACGCCCCGGCGGGTGGTTTCCCCACCGCCGCAGAAAACAGCCTCGGGGATCATTCCCACGGTCAGGTCCGTGCCGTTATCTGCGGTATAGTGGAGCTTTTCGATGCCTAAGCTGTTAAGATAAGCGCAGCGGTCGTGGAGGTTCTTATTATGCTCCTCCCAGGCAGCAAGGGGATCCTCGGTAACACGGGAGGTAAATAAAATTGCTTCCCAGAGTTTTTCAATGGCTGTACTGGTGCGCATACCGGGGAATACCTTCTTTGCCCAAGCAGCACCGGGGACAGCCGCAATACACCACTGCTGATTACCCTCTCTTTTGTCAACATAGGGCTTCAAGATGGGATAGGACATTTGTCTTGCCTTGGCAAGTTTCTCGGTGTTCATACCTTTGAGGCCATCCGGATCTTCTGAGATCAGGTGGATGCGGGCAGGCATAGTATCACAGTAGTGCTGCTGCCGGGCCTTTTGGAAGTCCGTAACCGTTCCCAGGGTCTTTACGGATTGGTTGCGGACGTGGATCTTATCCAGGGGCTGATAACTCCACTCCACGGTGACCTTTTTGGCTTTGGCCTTATAGGCCTCCTCCACCACCAGCTTTACAAACTCCGGCTGGTCCAGTTCGGCATAGATCAAAACCTCCTGCCCCTTCTGCACATTCACGCCCCGACGGACGATCAGCTGGGCATAGGCTCTTAAACGGGTCTTGTTCATAGTATTGCTCCTTTGAATATTTTCTTTATTTTAACAGCTTTCCCAAATATCGTCAATGTATGTTGCCTTTTTTCTTTGACAGGGTTATAATAAAGCAAAGGATGTGATACTATGCTCACCAAACAGGAATTTTCCGCATACTTGGAAAAGACCGTTCTCTTAGACGGCGCCACCGGCTCGGAGCTGCAAAAAGCCGGTATGCCCCGGGGCTGCTGCACTGAGGAATGGATCTTAGCCAACCCGGAAGCCCTCATTAGCCTGCAAAAACGCTATGTGCAAGCAGGCAGCAATATTCTGTATGCGCCCACTTTTCAAGCCCAACCCATCGCTCTGGAACGGGTGAATCTTCACAAGCAGGCCGAGACCATCAACGCCCATTTGGTAGCGCTGACCAAAGCCGCCGCTGAGGGCGCTTTGGTTGCCGGCAACTTAACTACCTTAGCTGCTTTCTGCGATAGCTTTGACTCCAAAAATTTTGATCTGCTGGTAGAAAACTACCGGGTGCAGATCGGTGGTCTTTTAGAAGGCGGTGCGGATCTGTTGGCTGCAGAAACCTTGATGTATCCCCAGGAGGCGGAGGCCATCTTCACTGCCGCCCAGTTGGAAGGTGCGGAGGCTATGCTGTTTACCTTTACCATGCAGCCCGACGGCAGTCTGTTTTCCGGCATGGATGCCGCCCCTGTTTTGCAGGAACTGGAAGAAGCCGGTACTTGCGCTGTAGGCTTTAACTGCGTGGCCGCAGACAATATGACCGCCGGATTGGTCAGCAGGCTGCGCCGCTATGTGAAAGGTCCGTTGGTGTGCAAGCCCAATGCGGGCAACCCGGTGATCGGTGAAAATAATCTGCCCATCTATCCTATGGGCCCCCAGGAATTTTCAGAAATCGTTGCCGATTGCCGGCAAATGGGTGCCAGGGTCTTGGGTGGCTGCTGCGGCACTACCCCGGAACATATTGCAGCTGTGAAGAAAAAGCTCGTCTGATGACGAGCTTTTTGCTATATCCCCCAGTTTTATTGCCTATCATCGGCAATAAAACAGCCCCCTTTAGGCAAGGGGGCCATTATTTTATTTGGTTTCCCATTCTTTGATCTGGCTTGCCTTTTCATAAAGGCGCAGGTAGCTGTCATACCGGGTAGGTTCCAGTTCTCCTGCATCCAAGGCAGCACGAACAGCGCAGCCCGGCTCTGCCCGGTGGGAACAGTCGTGGAACTGGCATTTGCCCAAATGGGGGGCAAAATCCGGGAAGGTATACTGCAGATTCTCCTTTAAAATCACATCCATCTGATCTGAGTCAAAGGAAGAAAATCCAGGGGTATCTGCCACAAAAGTATCTTCATCGAGCTCGTAAAGCTCCACATGGCGGGTAGTATGCCGGCCACGGCCCAATTTCTGCGATACTTCACCGGTCGCCAGCTGCAATTCCGTGCACAGGGCATTGAGCATACTGCTCTTTCCTACGCCGGTATTGCCGGTAAAGGCGGTGAGTTTTCCTTTTATCAGCTGACGCAGCTGCTCCACGCCCTCGCCTGTGATGGCACTGGCTTGAATCACAGGAAAGCCTGCATTGCGGTAAATCCGCGCCAAATCAGCGCCTGCGTCCAAATCGCACTTGTTTACGCAGATGTGGACTTCCACGTCCTGGTTGCCGGCAATGGCCGCCACCCGGTCAATAAGGAACGGCTCCGTCACCGGATTTACATTGGAGGCGAACACCACCAACGCATCCACATTGGCAACCGCAGGGCGGATGAACCGGTTTTGGCGGGGAAGAATCTTCTCCACCATTCCCTTTCCCTGCTGGGTGGTTATCTCCACAATATCGCCGGTAAGGGGGCTTTCCTGGCCTTTGCGCAGGTGTCCACGGCCCCGGCAGGTGATCACACCCTCCGGGGTCTGCACATCATAAAAACCGCTGAGGGAACGGACGATGCGTCCGGTCAAGCGTTTATCCATTGGGCGCTGCAGCCTCCTGTGTCGGCTCTGTAGGATCAGCCACCTCTGAAAAATCCTCAATATGCGTCCAGGTATCGGTATCATTGATCACAATGGTATAATAAACCATACCTGCGCCCTCTTCGTCGATCAACTCTACAGAAGGCGTTCCCTTGGGAACGGACAGGTCAATATCCTTTTGACCCTCCCGCTTAATCGTTACGCCACATCTGTTCTCGTCAGCATAGCCCTTCAAATCGATCACCACATTCTTGGTGACGGTCTTGGGTACGAGGGAACCGTCGGACACTTCCAAGGTGATCTCCACGCCCAGCTCATACTCTTTTTCTGCCTCAGGCAGCTGGGAGACAACAGTATCCTTTGCTTCCACACCGGGAGAATATTTGATCACAGGCTCTTTGGTGAAGCCCAGTTCTTTCAGCTTGTCTTTTGCTTCTGTAAGGCTCATACCGACCATAGACGGCATCTGCTTCATTTCAACGCCCTTACTGACCCGCAGAGTTACTGTGTCATTGGCCTTCAGACCTACGCCACTGTTGGGATTCGTTTCCACAACAATACCCGTCGCAATAGCAGGATCAAACACTTCCTCAATGACGATCTGCAGATTCATCTTCTGATTTTTCAGGATCTCCTCTGCCTTTTCCTTGGTCTCGCCCACCACATTGGGCATACCACCCAGGGTAGTTATCTTTTGACCCTTGCTGACAAACAGCTTGATCTTGGTATCCTTCGTCAGCGGAGAATCCTTTGCAGGATCAGTGCTGATAACGGCGCCCACAGGAATATTGTCGTCATTTTTCTCTTCGACCTCGGCAACAAATCCAAGCTGGCTCAACGCAGCCAAGGCTTCGTCCCTGGTCTTATTCTGCAGGTCCGGCATCATAATCACAGTAGGCTGAGGTCCTAAGCTGACTACCACTTCCACGCGGCTTGCTTTCAGTACTTCGGTACCGGGCTCCACTTTTTGGCTGATGATTTCACCGGCAGGAACAGTCTCATCGTACACTTCTTCCTTCATAATGATCAGATCTTTGTACTCGGAGAATTCGGAGAGCTGCACACCTACAAACTTAGGTACCTTAACGATTTTCTCATCGCTGCCCTTGTTTTGATTACTGCAGGCAACCGCCATAAAGATGATCATTGCAAGCACCGCCACCGCAGAACAAATGATGAGCGCCATGGTTGTGCCACGGCTGCGAGTCCAGCCAAAGTTTTGAAAGCGTTCCTGGCGCTGTCTGTACTGCTCAAAATTCCGTTTGGGCACAGTCACAGGCTTGGGCTGGGCAGGAACAACCTGCTCTTCTATGCCTTTCTCTGCATTTTGCTCGGCATTTTCCTTTTCGCTCAGCACCTTCTGCACACGGATAGCCGCATCCAGAGGAAGGCCTGTATAATCAAACAGCATAGTGGGATCCTTACGGAACTCATCCATATCCGCAAGCATTCTGGTAGCGGAAGGATAACGGTCGGAAAGATTCCGGGCCATTGCCTTCATAATGATCTGCTCCAGGCCGCCGGGAATATTGGGATTCAGCAAGGAGGGTAGAGATGCGCCTCCGTTGATATGCTGGATCGCCACCGCCACGGGAGATTCTCCGTCATAGGGCGGACGACCGGCCATCATTTCGTACATCACAACGCCCAGAGAGTAAATATCGGAACGGTCATCGATACGGCCGCCTCTTGCCTGCTCGGGAGAGATATAGTGGACAGAGCCCAAAGCTTCTTTGGTCAGGGTATTGCCGTGAGAAATCAGACGGGCAATACCAAAGTCCATCACCTTTACAGAGCCGTTTTTCAGCACCATCACATTATGGGGCTTGATATCCCGGTGAACAATGCCCTTGCTGTGGGCGTGCTCCAGAGCCTTTGCGATCTGCATAGCAAAGTGGAGGGTCTCTTTCCAGTTGAGCATACCCTTCTTTGCCATATACTGCTTCAGGGTAATGCCCTCGATCAGCTCCATTACAATATAATCCGCCATCACAGAGGTGGACACATCGTAAACATTTACAATATTGGGGTGGCTGAGCATTGCGACAGCCTGGCTTTCCGCATGGAAACGGCGACGGAAATCCTCATCCTCCAAATTGTCATCCTTCAGGATCTTGATGGCCACCAACCGATTGAGCCGGTGACAACGGGCCTTATACACCACTGCCATACCGCCGGTACCGATGACTTCCAAGATCTCGTATCGGTTGTCCAGCATACGGCCTATGTATTTATCCTTCTCCATTTCGGTCAACTCCTTTCTCACAATGCCACAAGCACACTGGTCACATTATCCGGTGCGCCCCGCTTTTTCACAATGTCCAGCAGCCGTTCGCAGCAATTTTCTCTGTCCTGGCTGTGGGCAATTTCAAACAAGATTTCCTGGTCGTCCATCAAATTGGACAAACCGTCTGTGCACATAAGAATATACGTTTCTTTTCCAACATTTAGGTTGAACACATCGCACTGCACCTGTTCTTCCGTGCCGATGGCCCGGGTGATCAGGTTCTTGCCGGGGTAACGCTTCGCCTTTTCCGGTGTCAGCTCGCCACGGTCGATCATCATTTGCACCAGAGAATGGTCCATGGTGATCTGCCTGATGCCGTCAGCGGTTATAAAATAGGCGCGGCTGTCGCCCACATTAACGACAGTAGCCTTTTTTCCCCGGATCAAGGCAGCTACCAGGGTCGTACCCATACCACTATAATCTGCAACCTGTTGGGCTTGGTCGTAGACGGTGAAATTTGCCAATTTCACCGCGCCACGGAGCATCTGCTCCAGGCGGTCACCGGTCAGATCCGAGGACCAGGCGCGTTTGACTTCCTTTATGAACACATCCGCCGCCAACGTACTGGCAACATTGCCGGCCTTTGCGCCACCCATACCGTCGCACACCACGCACAGGATGGTGTTTTTATCTAATTTTTCCACCTGGTAGGCATCCTGGTTTTGGGTACGGACCGCACCCAGGTCTGTCGAGGCCCAATATTGCATAAGACTTCACATCCTTCTCTTTATCGCTTTTGGGTATACTTTCTGCGAAGCTGGCCGCAGGAGGCATCGATATCGCTGCCCAAGGTACGGCGCACTGTGGCGGTAACACCACCCTGCTCCAATAGATTCTGAAAGGCCGCAACTGCGGCTTTTGTACTGGGTTTCAAGGGGCTTTCTTCCACGTGGTTTAGGGGAATCAAATTCACATGGGCAGGCAGGCCCTTCAGCAGCGCCAGCAACTCCTTTGCCTGCTGGGGGCTGTCATTGAGCCCGTTAATCATAGCGTACTCAAAATGAATACGCCGGGAGGTCTTGTCGTAGTACCGGCGGCAAGCGGCGATCAGTTCCTCCACAGGATAGGCCTTGTTCACCGGCATAATTTTATTGCGAATCTCATTGTTGGGGCCGTGGAGAGAAATGGCTAAGCTGATCTGCAGCTTGTGCTGCGCCAGCTCGTCGATCTTAGGCACCAGACCGCAAGTGGACAGGCTGATGTGGCGCATGGAGATGTTCATCCCCTCCTCGCTGTTCACAAGCTCCAAAAAACGCAGCACATTAGATAGGTTATCCAAGGGCTCGCCAATGCCCATCAGCACGATGTGGGATACAGGCAAGCCGGAATCTACTTGGGTAAAAAGCACCTGGTCCAGCATTTCATAGGGCTTCAGCGGGCGCACCAGGCCACCCAAAGTGGAGGCGCAGAAAGCGCATCCCATTTTACAGCCCACCTCTGTGGAAATGCAGACGGTATTGCCGTAGTGATAACGCATAAGTACGGTTTCCACGCAGTTACCATCGGACAGCTTCCAAAGATATTTGATAGTGCCATCCTTTTGGGACTCCTGCTTGCGCACCACTTCCGGAGCGCAAATAGGATACTTCTCCTGCAGGGTATCCCGCAGTGCCTTGGGCAGATTGGTCATCTCCTCGTAGCTGCGCACGCCCTTGTGGAGCCAGGAATAGATCTGCTTGGCTCGGAAAGCCGGCTGGCCCAATTCCTTCAATATGACCCCGATCTCCGGGATTGTCATAGATTTTAGTTTGTTCATACTTTTCTCCGCAGGCGGCAGATAAAGAAGCCGTCTGTGTCATATTCTCCCGGCACCAAAGCCAGCATTCCGCTCTCGTTCTTAGGGAAGATGGCCGGCAGGGGCAAGGGTTCGGTGGTAAAGTCCGGATGGGTGTGGAGGAATTCCTCCACAACTCCCTCATTTTCCGCCTGTACCAAAGTGCAGGTAGAGTACAAAAGCAATCCGCCGGGTTTTACGTAGCGGGCTGCATTGTTGATAATTTGTTTCTGTAAAGCAGGGAGCTCCGCCGCCTCCCCCAAGGATTTATAGCGGATATCCGGTTTTTTTCGAATAATACCAAAGCCGGAACAGGGCACATCGGTGATGACCGTGTCCATTTTTTCTTCCCAATCCGGGCTAAAAGCGGTAGCATCCTGCTCCAAAGCATGTATTTGCAAAAGGCCCAGCCTGGCTGCGCCCTTGGTGATCAATTCTATTTTGTGGGGGTGGATATCGCAGGAAGTGATATCCCCTGCGCCAACCATTGCCGCGGCAAAGCTCTTACCGCCGGGGGCTGCGCAGCAATCCAACACCTTTTGACCGGGGGCGATGTCAGCACACAGCACGCTCAGCTTGGCGGCCGGGTCCTGGATATAGAACAGGCCCTCCCGAAAGCTGGGAAGCTGCTCCATACTGCCGGTTCCGGAAAGGATCAGGCAGTCAGAAAGCCAGGGATGTATGGTAGCAGCAACACCCTCCCCCGCTAATCTTTGAACCAAATCTTCACTGGTAGTACGCATGGTATTCACCTGGGCAAAGATTGGAGCAACCGCGTTGTTTGCTATAAGCATCGGCTTGATGCGCTCCTTGCCCACATAGCTTTTGAGCAAGTTGATCAACTCGCCGGGGTGGCTGTATTTATCCTCCCAGGAAACAGGCTCTTGCAGAGTGCCCTTGGTACGAACTGCGTTCCGCAGGACCGCATTCACAAGGCCCGATGCATTGCGCTGCTTGCGGCAGTATTTTTTTGCCAGTTCCACCGACTCATTGACCGCGGCAGACTCGGGAATCTTATCCATTTGGTACATCTGATACAGGCCTAAATGGAGGATATCCCGCAGTACTGGGTGCAGGTCTTTCAACTTGCCTGTAAGCAATTGCTTTAGGTAAAAGTCCAAATAATTGCGGTTTTGCAAAACGCCGTAGGAAAGTCTTGCCGCTAAGGCACTGTCCCGGCTGTCTAAGTGATCCCGGGCAGTGTAGGCCTTCAAAACGCTATTGGACCAACCGCCTTCTTTACGGCAGGCGATCAGCACATTCAGCGCAGTTTCTCTGGCGCCCATATCAGGCCTCCAGGGGGTGACCCCGGAAATAGTCAGGGGCTGCCATGCGTTTGCCGCCCTCCGCCTGGAGGACACGGATCTCCACAGCGCCCTCGCCGCAGGCGATCTGCAGACCGGTTTTCGTTAGGCCCAAAATCGTGCCCGCCGGGGCATTGGTGGGATTCTCCACCATAACCGTGGTATGCACCTTAAACTGCTTGCCGCCAATCTGCGCAGTGGCCACCGGCCAGGGATTTAAGCCCCGGACCTTGTTGTGGACAGCTTCAGCAGTTTTCGTAAAATCTATGGGGCACATTGATTTATCCAACATAGGCGCAAAAGTCACTTGGCTCTCGTCCTGGATTGTGGGGGTCAATGTATTATTTTCCAATTTCATAAGGGTTTCGTACAAAAGATCAGCGCCTAAAACTGCCAGTCTGTCCAGCAGTTCGCCGGCGGTTTCGTTAGGGCCGATGGGAGTCTTGGCAACGCCAACCACAGGACCTGCATCCATTTGCCGCACCATAAACTGGGCAGAAACACCGGTCTCAGCAAGGCCATCCAGCACAGCCCACTGGTAAGGGGCAGAGCCCCGGTATTGGGGCAAAATGCTTGCGTGAATATTGATAAAACGGTTGGGGGCAATATCCAGTACAGTTTGGGGCAGGATGCGGCCATAGGCTACCACCGCCACCGCATCGGGCTGCAAGTCCCGCAGCTGCTGCACGGTTTCCGCTTCCCGGAAGTTTTCCGGTTGGAAGACGGGAATATTATGCTCCAACGCTACTTCCTTGACGGGAGAATACTGCATCTTCATACCCCGGCCCTTGGGACGGTCCGGCTGGGTGTACACACCCACGATTTCCATATTCTCCTGCAGTAGCTTTTTAAGGCAGGTCGCCGCGATATCCGGCGTGCCCATAAATACGATGCGCATAGGATGCCTCCTTAGTATTCCATCAGTTCCTCTTCGGTCAAAAGCCGATCCATTACCTGGGTATAGAGAATGCCGTCCAAGTGGTCCAGCTCGTGGCAGAAGCAACGGGCTGTCAGCTCCTCACCATCGGTTTCAAACCAGTTGCCGTAGCGGTCCTGGGCCCGGACCTTTGCGTAATTGGGCCGCTTTACCAGGCCGTATTTGCCGGGCACACTGAGGCATCCCTCGGCGCCGATCTGTTCACCGGAGGTTTCCAGCAAAGTGGGGTTTATCAGTTCCAAGATCTTCTCGCCGTTGTCCACCAGCACCACCCGGCGCAGAATGCCCACCTGGGGCGCCGCCAGGCCTACGCCGTCAGAATCAATCAGCGTTTCCCGCATATCGTCCAGCAGCTTATGGAGCTTCTCATCAAAGCTTTCCACCGGCTTACATACCTTATGCAAAGCCGGGTCCTTATCATTCAAAATCTTACGCAAACCCATATCTATTTCCTCTTTATTCGTAACCGTTTATATCTATGAATGCTGAAACACCGCGGTTCTCTCTGTCCTGGGCGAATTGCCGCAGCAGGTGGGCAAGCAGCCTCCGCAGAGAGGGGTTCATTTTACACCGCAGAGTCAGTCGGTAGCGGTAGTTGTAGTTAATCTTCGGCACAGCGCAGGGCGCAGGTCCCAAAACGCTGTGGCTTTGGCCGGCATACTCCGGCAGCTTCAGCAAGTTTTGCAGGCTGTCTTTCAGCTTGGCAGCACCGTGGAGCACACGGGCCTCTTCCTGTCCGGTGAGCGTGATTACCGTCAGATCACCGAAGGGCGGTGTCTGCAATTGCTTTCGCAGACCAATCTCCAAATTATAAAAGCTGTCATAGTCCTGCTTAGCAGCCAATGTGATCACAGCGTGATCCGGCAG
The DNA here is from genome assembly GCA_017561205.1 of Oscillospiraceae bacterium. Lineage (GTDB taxonomy): Bacteria > Bacillota > Clostridia > Oscillospirales > Oscillospiraceae > Faecousia. The sequence continues at coordinate 10,792 of JAFZDL010000107.1, read as the reverse complement.
CATTGTCTGGATCATTGCACGGCCTGCCGTATCGCCACGGCCTGCACGGCCAACCACCTGGGTCAGCATATTGAAGGTGGTTTCTGCAGCCCGGTAGCTATCGGTATACAATCCCAAATCGCCGTCCAGCACGCCAACCAATGTCACATCCGGCAAGTTGAGGCCCTTGGCAACCATTTGGGTGCCGATGAGCACCGGGATATGTTCCTTTTGAAACCGATCCAGTATCATTTCGTGGGTATTGGAAGCAGATACGGTATCCGCGTCCATACGCTCCACGGCAATGTCCGAAAACTGGGCTTGCAGCTCCTGCTGCACCCGCTGGGTGCCGGTGCCGATCCGCTTCATAGGGCCGCCGCACTCAGGGCAGCGGTTGGGCGCGGGTATGGAGTTTCCGCAATAGTGGCACATCAGCCGCTCGTTGGCGCTGTGGTAGGTCATTCTTGCGTTGCAGCGGGGACATTCCGGGGACTGCCGGCAATCCACGCACACCAGCGCCCGGCTGTTACCCCGGCGGTTTAAGAACAAAATGGCTTGCTTGCCAGCCTGTTCCGTATCCCGGATTGCATTTTGCAGCGCATTGCTCATAGACAGGTCATTGCCCAGCTTCAATTCCTGGCGCATATCCACAATCTCCACTTGGGGCATCTTCCGGCCGCCAAAGCGCTGGGGCAGCTGATACAGCTTGTAAATGCCGGATTTGGCATAGAACATACTCTCAACACTGGGGGTTGCAGAACCCAACAGCACCAAGGCATTTTCTTTCACACCCCGCCACAGGGCCACTTCCCTTGCGTGGTAACGGGGGGTATTTTCCGATTTATAGGAATGCTCCTGCTCCTCGTCCAAAATCACAAGGCCCAGGTTTTTGCAGGGGGCAAACACCGCAGAGCGAGTGCCCACTACCAGCTTTGCCTCTCCGGAACGGACGCGTTTCCATTGGTCATACCGCTCCGTCACCGGCAGGCTGCTGTGCAGAACCGCCACCCGCTCGCCGAAATAGGCCGCCATCAAGCCCAAAAGCTGAGGGGTCAGCGCAATTTCCGGCACCAAAAGGATGGCTTGCTTGCCATCTGCTATGCATTTTTCAATCAGTTTGATATACACGGAGGTTTTGCCCGAGCCGGTAACGCCATACAAAAGGGCGGTGCCTGGAGCTTCTTCCTCCATTTGGACGCAGAGGCCGTCAAAGGCCATCTGCTGCTGGGGATTGAGGGTCAAAGGGCCGTTCAGCTGGGCCGGGCGGATCTCCCGGCAGCGGAGCAGTTCCTTTTCTGTAAGGGCAATATAGCCCAAGTCCGCCAAACGACGAACGGTTGCCGGCTTGGCGCCGGTAAAATAGCAGATCTCCTTCACCGGGGCAGAGCCGATGCCGCAAAGCAGTTCCAGCACTGTCCGCTGCATAGCCGCGGCCCGGGATCGGGTGGCTGCAAACGCCTGGGCTTCCTCGGTGGGAACTGCCAGGGTTGCAATCAGCTGCTGCTTATCGCCGGTTCGGCGGGCAAAATTCCGCTGGGCGGTGATCCACTTCTTCCCCAAAAGATAGGTAATCGCCTTTTCAAATCTTTCCTCGTCCGGGACGATCTCCCGGAGGGCATTGTCATCAGCGCTGCCGCCGACGGAAAGCAAATGCTCCAAAATGGCTTTGCCGTCTGCCTGGCGAAGAGTTTTCTCCTGCCAGGAACGGTCTTCGGTAAGGGTAAAGGTATCCTTACTGCGGAACCACAAGCCCGCCGGCAGCATAGAACGGATTGCATCATAGAGGGTGCAAAAATACCGCCTATGCATAAAGCCCGCCAAATGAAGCATCGTTTCCGTGAGCATAGGCTCATCGTCCAGGGATTGGGCAACAGGCTTTAGGCCATCGCCGCTCCCTTCTTCCAGTGCCAGCACCACGCCTTCTGTATGGCGGTTACTGCGACCGAAAGGAACCATCACCCGCATACCGGGTTGCAGATCTATCTCCGCGGGAACATAGTAGGAATAGGGCTTGTCTATGGCAAAAGTGGCCGCTGATACGGCGATTTTTGCAATCATAGAACCCTCTCCTCTCTTTGTGCGGTTATTATAACTTAGCGCTTATATTCTTCCTTCAAGTCGGCAGTCAGCTTGCCATCAGCTACTTCACGGATAGCCAGGGTAACAGGCTTTTCGGTCAGGGTTTCCTGGGCCTCTTCAGCTTCGATGGCGATAGCTCTTGCTCTCTGCGCAACCACATTCACCAGCAAATACCGGCTACCTACATTCTTAAGCAGTTCTGCTACGGGGGGGTACAACATAATCATTTCCTCCAATTCATCAATTCGCCTCACGGGCGATAATTTCCAAAATTTCTGCGGCGCAGCGCTCCACAACATCGTTCACGACCACATAGTCGTACTGCTTGCTTTGCTCCATTTCCCAGGCCACTCTTGCCTGGCGGATTTGAATTTGCTCCTCCGAGGTATCACCCCGGCTGCGAAGCCGTCTTTCCAACTCCTCCAAAGAAGGAGGCGCAATGAAGATCAGCACCGCATCTTCTTTTTCCTTGCGGACATTGAATGCGCCGTTTGGCTCAATATCCAGAATCACGCTGCCGGTTTGGAGTTTTTCCTCCAGCTGACCCTTGGGGGTGCCGTAGTAGTTGTCCATATGGGCGTCGTATTCCAAAAATTCGTGCTTTTCGATCATATCCAAGAACTTGTCCTTGGTTATGAAATAGTAACTTTCTCCGTCCACTTCGCCGGGACGGATATTGCGGGTCGTGGCAGATATGGAAAACCGCAGGTCGGGTCTTTCGCCCATGACCTTTGCCAGTACTGTGCTTTTGCCCACCCCGGAAGCGCCGGAAATCACAAACAATTTGTTAGGCATTCTCTTTCTCCTCCTGGGTGTCTTCCCATCGGGCGGACAGGGTTTCTGTGGTCAGCGCCGAAAGGATCACATGGTCGGTATCCATCAAAATGACGGATTTTGTTGCACGACCGTAGGATGCGTCAATGAGCATACCTCTCTCCTTGGCCTCGGCCACCACGCGCTTAATGGGGGCGGAGTCCGGATCCATAATGGCAAGGACGCGCTGAGCAGCCAACATGCTGCCAAAGCCGATTCCAATCAGTTTCATAGCCGCCTCACTCAATATTTTGGGTCTGTTCCCGGATCTTCTCCAGTTCAGCCTTAATGTCCACAACGATACGGGCCAAAGCTACATCGGTACACTTGGAGCCGATGGTGTTGGCCTCCCGGTTCATCTCTTGAAGCAGGAAATCCAGCTTCCGGCCCACAGCGCCGCCAGCGGTGAGCATATCGTTCATCTGCTGCAGATGGCTGCGCAGACGGACAGTTTCCTCGTCCACGGCCACTTTGTCCGCAAAGATGGCAGCCTCGGTGAGGATGCGGCTTTCATCCAATGCGGTGTTAGCCAGCACTTCTTTCAGCTTATTTTCCAACCGGGTACGGTAATCGATCACGGTCTGGGCATTGCCCTGCTCAACCTGTGCAACCAACTGCAAAATGGTTTCGCCACGGCTGCGCAAATCCTTATCCAGGGCCTCGCCCTCAGTAGCGCGCATAGCATTGTAGCCCTCCAGGGCCTTGGCAACCACTGTCATCAAGTCAGCTAAGAGCTGTTCCTCGTCCACCTGGGGCTTCTCCAGTGAGAACACCTCCGGCAGCCGGGACACAGACGATGCGCTAATATCATCCGCCACGCCGTACGCATTTACCATTTGACGCATAGCTTCCAGGTAGCTTTCCAGAACAGCCTTATTGAGGGTTACCTGGACTTCATCGCCACCTTCGCTACGTACAGAAATAAACACATCCACCTTACCCCGGGAAATGGCATTCTTTACCGCCTGCTTTACGGCATCCTCACCAAAGGAAAGGATGCGAGGCAGTCGCACGGAGCAATCCAAATACCGGTTATTTACTGAACGCAACTCCACAGTAAATTCCCGTCCGTTTACTGTTTCCACAGCCCGGCCGTAGCCGGTCATACTCTTAATCAAAGTGATTTCCTCTTTTCTGTGTTTTTCCCATTATTTTATGGTGCTGCCTTTATCTTGACATCCAGCATCACTTTATGGTCACCGTTAGTAACCGCAACCTTGGGGTATTTCTCGCAGGTGATCTGGGCTGTCAATTCATTACGGCCATCGGTCACATTGGTACAATCCACCTGGGCCAGCAGATCAGAGCCACTCATATATCGGATGGCCTCTTTGGGACCACGAACCGTTACCGTGATCCGCTCTGCCTGACTGGCGATCCGAACACCTTCCGGTACATTCACTGTTTTTACCGGTATGGTAAACTCAGCGATAGCAACGCCCGTAAACTCCAGGTTCACCTCGATCTGGGCTTTGCCGGTATGGATCTCCATACCGCTCAAATCGATACCAATATCATTAAGGTCCACTTCAAAAGTGCCATCTTCAAAATGCTCACCCAAATTGATGGGGATTGCAACTGTATCCGGCAGTGCCTCCACTCGATCCTTTTCACCACGGATCACAATGGACTGCTGTCCCAGGCTCACCCGCGCATTGCTTTCTTCTGCGCCCTTGCCGGGAATAATCTGGGATGTGATCTCAATGGTCTTTTCTTTCAATATCCGCAAAGTCACCTGTACCACATCCACATTGGTGGTAACCTTTTCTGCATTGACCGCTTTGCCCTCTTCGTCGCAGAGGGTATACACCTCAGTCTTATCTTCCAGGCTCTTGAGATTTGTGTTTAGGTCCACATCGATCACCGCCTGGGTAATTTGGCTGATGACCGTTTCCGGGCCGGAGATCTCCACATCCGTAATGGCAACGGGCTGGTTGTCATGTCGGGTTGCGAACTCAGCCTTGCTCAGATCTGTGAAATACTCCTCGGGCAGCTTGGAATCCTGCTTGGCCACCATCACAATGGGTACTTTTTTGGTGACACGCTTTTCCACCTTCAAGGTAATCATCTCCGTGGAACTGCTCTGCACGGAAACAGAGCCGGAGGAGATATTGCCCGGATAAGAAATATCATAGGTCAGATCGTGGGTGCCCGCGGTTTCCACATTGGTTAAATTTACGAGGACGTTGATATTGTTCTCGTTCAAATCGTTGAGGATCGCCCGGTCACTTTTCAGCGACAGGGTAACCTTGGGGGTGTCGCTGACCACCATAAGTCCCCGCCGCTCCAAAACATCCTTATTCTGAAGCACTACAGGAATATCAAAATACGTCTTTTCCGACTCGGGGCTGACAACCGTAATCACAAACAGCCAAAGGCCGAATGCCACTGCCACAGAAAAAGCCGCTGCAAGGAATTTATTCTTCATTCTCATTGTCGTTTCCTCCCTTGCTCTTCTTCTGCTTTATTTTTTCGACCAGCTTGTTCTGCTTGATCTTCTTGAGCAATTCGCTCTGCTTGATCTTTTGGAACAGCTTTTCTTCCAGTGTTTGCTCCTGATCCTCTTCTTCCGGACACAGTTCATTGCGCAGCAGGCGATCCAGGGTCTGGGGTGCCAGGTGGCGCTTGAGCATACCGCCCACTGCCACGGAAATAGCGCCGGTTTCCTCAGAAACCACAACCACAACAGCATCGGATACTTCACTCATACCCACAGCTGCTCGGTGGCGGGTACCCAAATCCAGATTCAGACGTTCACTGTCAGACAAAGGAAGCACGCAGCCTGCAGCCGCCACACGGCCATCCCGGACGATCATTGCGCCGTCGTGGAGAGCAGCCTTGGGGAAGAAGATGTTACGGATCAGCCGCTCGGATACCTGGGCATCAATCATTGTGCCGTTTTTGAAATGCTCATCCAGCCGGTTGTCCCGGGCAAATACGATCAGCGCGCCAATTTTTTCCTGGCTCATCATTTCGCAAGCGCGGACGGTGTGGGTAATGACAGGTTCCATATCCTGGCTGCGTTTTTTCCGGAAGATATCTGCCAGCTTCATATTGCTGAGGTGGTCGATCATACGGCGCAGCTCCGGCTGGAACAGTACAACCAGCGCCAATAGTCCAATTGCCAATATCTCGGAGAAGATATAGCTCAGCGCATGCATATTCACTGCATCCGTCAGCCACGCAACAACGATTAAAACACCCACCACCCACGCAATACGGGAGGTTCCCGTAGAGCGAAAAAGGGGCAGTAATTTATAAATCAAAAATGCGACGATAATGATGTCAAAATAATCCGACCACCGCATCGCCTGAATTTGTTGCCAGATAGATTCAAAGATTCCCATATCTGCCCCTTCTTTCCGTGTTTTTATATCGAAATGCCACACTTTTCGTATTTTTGGCATACCTATCCTATTATCTATCCTATTATAGCGGATTTGCGTGCCGATGGCAAGTGCTATTCATAATTTTTTTACGATTGACGAATCAATTTTTCCGCTTCCTGCACAAGCATTCCTGTCTGCCAGGGTGCAGCATCGTGGCCAAAGCTAACGCGTACCGTACCGGTATCCAAAGTGCCTGCGCTTTCGTGGGCCAGCGGAGCACAATGCAAACCTGCCCGCACGCCAATCCCCTGCTCCGCCAAAAGCCGGGCCGCCTCCTCGCAATCCATATTGGGAACAAAAGATACCGTGCCGCTCTGGTGATCTCCTGCAAACACCCGAAAACCTAACTTTTTCAACGCATCTGCGCAGCGGCGGGCCTCCCGGCACTCCCGCTCCAGAATTCGCTGGGGTGTCTGCTCCAGTACATAGGCAAGACCAGCAGACAGGCCAGCTATCCCCGGCACATTCAAGGTTCCTGCCTCCAAGCTATCCGGGAGAAAATCCGGCATTTCCTGCAAGGCGGACAGGCTGCCGGTCCCTCCTTGCAGCAAAGGTGTCGGCTCTCTTGAACATAACAAAAGGCCCGTTCCCTGGGGGCCAAGCAAACCCTTGTGACCGGGCATCGCAATAAAATCTGCCTCCAATTTCTGTAAATCAATAGGCAGCATTCCCGCCGATTGGGCAGCATCTATCGCAAAGGGTACACCGTACTGTCGGCACAGATCCGCCATCTCATACACTGGCAGAATATAGCCAAACACATTAGAAACATGGGTAAACACCGCCACATCTGCGCCCTTTTTTAGCGCATTTTCAAAATCTCCCAAAGTGTCTTCCCAGTCGAACAGTTTCCGCCCGGCAACTGTGATCTGCGCCTTCCTTGCGTGCAGCGGACGGGTCACGGCATTATGCTCAAATCCAGAGATCACCACCTTACTCCCCAATTTTACCAAGGTGTTGATGGCAATGTTCAAGCCGTGGGTGCAGTTAGTGGTCATCACCACCCGCTCCGGCTCACAATGGAACAGACTTGCCGCCCGCTCCCGGCAGCGCAAAACTGTCTTGGCTGCAGCCATGGCGGCGGGATAGCCGCCACGGCCCGGATTGGCGCAGTTATCCAGGGCGCACCGCATTGCCCGGTAGACAGTTTCCGGTTTGTGAAAGGATGTTGCGCCATTATCCAAATAGATCATAGGCGCAGCTCCTCCGGAGTTCCGTCATCCCGCAAGGTATAGGCCCTGCGAAAGTGTATTCCCGCCTGCCGCAAAAATGCCGCCGACGTCATAATATCCCGGCAGTTAAGCCGCAGGCTGTAGCCGCACCCCTTTTCTTCCATCCACTTGGGGGTGCGCTGTATACTGCATTCCACTCCCGCCCGGCGCAAGACCTCCTCTGCCCGCTGGGCCGGGGTCACAGAGCGGAAGGTTATGATACATTTTTTCATAAAGAAACCCTCCCGAACCAGTTTATGTCCGGGAGGGTTTTATTGTGTAATTTTAGTTTTCTTCCAACAGACAGACAGCATGACAAGCCATACCGCTGCCGTCACCGGTGAAGCCAAGATGCTCCTCGGTGGTAGCCTTCACATTCACCTGCTGTTCAGAAATTTTCAGGGTCTCGGCAATATTCTTCCGCATTTGGGGAATGTGATCTTTCAACTTGGGTCTTTGGGCAATCATGGTCACATCTATATTGCTCACCCGATAGCCCGCTGCGTGGATTTTCTCCACAACAGCAGCAAGGAGCTTCCGGGAATCTGCGCCCTTATAGGCAGGGTCTGTATCGGGAAAATGCACGCCGATGTCCCCTAATCCCGCAGCGCCCAGCAGCGCATCGGACACCGCGTGTAGCAGCACATCCGCATCGGAATGGCCCAGCAGCCCCTTCTCAAAGGGAATCTGCACGCCGCCCAATATCAAATCCCGGCATTCCACCAACCGGTGTACATCATATCCATGTCCGATTCTCATTGCATTTCCTCCAGCAGCAATTCTGCAATCTGCAGATCCACGGGTGTGGTGACTTTGATATTCCGCTCGTCGCCCTCCACGATCCGCACCGCCATTCCCATCCGCTCCACAGCGGAGCAATCGTCGGTTATGGCAGCTTTATCGTCTTTCGCTTTTTTCAGCGCGCCTTTCAGCAGGTCATAGTCAAATACCTGAGGGGTCTGAATGGCCTGCAAGGTGCTTCTGTCCGGTGTTGCTTCCACCACGCCGCCCTGCACGACCTTCACCGTATCCTTTACCGGCACACCGGGCGCTGCGGCAGCATAAATATGGGCAGTGCGCACCGCCCTGTCGATCACTTCCTGGGTTATGAGGGGTCTTGCGCCATCGTGGACAGCTGCCAAACGCACCTTGGAAGACAGGGCTTTTAAGCCGTTATTTACCGATCCAGCCCGGTCTGCGCCGCCGGCTACCACAGCTTTGACCTTGTTGAAATCTGCGCAAAGTCTCTTGATTTTATCGATTAGATCGGGGCGGGTAACAATTACGATTTCCCGGATCACATTACTTTTCTGGAAAGCACGGGCCGTACGAACGATCATCGGCTCGCCGCCAAGCTCCGCCATTACCTTGTCGATACCGCTCATACGGGAGGCATTGCCTGCCGCCACGATCACCGCACCGCAGTACTTTACCGGCAGGAGCTTGCGCAGGGTTGTGGACACTTTGGAAATTTTCATATTACAGCTCCTTAATCAGCTTCTTAAAGTAGTCACCTCTAACCATAAAATTCTCAAACTGGTCAAAAGCCGCCGAGGCAGGACTCATCAGCACCACATCGCCTTCCTTGGCATCTGCCGCCGCCCGGTATGTAGCATCGGCAAAGTCTGCGCAATCGATGATCTCAGGGTTTCCGGGAGAGTACTGCGGGGCATTTTCTACCGCTTGGCGGATCTGCTGGGCTGTTGCGCCGTTTACATAGAGTTTTTTCACCTTGGCGCAGATCACAGGACCGAGGACATCATAAGGAATGTGCTTATCGTAGCCGCCAGCAATCAGCAAAACCTTTTGGTTAAAGCTGTTGAGGCCTGCAATGGTACGGCTGGGTGAGGACGCGATGGAATCGTTATAGAATTTCACACCGTCTTTCACCCGCACCAGCTCAATGCGATGCTCCACACCGCCAAACTCCCGGGCCACCTTACGGATCACTTCATCTTCCACAAGGCCCTCCACTGCGCCGATGGCTGCCATATAGTTTTCAATATTATGCACACCGGGAATCACAATATCCCGGGTATCCAGCACTGGGGTTTCGCCGCGGTAAATGACGGTTTCCCGCAGGTGGATATAGCCTTCACCCTGACGGGAGAAGAATTTAGTGGTAGCGTTGCCCCGGAGCTTTGCCGTGATGGCATTGTCAGCATTGAGGATCAATGCATCGGATTCAGACTGGAAGCGGAAGATATTCTTCTTGGCCTCCACATACTCTTCCATATCCTTATGGACATCCAAATGGTTGGGGGCCAAATTGGTCACCACCGCCACAGAAGGGCTGCGGCGCATATCCATCAGCTGGAAGGAGCTGAGCTCCACCACAGCATAATCTCCTGCCTTGATATCGTCCAACTTAGACAGCAGAGGTGTGCCGATATTGCCGCCCAGCCACACGGTATTTCCGGCGGCTTTCAGCATTTCGGAAATAAGTGTGGTGGTCGTAGTCTTGCCGTCAGAGCCAGTGACCGCCAAAATCTTACAGGGACACAGTTCAAAGAAAATCTCCATTTCGCTGGTGACTTCCGCGCCAGATCGCCGCAGACCCTCCAAAGCAGGATTGCCCGGGTGCATTCCGGGGGTACGGAACACCAAATCAGCAGAAAGATCATCAAGATAGTTCTCTCCTACCTGCAATTTGCAGCCCATTTTCTCCAGTTCCAGCAGTTCCTCATCCAGCTTTTCCCGGGGTGTTTTATCGCAGCCGGTGACACTGCAACCATGGCGCAAAAGCAAACGCACCAGCGGGCGATTGCTGACACCCAGACCCAGCACCACAATATTCTTCCCTCTTAGGGATGTGAAATAAGTTTCCAAAATGCTTGCCATAATTAAAGTCTTCCTCTCCATAGGTGGGGATTTCCGCTTTCTTACTTTATAGTATATCCTTTCTGCTGCAATTTTGCAAGATATTTGACAATCGGCCCACAATGGGTTACAATATTCAAGCGACCGGGTCGGACAGCCGCGGCTGAGCCCCCAACGGGACTCAGGTGAGGAAAGTCCGGGCTCCACAGGGCAAGGATAACGGGTAACGCCCGCCGGGGGTGACCCCAGGACAAGTGCAACAGAGATATACCGCCTCGCTTGATTCCTGCGTGAATCGACGAGGTAAGGGTGAAAAGGTGGGGTAAGAGCCCACCCGGCCCATAGAGATATGGGTTTTACGATGTAAACTCTATCCGGAGCAACGCCGTGGAGGAACAATAGGTTTGCCCGACCGTTCCGAGGAGGCGGCTGCATTCCGTGAGCAATTGCGGAAGTAGATAGATGGCTGTCAAGACAGAACCCGGCTTATAGACCCGATCG
>JAFZDL010000106.1 GCA_017561205.1 Oscillospiraceae bacterium | reverse complement strand
GCTCACGGGAGCCTTCCTTGATCCGCACATGCACACGAACAGTGTCGCCAACCCGCATTTCGGGCAGCTCTTCCTTCATGTACTGGCTGGACAGAGCCTTTACCAAATCCATATCTTCGTCCTCCTTAATATTAGGCGTTCATACAGCGATTGTCCCGGCGATATGGTTCCCGGCACTGCAGAGGACTCACCTTGTTTTTTCAGACCGAGGTATTTTAACACATAGAAATGGAAAAATCAAGTACTTTTTAGAAAAATTCTTAATTTCCACTTAGAAAAATTCTTAATTTCCACTAATGATTTGTGAAATTTACATCTACAGGACGTGTATGTCGAACAAATACAGATTATCAACCATTCTAATCAATTGTACAATTATGCATTTTAGTTTTGCTAGATTTGTTTTCAAATCTGTCAATATTTGCTGAATCGATTTTCACAGAGAAGGCAGCCAATCCAAAATTATCCGCATTGACACACTCTACTGAAACACCCTTACATTTTTGCAGAGCTACAGCTTGAATCTGACAATTAGAAAAAGTAATATTCTCACTGTTTGTCAACGCTAGATTGCCGTTTTCCAGTTTCAGTTCACCGAGAATCTTCTCTAGTTTCTCGATTCTTTCTTCCAAAGATTTAATGTAGGCGCTATTATCCATAGTAACCTCCTGTGACCTGTTTCGTGGGGTGAAAAGAAAAACACCGTGGTTTCTAAGAAACTACGGTGTTTTGGTCCGAGTTACTGGATTCGAACCAGCGGCCTCTTGAACCCCATTCAAGCGCGATACCAAACTTCGCCAAACCCGGATTTCGCTTGCATCTCTCGACAGCCACAGTATAATAACACACCTGTTCTGAAAATGCAAGCCTTTTTTTCAAAATTTTTAATAAATTATTCGCCGATCTCTGTACGGACGACCTTACCTAGATTCCAAAGTCTTACAACCTGCTCCTCGGCCTCGGTTTTCTGTGCTTCATTTTCGTACTCAACATAGACAGTGTGAGCACTGCAGTCAGCGCACTCCACCTGCACATTCCAGCCACCCTCGTGTATCACCATACCGGCTCCACGGCAAATGGGGCATTCTTCCAAAACATACTTAGGATTGACTTCCATAAAATACTTCTCCTTATCGAAACACTTCTTGATTCAAATCATAAATTTCCAACCGTTTGCACTTGGCAAAGTCCGGCTTCAGTTCGGGCAAATGGAGTCCGATAGCCGCAACCAACTGCATGGGATTTAAGCTGGGGTTCTGGCAACAAATTCTTGCATTCAAAACAAGCTTCTTCTCCCCGGCCTTAGCAATTTCCAGTTTTTTAATCATAGGAATAATATCCTGATCCTGGATACCGTTCTTGCCCTTCTTTGGAACGATTAAACTTTCAGCAGCGAAAAGCTTTTGTAGTTTCTCATGTATATCAGCAGGAATGCCGTTATCATATTCAAAAGTTACTGCGCAATCCAGAAACGCAAGTTCCTTAAGCTTCTTGCCTGTATCATAAGCCTCACGAACCCTTACGCCGGGTACAAGCGCAGCATTCAATCGCTCACAGATTTCCTCACAAGGAACGGATGCTCCGTCCAGAGTGAAATCCAGCAGCTCGCAGACACTTTCTACGCCAACTGACAGCGGAAGCGCAATAGAAACAGAAGGGCGCGGATTAAAACCTTGGGTATGAGTCAAAGGTAATCCTGCACGCTTAAATGCCCGTTGGAACAACCGCATCAAATCCAGGTGTGAGATCCAAACCGCATTTCCTGTCTTTTCAAACAATAGTCTAAGCATCGCACTTCACCTCCTGTAAAAGAGCCGCAGCACCGCAACCGGCACAGCCGTGACGGCAATCTGGAGTTACAGTTTCGGCATAGGCCTGTTTCCGCTCCTTGAGCAAGAATTTCTTGGTAACACCCACATCAATGGTATCCCAAGGCAAGATTTCATCCTCTCCAAATCCACGGACAGTATAGAAATCCGGATCAATACCACAGGTCTCAAATGCATCCAGCCAGGCCTGGTAATTGAAATACTCATCCCAGCCGTCCAGCTTTGCGCCGTTTTTCATAGCCTCCACCAAAACAGGTGCCAGTCGTCTGTCACCGCGGGCGGTCACCGCCTCCAGTCGGCTGATATCCGGGGTGTGGTAATTGTACTCAATGGACTTGGAATAGAAATGGTCTTTCAGCAGGCGACAGCGACGCAGGTATTCCTGGGGATCGATCTGCTTCTCCCATTGGAAAGGCGTATGGGGTTTCGGCACAAAATAAGCCGTAGCCACATGGATACGCAGACCCCGTTTTTTGTTGGATGCGTGTTCCTTCCAGGTCTGAATAACTTTATAAACCAAATCCGCAATACCCAGCACATCTTCGTCTGTTTCAGTGGGCAAACCAAGCATAAAGTAGAGCTTCACGTTGTTCCAACCACCAGAAAAAGCATTGGCACAGGTTGTGAGAATTTCTTCCTCAGTCAGATTCTTATTGATCACATCCCGCAATCGCTGTGTTCCCGCCTCCGGAGCGAATGTCAGGCCGCTCTTGCGGAGTGTCTGCAGTTTTTGCATCAACTCCCGGGAGAAATTATCAGCCCGCAGAGAGGGCACAGACAGGTTAATGCGGCGGCTTTCACAGTAAGGGATCATCTCGTCTGTAAGCTGCTTTAACTGCCTATAATCCGAGGTAGACAAGCTGGAAAGTGTAATCTCATTATGGCCGGAATCCACCAAAGTTTCCACCGCCTGGCGATAAAGCACCTCAGGGCTTTTCTTCCGAACGGGCCGGCAGGAAAAGCCTGCCTGGCAGAATCTACAGCCGCGAATACAGCCACGGAACACCTCAAGATTGGCTCTGTCATGGACAATTTCCGTAGAGGGAACAATCATCTTCGTGGGGAAATAGGCGTCGTCCAAGTTCTCGACAATTCGCTTGGTGACGGTTTTCGGTGCGTCCTCCATTGTGGTAATAGCTTTCAGCGTGCCGTCAGAATTGTAACTGTGTTCATAGAAGGAGGGCACATATACACCGGGGATCTTTGCAACCTCCGTAAGAAACTTTTCTTTGCTCCAATTTTCAGCCTTTGCCCGATCATAAAGTGAAACGATCTCTACCGTACTCTCCTCGCCTTCACCAAGAGAAAAAAAGTCTACAAAGTCAGCCAAAGGCTCCGGGTTAAACGTGCAAACGCCGCCGGCAAACACAATATTTTTTAACCCATGCCGCTCTTTTGCATACAGGGGCACACCGGCCAGATCCAGCATATTGAGAATGTTGGTGTAGCACATTTCATAGCCGATGGTGATGGCAATCATATCAAAATCCGTAACAGGATCCTGGCTCTCCAAGGCCCAAAGCGGCAGTTTATTGGCACGCATGGCCTCTTCCATATCTCCCCAGGGCGCAAAAACCCGTTCGCACCAAACGCCGTCCATTTCATTCATCACGCCGTACAGGATTCGCATACCCACATTGGACATACCGATCTCATAGGTATCCGGAAAGCAGAAGGCGACTCGCACACGAACATCTTCTAAATTCTTTTTAATTTCATTGTATTCTCCGCCTGTGTAGCGGGCAGGCTTCTGCACCATGGGGAGAATGCGCTGTAATTTTTCAGTCATGTTGTTACCTCTTTTGTATATGTGCCTTTATTGTACCTTGCAACCGCCCGGTTTGCAAGGGAAATTTCTGCTTTTCAGCCATAGTGCAGCAATAATTCCAAGTGGCAATAATCCTAAACGTAATATCACTGATACATATATTGCGACAATGCTCAGAACGATCAAAAATATTTTTTGTAGAACAAGCGCTTTTTCGCCAAATAAGATTTCCAGCGCCCTACCGCCATCCAACTGCAGCAGTGGCAACAGATTATACAAAGACAGAAACCAACTGCACAATGCAACCCTCGGTATCCACCTTGCAAAAAGCACCAATAATAATCCACCCAACGGTCCAAAGAGAACTGCCAAAAGTCTTTTCTTTTTAGTCATAGGTCCACATTCCATTTTTGCGCCACCAATACCAATCATGATACTATAAATCTCACCGCCGCACAACCTTACTGCAAGCCAGTGGCATATCTCGTGAAATCCGGCTGCAAACACCCAGGCAAACAACCACTTAAGAGGAACAAGGAATAACAGCAACACAATATAAATATAAGTGTTGGGCTTTATGTCAAATTTAGTTTGCATTGACTATAATTTCCTTACAAAAATCAAGAAATGCTTGTCGCACAGTCTTCCCTGCCTCAATGTTATCTACCATACCGGAAAATGCTGCTGTAGTCACAGCAGGATTGCCGGGAATTAAGTAACGCAACAGATCGCTACGGTATACGCCATAACAGATTGTAATAACTGCAACAGCAATCAGCAACGGTCGCGTCGGGACATTCCTTCGGATTTTAATAAAAGATGGGTAGCGTTTTTTCATTTCCGGATTATAATCTACACGGTAGCTCATAGTATTCCTCCAAACCAAGTATATGCGCCTATAGCTGTACAGTAGATTATATGAAATGATATTCCGACACTTGACAACTGGTGAGAATTTCACTATAATATTTTCCGTTATCGGGGTGTGGCGAAGTTTGGTATCGCGCTTGGTTCGGGTCCAAGAGGCCTCGGGTTCAAATCCCGACACTCCGACCAAAAATCCAAAATCTGCATGTGCGGGTTTTGGATTTTTTATTGCAGTTTGATGAACCCGAGGCCTCTTGGGTGCCGACCCCGAGCGGTTTCCGCGAAGCGGAGAGCGAGTGGGGGCATAAGCCTCAAGCATGGCTTGCCATGCTTCGGGTTCAAATCCCGACACTTCGACCAAAAGACCGAAATTCACTTATGTGAGTTTCGGTTTTTTCTTTATTTTCTCAACAAATTATTGACTAATTCACTTTTATAAAGTAAACTAAACATATCTTTTTAATTTTGGAGGAAAGATATGGGTAGTACAACGCAAGTACTGATCGCAATGATCATCTATATGAGCGCCGTTATCCTCATCGGTGTTCTGTGCGCAAAACGCGCAAACAAAAACTCAGAGGAATACTTCCTGGGTGGCCGTAGCCTGGGACCCTGGGTCACTGCTATGAGTGCCGAGGCATCCGATATGTCCGGTTGGCTTTTAATGGGCCTGCCCGGTGTAGCTTACTGGTGCGGTGTTTCCGATGCTGCCTGGACCGCCATCGGTTTGGCTGTAGGTACTTATCTCAACTGGCTGATTGTTTCCAAGCGCCTGCGCCGTTACAGTGAGAAGGCCGGCGAAGCTATTACTCTGCCTGAGTTCTTCTCCAATCGTTTTCACGAGAAGAGCAAGGTTATTATGAGCATCGCCGCTATCTTCATTTTGATCTTTTTCACTGTTTACGCTTCCAGCTGTTTTGTTACCTGTGGCAAGCTCTTCTCCACATTGTTTGATATGCCCTATATACCCATGATGATCCTGGGCGCCGCATTTGTCCTGCTGTATACCATCCTTGGTGGTTTCCTTGCTGAAAGCGTTTCCGACTTTATGCAGGCTATTGTTATGATCGTTGCGCTTACCTTAGTCGTCGCACTGGGTACTGCAGCTGCAGGCGGTTTGAATGCTGTTGTGGAGAACGCAAAGTCCATTCCCGGTTTCTTCGATTTCTTCGGTATTGCTACTCCCCTGGCTGCCGACGGCAATCCTGTGCCTGATGGAGGTATTCAGCAGGTTGTAAACAATGTTCCCCAGTTCGGTGCTGCCGGTACTTACGGTTTCCTTTCCATCGCATCCTGCATGGCATGGGGCCTCGGTTACTTCGGTATGCCCCAGGTGCTGTTGCGGTTTATGGCCATTCGCTCTGAAAATGAACTGACCCGTTCTCGCAGAATTGCAACTGTTTGGGTCGTTATTTCCCTGGCTGTAGCTGTATTTATTGGTATTGTTGGTCGGGCTCTCTTCCCCGCAGCACTGACAACCAAATCCGGTGCAGAGAGTATCTTCATAACTCTGTCAACCAATCTGCTGCCTCCCATCCTGGCCGGATTTGTAATGGCCGGTATTCTGGCAGCAACAATCAGTTCTTCTGATTCCTATCTGTTGATCGCTGCTTCCGCATTAGCTAAGAACCTCTATCACGGTATCTATCGTAAGAAAGCCACAGACAAGCAGGTTATGAATGTTACCCGTTTTACTTTGTTGGCAATTTCTCTTGTTGCAATTCTTATCGCTTTGGATGAAAACAGTGTCATCTTCACCATCGTCAGCTTTGCGTGGGCTGGCTTCGGTGCGGTGTTCGGACCGCTGATGCTGTTTAGCCTGTTCTGGAAGCGCACCAACCGAGCCGGCGCTATTGCCGGTATGCTCTCCGGTGGTATTGCGGTATTTGTGTGGAAGTTGGTGATCCGTCCTCTGGGCGGCGCATGGAACATTTACGAATTGCTGCCTGCATTCATTATTTCCTGCATTTTCGTTGTAGTGGTTTCCCTGCTCACCGCACCTCCCTCCAAGGAGATCCAGGAAGAATTTGACACAGTCACAAATAAGATTTCCTGAACAAAAACCGGAAGGGCTCCCCCTTCCGGTTTTCCTTATACAACAAAAGAAATCGCCTCCTGCTGATTGACAGGAGGCGATCATTATGTAGTTTCTTAGAACAGGCCCTGCTCCATCATAGCGGTAGCGACCTTCTTGAAGCCAGCCAGGTTAGCACCGGAAACCAGGTCGTAACCCAGACCGTATTCCTCAGCGGCATCAACAGACATCTGGTGAATAACCTTCATGATGCCCTTCAGCTTCTCGTCAACTTCCTCAGCAGTCCAGACCAGACGCTCAGAGTTCTGGCTCATTTCCAGACCGGAAACAGCAACACCGCCAGCGTTAACAGCCTTAGAAGGAGCAACGATCATATGCTTCTGGCTACGCAGGAACTCCAGAGCATCGTTTGTGGTGGGCATATTAGCAACTTCGATGTAGTACTTAACACCGGAAGCAGCGATCTTCTCAGCAGACTCCATACGGACATCGTTCTGAGTAGCAGCGGGCATATAGATATCAACATCCTTAACGCCCCAGCACTTAGCGTTGGGAACGAACTCTACACCGTACTTGTCAGCATAGGGCTTGCAGTGCATAGGATCCTTAGCACGCATCTCCAGGATGTAGTCCAGCTTCTCACCAACAACACCGTCGGGATCGTGGATGTAGCCGTCAGGACCTGCAAAGTAAGTAACCTTAGCGCCCAGCTCAGCAGCCTTCTTCATAATGCCCCAGCCCACGTTGCCGTAGCCGGAGATAGCAATGCGCTTACCCTCGATGGAGTCACCCTCGTGCTTCAGCACTTCCTGCAGGTAGTAGATTGCGCCGTAGCCGGTAGCCTCGGGACGGATCAAAGAACCGCCGTAAGTAAAGCCCTTACCGGTGAGTACGCCGTTCTCCCAAACGCCCTTCAGGCGGCGGTACTGACCGTACAGGTAGCCGATCTCGCGGCCACCAACACCCATATCACCGGCAGGAACGTCGATGTCGGGTCCGATATAGCGGTACAGAGCGGTCATAAAGCTCTGGCAGAAACGCATAATTTCAGCGTCGGACTTACCGGCAGGATCAAAGTCAGAACCGCCCTTAGCGCCACCCATAGGCAGGCCAGTCAGACTGTTCTTAAAGGTCTGCTCAAAGCCCAGGAACTTCATAATGCTGGGAGTAACATTGGGCTGGAAGCGCAGACCGCCCTTGTAGGGGCCGATGGCACCGTTGAACTGGCAACGATAACCGGTATTGGTGTGAGCTTGGCCATTGTCATCGGTCCAGACAACACGGAAGGTAAACATACGCTCGGGCTCAACCATACGGTTCAGCAGGTCAGCCTTCTCATACTCAGGGTGCTTGTCGACCATAGGCGCGATAGAGCTCAGAACCTCTTCCACGGTCTGCACGAACTCAGGTTCGTGGCCATACTTCTTCTTCACGTTTTCAATTACGCTTGCTACATAGGCATTCATCTAAATTACCTCCAAAAAGAATATATAATTTCCCAATACCAACCTGTAGAAGGCCTTGGACCCTCGGTACCTTAGCAGGTAAATTACGCTTTATTTTATGACAATTTTTTTATGTTGTCAAGAATTTTCCAGTATAAATATTCGGGCAATTTCCCGGAATTTTTGTTGTATTACACATAGATAATCATTGATTATTCAATGAACCCGTGATATTATATTTAATAGAATAAATATTTTGCGTAAACGGAGGATACATATATGGATTACAGCAAGCTGCAAAACGGCAGTGATATTCGCGGTGTTGCTCTGGAAGGTATTGAAGGTCAACACATTAACTTGACAGAGACCGCCTGCAAGGACATTGGCAGAGGTTTTGCTCTGTGGCTTATGAAGAAGACCAGCAAAAAGAGTGGCCTAAAGGTAGCTGTGGGTCGGGATTCCCGTCTGTCCGGTCCTGCACTGTGCAATTGGATTTGCGAGGCAATGATCGAGCAGGGCTTGGAGGTCACCGACTTCGGTATGGCAAGCACCCCCGCAATGTTTATGGCTACCGTCACCGAAGGTTATGCTTATGACGGCACCGTTATGATTACCGCCAGCCACCTGCCCTTCAACCGCAACGGGTTTAAGTTCTTTACTGCCGAGGGTGGTCTGGAAAAGGGCGACATCAAGGAAATTCTTTCCTTTGCAGCTGGCGAAGAAACCACCGGTCTGTCCGTAGGCAAGCTGATCTGCGGTGAGTTTATGGATGCCTATGCCGGAATCCTCTGCGACAAGATCCGCTCTGCCACCGGCGAAGACAAGCCCCTGGAGGGTTTCCGCATTGTTGTGGACGCAGGCAATGGCGCAGGCGGTTTCTATGTAGATAAGGTGCTGAAGCCCCTGGGCGCCAACACCGAGGGCAGCCGCTACCTGGATCCCGACGGCAGCTTCCCCAACCACATTCCTAACCCTGAGGACAAGACCGCAATGGAAGCTATTACCGAGTCTGTAACGCTGGCAAAAGCTGACTTGGGCATTATCTTTGACACCGATGTTGACCGAGCAGGCGCTGTTCTGTCCGACGGCAGTGAGTTGAACCGTAATCGCATCATTGCTATGCTGTCTGCCATTCTGCTGCGGGAATACCCCGGCACTACCATTGTCACAGACTCCATCACCTCCACCGGCCTTGCTAAGTTTATCGAGGCTAAGGGCGGCATCCACCACCGCTTTAAGAGAGGTTACCGGAATGTGATCAACGAGTCCATTCATCTGAATGCCCAGGGCCAGGATAGCCAGCTGGCAATCGAGACCTCCGGTCATGGAGCACTGAAGGAAAACTACTTTCTGGATGACGGCGCTTATCTCGTAACCAAGCTGCTTATTGAGTTGGCCCGTGGCCGCAAGGAAGGTTACACCCTGGAATCCTTGATTGCAGAGCTTGAAGAGCCTGCTGAGAGCGTTGAATTCCGTATGAACATTCTGCTGGAAGACTTTAAGCCCTATGGCCAGCAGGTCATTGACGAATTGACCGCTTATGCTGCAAAGCAGCCCGGCTGGAGCCTGGCTCCCAGCAATTTCGAGGGTGTTCGTGTGAACCTGGACGAAGCCCACGGCAATGGCTGGTTCCTGCTGCGTCTGTCCCTCCACGATCCCCTGCTGCCGCTGAACATTGAAAGCAACTCAATCGGCGGTGCTAAGAAGATTGCAAAAGAATTGGCAGGTTTTATTGCAAACTACGACAAATTGGATGCACAAAAGCTCCTCGACTTCTCGAAATAAAGCAATAATACGCCCGGAAGGATTTTTTCCTTCCGGGCTTGTTTTTACGTTCTTCTTCCTCTATACTCCTGTTTCAAAATCTTTGCCATTTCCTCGGGGGATTCCTTGCATTCGTTTGAGAGCCACATTTTGATAATCGCATTCAATCCATTTCTGAAAAATTCAATGTGATATTTAAGATTTCCTGTCAACTGTTCTTTTTCGGCTTGCCTCACATCGTATACAGAAACAAGGAACTTATCATCATAACACAGTTTAAAATAGGTTTTATAGAAGATCTGGTTTTCCTTTATGTGGGTAAACATTCGTAATGCACCGTTATTATCTTGGCTTGTGTCATAATCTATAAAATGGTTAGTGAAATCATTTTCCAGTTCTATCCTCACTTTATCGGCGAGATCGTAAATATCCAAGTAATTTGCATAGAAAGTGCTTCTATTTAATCCTGTCATTTTTATGATATCTGATACGGAGATTTCTTTGATCTCTCTGCTCTGCAATAGTTCCACAAAGGCCTTTTCAATCTTATTTTGTGATTCCTTGCGTCGTTTATTATTTTTAACATTCATATTTTTCTCCATTATTCCAACACTTATGGGAAAATTGATGGTTGTTTTCAAACATTACCTAAATTATACTACAGTTACATAAAAAACACAAGTGTTGGAATAATGAAAGGAGTTTTTATATGAAAAAAAGTAGTTTTATTGCACTGACCATGGGAACTTTTAGCGGCGTGTTATTTTCCCTGGGTATGTGTATGGCGCTTCTGCCGGAGTGGAATGCCTTTACAGAAGGCGTCGTTTTTGGTGGAGTTGGTCTGGTTCTCGGCATTGTAACATTTATTGTTTGGTGCAAGATGGAATGTAAAAAGCTGCCGAAAATGAACGGCAAAAATATTTTACGAATTATTTACGGCATTTTCTCCGCTTTGGTTCTCGGTGTTGGTATGTGCTTGTGCCTTGTATGGGAGCAGATCATTAGGGGTACACTTATTGGGCTGTTAGGCATTATTATGCTGATTGCCCTGATACCGATGATCAAAGGTATCAAATAGGAGGATACTAAATGGCTAAATCTAAAATTGTAAAGGCTAATGAAAAAATCGCAGAGACTGTGGTTGACGGCTACAAAAAGATTGAAAAAGGTGTCATTGACGGCTACAAGAAAATCGAACAGGGTGTTGTCAGCGGTTACGCCAAAATTGAGGACAAGTTTGTAGATACATATCTCACAAGAGATGGCGAAACTGTTGAAGAAGCCAAAGAAAGATTGAAAAACACATAAGCAAACGGCGGCAGGGTGTATTCCCTGCCGCCATTTATCATTTTAAGAACCAATCTTCTACAATATCGCTATGGGTCACTACAATCTCAATGTCCTTTAATTCTTCCTTAGAGAAAAAACGTAGATCACTGGATTCTTCGCTGATTCTCATTTTCGGTTCTTCTTCCAACTCCAAGCGGAACACCACGATTACCATTCGCCAAATACTGCCATCCCGGAAGGCAGCGATTCGCCCAGGTTCGCCATATACTGCTAGCTTTTGGAGTTTTTCTTTAGGGATACGCAATCCCAATTCTTCATATATTTCCCGGGTAATAGCCTGCAGAGAAGTTTCCTGTTTCTTCACACCGCCGCCGATCAAGCCCCAAATATCGCAGTCCCGCCGTTTTTCCAGCAGGATTTTTCCATTGCAGGTAATGATGGCATTGGCGCCTAAATGAGCAGGCATAGTGGTTTTTGGTGGATTGGGATGTCCCCGGTAAAATGTAACGATTGCCATAGCTAACCTCCAATATTTTCTATCAACAGTATAGCATGGCTGTCAATGTTAAAACTCTTTAGGTACAGGTTTGGTTACACCGGTGCGGCGGGCTTTGCTGAGACCGCCTGCCATGTGACCATCCGGATCTTGGGTAAATTTCGCCCGGCGGATGATATCCTCCCCAAACTTATCCCGGATAGAATCCACTGTTTCATCCAAACGGAGTTTTCTCTCATATTGAGCAGGCGTAATGCCGGAAAATAAATCGTACTGCTGATAGGGCTCTCTTGCCAGCTTTGTCACCTGTACACCCAATTGGCGCAAAGGCGTCTGTCCGTCCCAAGCTTCATCAAATGCCCGGCAGGCTGCCTTGAACAGCTCTGCCGTAATATTTGTTGCGCCGTGAAGTTGAAGTTGGTGGGAACTATGGCGAAAATCAGAGGTTCGCAGCTGAATAGTTACGCAGCTGCCGCTTTTTCTGTCCCTGCGCATTCGCATCGCTACTGTTTCGCACAGACTCAGCAACACCCGTTGCCCCACTTCCCTGCTTACCACATCCTGAGCTGTGGTCGTTGCATTGCTATAACCCTTATTTTCCGCCGGCACAGGCATCACCATATCCGCATTGCGTCCATTAGCGAAGTGCCAAATGGTCTCTCCTGGCTTTCCCAGGCGCTTGCGCAGCATATTTACATCGGCATTTGCCAAATCGCCGATGGTATAGATACCCAAAATGTTGAGCTTTCGCTCCGTAGCAGCGCCTACCAAAAACAAATCCCTGACCGGCAAAGGCCAAAACTTGGCTTCTATTTCCTCCGGGTATAAGGTGTGTACTTTATTGGGTTTTTCAAAATCTCCGGCCATTTTTGCTAAGATTTTGTTAGTGGATATACCCACATTTACGGTAAAGCCCAATTCATTCCAAATCCGCTCCCGCATTTTCTCCGCAGCAAGGCGGGGATCACCGTATATCCGTCCCGTGCCAGTCATATCTACCCAAGCCTCATCGATAGAATACTGCTCCACAAGTGGGCTGAACTGCCGCAAAATTTCTACAAAATGCCGGGAAGTCTCTACATACAGTTCATAATCCGGAGCCACCACCGTAAGCTGGGGGCATTTCTCTAAAGCTTGAAACAAAGGCTCTCCCGTCTGAATGCCGAATTTCTTTGCGGGGGTACTCTTTGCCAAAACAATACCCTGCCGGGATGCTTTATCCCCGGCCACCACCGATGGAATCTCCCGTAAGTCAACCGTTTCTCCCAAAACCTTCACCCGATAGGCCGCAGACCAAGAAAGGAACGCGCTGTTGGCATCCACATGAAAAATTACCCGATCTCTCATCAGTACACCTTCCTGACCAAGCACCAACTATGGGTGCGAATGGTATATTTCAGTTCAAACATCCACTGCTTTGCCTCTACTGTCGCCCGGCACAGGAACACAATGGCTTCAACGCCTACATATTGGATAGGTTTACTGCTGACGATTTCGTCAATATCCACCCGTAAAAGCTGATGGTCCTCCGACTCCATCCGCAGGCGCAGGGGGCGAATATCCCCGTTGGCACTGCACATAGAGATCACATCCACCGGTGTATTGATATTCTCCACCCTGCTCACCCCTTTCCGTTTTCTTTATTATAGTACATTTGTTCGTATTTGGCAAGTGGAATTTTTTAGTGGTCACTATATGCCATATTGCTGTATGCGTTAGAAATTCTCTGTTTGGTATGTAGATTACACCAAGCAAATCTGGTATTATGTTTGCAGAGGCTGGCGCTCGCTCACAATTACTGATGGAGGTTTATATTAATGAATACGATTGGTGAAAATATTGCAATGTTCAGAAAACAAAAAGGATTTACACAAGAAGCCTTAGCTTCTGCCATAGGTGTATCTGCTCAAACGATCTCCAAGTGGGAAAATAACACGAATATGCCAGATATTATGTTGCTGCCAATTATCGCCGATGTGTTTGGCGTTCGAATCGATGTTTTGTTCGGACGCCAAGATCCACAATCCTACAGAACTCCCAAGGATGCATATGATATGTGCTGTGATGCAGTATTGGAAACTCTTGTCTCCTGTATGCCAAGTTCCGGATTTACATACCCAAATGAAGCTTTAGAACTGATTAAGAAAAACCTCGTTGAGGACAACCGACGCAGAACAGGTATTATCCGTAAGGAAGGAATTGTTTATTATCGAAAAGAAATAGGCGGATTACTATTAAACAAGTCCGAAAATCATTGGTACGAACTGTTGAACAAACAAGAAGCTGCCGACACCTTAAATCTACTGTCCAATCAAGATTTCCGAACAGCATTGGCTGAGATTATCAAAACACAAAAGACAGTATTCACTATCCCCTCATTGTGCAATAGCTGTAAAATCCAGTGCACCTCTGCACTGGAAGATGCATTTAATAAAAGTAAGCTATTTATAGCTAAGTCGGTCGATGTTGACGACAAGATCATCTTAATTTATGAGTTAGTCAATGGGAATCGACTCTTCCCTCTGTTTGCAGCACTGACCTATGCCGCGGAATTCAGCACCTATGAAGATGTTTATGCCGGATATTCCGGAGATGGAAGCTATTATTTTGCATAGTATTCACTCTTGTGTGATTCTCAGAACTGTGGTATGATAATTCGAACCACAGTTCTTTATGATATTTAACAACAGGATTGGAGGTGGCGGTATGCTAAAATATCCCTGTTTGGTTTTGGATCACGATGATACGGTGGTACAAAGCGAAGCTACAGTGAATTACCCCTTCTTTTTAGAATTTCTAAAAGAATACCGCCCGGATATGACCATCACCCTCCACGAGTACATAAGCCTCTGCTATGAGCCGGGGTATGTACCCATGTGCAAGGAACGATTTCATTTTACTGACGAAGAATTGGTATTTGAATACAACAGCTGGAAAGAGCATATCCGCAGTCATATCCCTGCCCCCTACCCCGGTATCGCGCCAATCATCCAACGGCAGAAGAAAGAGGGCGGTATCATTTGCGTGGTATCTCAATCCTCTCAGGAAAATATTTCCCGGGATTATGCGGTCCACTTCGGTGTACAACCGGATATGATCTTCGGCTGGGACCTGGAACCGGAGCATCGCAAGCCCAGTCCCTGGGCTTTAGAGCAGATTATGGCAACATATAGTCTCTCCCCCACCCAACTCTTGGTGATTGACGATATGAAAGCCGCTGTGGGTATGGCTCGGGCTGCCGGCTGCCAAATTGCCTTTGCAGGCTGGGGACGTACTGAGTTCCCGCAAATTTTTGAAGAAATGTCAAGTTGTTGCGATTTTACCTTTGATTCTACAGAAAAGTTAGAAAGATTCCTGTTTGAATAGCTTGACAGTGGTGGTATAATACATAATGAAATTCACAGCAAGGAGGTGTGTAGTCTGGAAAAAGGAAGCGTAAAGATCATGGCCCGGAACCGGGAGGCCTATCACGAATATTTCGTGGAGGAAGAGATGGAAGCCGGCATTGAATTATGCGGCACTGAGGTCAAATCCATTCGCCAAGGCACTTTGAATCTAAAGGATTCTTGGTGCGGTATCAAAAACGGCGAGCTTATTATCAACCAGATGCACATCTCCCCCTACGAGCAGGGTAACCGCTTCAACCAAGATTCCAAGCGACCCAGAAGACTGCTGATGCACAAACGGGAAATTATGCGCCTGTTTGGTAAGGTCAAGCAGGATGGTTACGCACTGATCCCCCTTTCTGTTTACTTAAAGGGCAGTTTGGTGAAGGTGAAGGTTGGTCTGTGCAAGGGCAAAAAGCTATACGACAAAAGACAATCCGCGGCCGAGAAAGACGCTAAGCGTCAAATCGAACGCGCAATAAAGGAGAGATATTAATATGAACCCTACATTCAAGATCGCAATGGAAAACGGCGGTGTCATTGAAGGCGAACTGTATCCCGAAATCGCACCCCAGAGCGTGTACAACTTCATTGACCTGGCAAATCATAACTACTATGACGGTTTGATCTTCCACCGGGTCATCCCCGGCTTTATGATCCAGGGCGGTTGCCCCGAAGGTACCGGTATGGGCGGCCCCGGCTACTGCATCAAGGGTGAGTTCTTCTTCAACGGTGTGAAGAATGAATTGAAGCATAAAAGAGGCGTGCTGTCTATGGCTCGTTCCTCCAGCCCCAACTCCGCCGGCTCTCAGTTCTTCATTATGCATCAGGATGCCAAGCACCTGGACGGCCAGTATGCTGCTTTCGGCAAGGTAACTGCCGGTCTGGACGTTGTGGATGCCATCGCTGCTACCAAGACCGGTATGCAGGACCGTCCCGTAGAAGATCAGAAAATCGCTTCTATCACTGTGGATACCCACGGTGAGACCTACCCTGAGCCCAAGAAGTTGGCTGATCCCTACGGCAGATTCTAATTTTCATTGGTGGGATGGGATTCCCATCCCACCGCCTACCCAATCCTCATATATGGGGATGTACTGGTTTCGACGGGGGTAGTGAGGCTGGATAAGCGGGCCGTGGCGCCTGACCACGATAAAACGGGTACCTTTTTAAATTTAACTGACAACAATACTGTTGCTCTCGCTGCCTAATTAGGCGCGCATCCTCCTCGGAAGGTCCACGAGCCGGGCTTGGGTGTCATCTGAGTGGAGAACGTGCGTACGGTAAGCTTTGCCCGTGCCACGCATTATGAAGCTACCAAACTCTGCAGGGTGTTTGTTCCCGGCAGGGTAAGGGAATGTAAATAACAAACTGCGCCCGGAGAAAGTCTTGTCAAGTTGCTTTCGGACAGGGGTTCGATTCCCCTCATCTCCACCATAGAAAAAGGCTACCCGTTTGGGTAGCCTTTTTCTATGGTATCGGCATTTAGATGCTGGGGAATCGAACCCATCTCAATGCAGATGTCCGGTGGACATCTGCTGTCACCAGTGCAAACGCTGGTGACTACATTGTTTCTGTCGATTCCCATCGTCACCGCCTATATATAAAGGTTGAAAATCACAACTTCTTCATTGCCGCTTCGCTTTCTTTCAGCTGGGCGATCAAATCTTTAGCCTTGGCAGCCTTGTCACGAATGTCGTTAACAACAGCCTCCGGTGCGCGGGAAGTAAAGTTTTCGTTGCTTAACTTGCCCTCCAGGCTGGCCAGGTTTTTCTCTGCCTTCTCCAGTTCCTTGGCAATACGCTCCAGCTCCTGTGCCACATCCACAAGCTGACCCATAGGAATATAGAGCTTTGCTACACTGATTGTACAGCAAACCATTCCGTCCAGATTCTCAGGCTCTTTTTCCAAAATGGTCATCTCGTCGGCATATGCCAGGCGCTGCATAAAGCCCTCGCCCTCCACAAAAATCTGAGGCTTGGAGGTCAGCACATATAGAGCAGCCTTCTTGGAGGGAGGTACATTCATTTCCGCACGGCGGTTACGGATAGCGCGGATGGCATCCATCACGGACTCCATCTGATCCTCTTCAGTGGGGAAACACAGTTCCTTGCTGTATGTGGGCCACTGAGCTACGATCAGAGCATCGTCTTCGTGGGGCAAGCTCTGCCAGATTTCTTCAGTAATGAAGGGCATAAAGGGATGCAGGAGGCGCAAGGTCTGATCCAAAACATAAACCAGGACCTGCAGAGCAGTACCCTTCTGCTTGGCATCCTCACTGTACAGTCTTGCCTTTGTCAGCTCAATATACCAGTCGCAGTAGGTATCCCACAGAAAATCGTAAACCTTCTGCACCGCAACACCCAGCTCATACTTTTCAAGGTTTTCAGTAACCTCAGCGATCAAGGTGTTCAGCTTGGACAGTACCCACTTATCGGCAATGGTCAGTTCCTCGGTTGCGGGGAGCTTATTCTCAGCATCCTCACTCAGGTTCATCAGCACATAACGGCTGGCGTTCCACAGCTTGTTGGCAAAGTTACGCATTGCCTCGCAGCGCTCCACATAGAAACGCATATCGTTACCGGGCGCATTACTGGTGACCATATTCATACGCAGGGCATCACAACCATACTTCTCAATCATTTCCAGGGGATCGATACCGTTGCCCAAAGACTTGGACATCTTGCGGCCCTTATCGTCACGGACCAAGCCGTGGATCAGCACGGTGTGGAAAGGCGTCTTGCCTGTATGCTCACAGCCTGAGAAGATCATTCTGGCAACCCAGAAGAAGATGATATCGTAACCGGTAACCAGCACATCAGTAGGATAGAAATAATCCAGGTCCTCGGTCTTTTCGGGCCAGCCCAGGGTCTCAAAGGGCCACAGAGCGGAGCTGAACCAGGTATCCAGCACATCGGGGTCCCGCTCGATATTGGTGCTGCCACACTTTTCGCACTTGCAGGCATCCTCACGGGAAACGGTAATGTGTCCGCACTCAGCGCAGGTCCATGCAGGAATCTGATGGCCCCACCACAGCTGACGGGAGATACACCAGTCACGGACATTTTCCATCCAGTTCAGATAGGTCTTGCTGAAGCGGTCGGGAACGAACTTGGTTTCGCCCTCTTTCACCACACGAATGGCTTCCTCAGCCAGGGGCTTCATCTTGACAAACCACTGGGCAGAAATGATAGGCTCAACATCATTGTGGCAGCGATAGCAAGTACCCACATTGTGAGAATAGTCTTCTACCTTTACCAGATAGCCGCCGGCCTCAAGATCGGCCACAATAGCCTTACGGGCCTCATAGCGGTCCATACCCTCGTACTTACCGCCGTAGCTGTTCACGATGCCGTTGTCATCCAGAACACGGATAACCTCTAAGTTATGACGCAGACCCACTTCAAAGTCGTTGGGGTCGTGGGCAGGAGTCATCTTAACACAGCCAGTGCCGAATTCCATCTCGGCATAATCATCTGCAACAACGGGAATCTCCTTGTTAACCAGAGGAAGAATGACTTTCTTGCCCACAATAGCGGTGTAACGCTCATCGTTAGGGTTGACACAAACACCGCTGTCGCCCAACATAGTTTCAGGACGTGTGGTGGCCACGATCACTTCACCGTTGCCGTCAGCGAGAGGATAGCGGATGTGCCACAGGTGACCGGGCTTGTCCACATACTCGACCTCAGCATCAGAAAGCGCGGTAACACAGTGAGGACACCAGTTAATAATGCGGCTGCCTTTATAGATCAGACCCTTTTCGTACAGGGAAACAAACACCTCACGGACGGCTTTAGAGCAGCCCTCGTCCATAGTAAAGCGCGCTCTATCCCAATCGCAGGAAGCACCCAGTTTCTTCTGCTGTTGAACGATTCGGTTACCGTATTTATGCTTCCAGTCCCAAACACGCTCCAGGAACTTCTCGCGGCCCAAATCGTAGCGTGTCAGGCCTTCCTTGCGCAATTCCTCTTCTACCTTGATTTGAGTAGCAATGCCGGCGTGGTCCACACCGGGCAGCCACAGCGCATTATAGCCCTGCATTCTCTTAAAACGAATCAAGGTATCCTGCAATGTTGCGTCCATAGCATGACCCATATGCAACTGGCCGGTAACATTGGGAGGGGGCATAACAATGGTGAAAGGCTTGGCATCGCGACCCTTATTGGGCTTAAAATGGCCACCCTTTTCCCACATCTCGTAGATCTCGTTCTCCACCTGCTGGGGTTCATAAACCTTGGGCAGTTCTCTTCTCATAACTAACACTCCTTAACAAAAAACGCCCCGAGCATAATGCTCAGGGCGAAAAAATTTCCGTGGTACCACCTGAATTTCCGTAAAACGGACACTCTTTCGCTATAACGGGCACACCCGCACTTCCCTACTATATTTCAGAAAATGAGCTCCGGGACGACAATCGACACTTACTGCGTATGTTCTCACCAACCACATACTCTCTAAAGCAGTTTTTAATACCGAAACTTCCCATCAATGCTTTTGCATATCGGCATTAAAATACCATAATTACAGCAAAATGTCAACGAAAATTTCATTCTTAGTCTACATTTGCCTTCACATACGCGATCTTATCCCGGATACTCAGCAGATCCTCAAAGGTTTCCGGCCGCTTGGAAAGATCTCGCAACAATGCAGATGGGTGATAAATAGCCGTCATCCAGATTCCGTTACGGCACACCCAGCTTCCATGCTCCTTAGTGATCCGATACTCCGGATACAATATCTTCTTCGCTGCGATTCTGCCCAGGCAAACAATGATTTTTGGCTGGATCAATGCAACCTGTTTGCGAAGATAACCGATGCAGGCCTCCTGCTCATCCTCCTCAGGATCTCTGTTGTGTGGCGGACGGCATTTGACAACATTGGCAATATATACTTTACTTCTATCCAAATCAATAATGGACAGCATATCATCCAACAACTTTCCTGCAGGGCCAACGAAGGGTTCTCCCTGCAGGTCCTCTTGTTCCCCGGGGCCTTCTCCAATAAACAGAATATCCGCATCCTTTTTGCCCACGCCGAAAACCACATTGGTTCTGCCTTGGCGGAGGCCACAGGCTGTACAATCCTTGCAAGACTGCTCCAATTGCACCCATTCGTTCATTTTATCTGCTCCTTCTGCGGTCTGTGCTATTGCGACGTCGTTGCCGTTTTTGTTTTGCATGCACATTTATTCTGCGTAAATAGAAGACTGCCATAACCAATAATCCAATGGCAAGAACCACACCAAGAACTTTCAAAACAGCACCAAAGAAGACCGCAAGATTTCCGGGCTGCTTGTCTACATCCAAAAAGACTTGA
Source organism: Oscillospiraceae bacterium (assembly GCA_017561205.1). Lineage (GTDB taxonomy): Bacteria > Bacillota > Clostridia > Oscillospirales > Oscillospiraceae > Faecousia. Next base: position 78,231 of record JAFZDL010000106.1, on the reverse strand, counting down.
TCCGCAGCAACCACGCTATTCATTGCAAAAATTTCCGTCTGCGCAATGCAGATATTATTACACCAAATCTGCAATGTAGAAACCCGCTGCCCCTCTTTAACCGGTAAGCTAAGCGGTAATTCATTCACATAGCGAAACTCAAGTTGTTCTCTGCTGATATTCGCAGGAATTACCGAAGACCGGGCTTCTTTCGTAGCAATCGTCACATCAGAGCTACCGCCGGATATGGGGATCTGTTTCAGTATTTGATTCTCGTAAATAAGCTGTCCGGCCTTATGGTCTGTAAATCCTAAATCCAGCAGCTGCTGTGTTTCGCCATAACCGCCAAATACCTTAACACGACCGGACTTTTCATCATATACAGATACAGAGCCCAATACAACAGAAATCAGCTGCATATCTTCCACTTCTGCGTAAGATGCAATATTTGTTGTGCCATCGGTAGTCGTACCGGTACGGCTGCCCTTGACCCGTTCATCATAGTGGATCACAACGATATCCTTGTTCATCAGGTAATTCTGTGTAACCAACAGACGGGAATCATTTTTATTCGTTTCAGGCACAATGTATTTTTTCGCAAAGAAAATCTCACAAAACTCTTCATTTTCAATTGCTTTTGCAAGGATTCTTGCCGCATCTCTTGCCGAAGTATATTGCTCCTTATCATGCAAACCATGGACGTTGGTAAAGTTCGTATTTGTACAGCCCAGTTCCTTTGCGTAACGGTTCATCTCAGCAACAAAAGCTTTTTGATCGCCCATAATATGGTCAGCAAGAACCACCGCAGCATCGTTAGCCGCCGCAACCATCATACAATGAAGTAAATCCTTTACAGACAGCACCTCATCCGCTGCCAGCTTTGGCGAAACCCGGACAGCATCCGGATCCAGGGTCGCAAGCACTTTTTCCTTGACTGTCACCGCGTCGTCTAACTTACCCTTTTCTACAGCAATTAAAGCGGTCAAGATTTTTACAAGGCTGGCAGGTGGCAGCTGTTCGTCAGCATTATCAGCATACATCAATGTGTCTGTATTGGCTTCATAAAGGATAAAGGCTTTTCCGTTTTCTAAAAGCTTCTGCGTACCCAGAAAAGGGACTTGTCCTTCTAAGGTATTACAACCATTGGTGACAGAAAAATCCTGCTCCTTTTCTTCAGCCATAGCAGGCACAATGCATATTAAAATACACAGTACCAATAAAATTACAGTTATTTTTCTCATATTTTTCCTCAATATTGTATCATTGGACTTGTTCAATAGATAAAACTCATGTATAATACTTGCATTATAACAATCTTTTCGCTGATAGTCAATGCAGGAGGTGGGACAAATGAAAAAACAGGGCTGGATTTTAATTGGTGTTACCGGTGCGTTTCTTTGCCTGCTACTTGGTGTTTTCCTGGGAAGAAATTCAAACAAAACCTATATTCAAATACAGGATATAGACCGTGTCCAAACACAACCCACAACATCCCCCGAATCTCTGGGAAAAATTGATATCAACACTGCTACATCGGAGCAATTACAGCTGTTGCCGGGAATTGGTGAAGCCCTGGCGCAGAGGATTCTTGATTATCGCGAACAGCACGGCGCTTTTAAGTCCACAAAGGAATTGATGGAAGTATCCGGTATCGGAGAAAAGAAGTTTGACAACATTAAAAATTTTATAAAAATAGGTTGATTGGAGGATTGCTTATGCGTTTTATTTCCTGGAATGTTAACGGCTTACGTGCCTGTATGCAAAAAGGTTTTATGGATTTTTTCAAGGATGTTGATGCTGATTTCTTTTGTCTGCAGGAAACAAAGCTCCAAGCAGGACAAATAGAAATGGATCTACCCGCTTATAATCAGTTTTGGAATTACGCAGAGAAAAAGGGATACTCCGGCACAGCCATTTTTGCCAAAACAGAACCCATTTCCACCGTGCTAGGTGTTGGTGTTCCGGAATTGGATACTGAAGGCCGATTGATCACCCTGGAATATCCCGAATTTTATCTTGTTACCTGTTATACGCCCAATGCACAGCGTGAGCTTGCCCGCATTGATCACAGACTAAAATGGGAAGCAGCGTTTGCTGACTATCTAAAATCTCTTGATAAATCAAAACCTGTGATTGTTTGCGGAGATTTGAATGTGGCCCACAATGAAATTGATTTAAAGAATCCTTCTTCCAACCGGGGAAATGCAGGCTTTTCCGATGAAGAGCGCGGATGCTTTTTAGAGCTTCTTTCCCGGGGCTTTACAGATACTTTCCGTCACCTAAACCCCGATGTTACTGGCGCATACACCTGGTGGAGCTATATGTTCAACGCCCGGAAGAACAATTCCGGCTGGCGTATTGACTATTTCCTTGTATCCGACCGCATTGCAGGCAAAATCAAGGCTACTCCCATATATGCGGATATTCTGGGCTCTGATCACTGTCCGGTTGGTCTGGAATTGGATCTATAATTATTTCTGTTTTTCCGTCAGCCTCTTCTAAATGCGCTGACTCCAGCTTATCTAAGTTGACAAAGGGTTCATCCGTTGCAACTGGAACCGCCAATTTCTGCCTATTCTTTGGAACTAACGAAAATTCCAATTTTTCTCCCGACAAATGCTTGATAGGAACCCGACTCACCAAGCAAAACCACTCCCCCGCCGGCACACAAATCCCCAAATCTTTAGTATTATTACCGTCGCTGACCATAATTCTGTGAATACCATCATCCGGTGGCGTACATTTACAGGAAAAGCGATAGTATAATCCCTCCTTGTTTACCTCGGCGTGGCCGACAACCTGTGTGCCTGCATAAATATCATACAAAATACATACCCCCTTGCAGCAGTGTATGCCGCAAGGGGGTACTTCATTACCGAGGATCATTTAATCCAAAGCTGACAGCGATTGCATCGTCAACCATCGCCATTTGCTGATCTCCCAGATGCCCCATATGCTCACGCAGACGGCGTTTGTCAATGGTGCGTATTTGCTCTAAGAGAATTACAGAATCCTTACTAAGCCCTACGCTGCCGCCGGCAATATTGATATGGGTTGGAAGTCTTGCTTTGCCTGTTTGGCTCGTGATGGCCGCAGCAATGACAGTTGGTGAGTGGCGGTTGCCCGTATCATTTTGAACGATCAAAACCGGTCTTGTGCCACCCTGCTCGCTGCCAACAACCGGCGACAAGTCCGCATAGAATATGTCACCGCGCCTGACTGTGCTATCCATTGTGCTTCACACTCCGAAGAATCATTGCCAGCGCTACCGGACATTCCATTATGTAACGCGGCTAAAACTATTCTCCCACGCACATACGCAAAATATACGGCTGAGCTGGCAATTTATCCTATGCACTTGTCAGTGAAAAAGCTACAAGAAAGAAAAGTTCTCAACAGTAATCGTCAAAATACGACGGTTTTGCCAGAAAATCTCGGCAGAAGCAGGTAAATCCCCTGCTGTACGGATACGCAGTTGCAGGGACTCTTCTGCATAACTGTCATCAATAGACATTTCAAATCCCTGTTCCGTTTCCGCAGCATCCTTCAAATAGCCACTTCTTAGGGTCTTCATAAAAAGCCACGGAGCTGTGACTGGTGTTACCAGTCCGTCAGCAATTGTTTGAAACGCCAAAACCTTATCATCAAATGTAATTGCGCCACCGGTAGCGTCTATTCTTCCGGTAATACCGGCAATGGTGGCAGGTTCTGCAACAGTGAAGCTCAAATTTCCTTCACCGTCTGTTTTACAATCCATCTTGAATACATATATCTGTTCGCCGTAATCAGCAGTAACAGTTGCGGTAAAACTGCATCCGTCTTCACGCAAAACCCTGTTTCGCAAGGCCATAGCCCTATCTAAGGAATCTGCACTTCCCTTACATCCCGAAAGCAGAAGCAAAACGCAAATGATTGCGGCTATCCGATAGCGCATAGGTTTCCCACCTTATTTGAGTAGTCGTGGGAGAACCTTTAGCATATCAGTCGGAAGCATACCGTACTGACCGATTTCTTTTTCGCAGATATCACCCGCTGCGCCGTGAAGCCAAGCGCCACAAGCTGCGGCCTGCAAGGGCGAAACACCCTGTCCCAGCAAAGCCGTAATCATACCTGCCAACACATCTCCGCTGCCACCAACAGCCATACCGGGATTTCCAGTATGATTTATGTAGCATATAGTTCCGTCTGTTATGACGGTCCTATGACCTTTCAAAAGCAGGATCACTTGATTATCGGCTGCAAACGCCTTTGCATCTGCGATCCGGTCTTTACAGACTTGTCCGGTGATACGGGTAAACTCGCCCTCATGGGGCGTTAAAATCGTTGGTGCTGTTCTGCCACGCAATAAATCTATATGTCCGGCTAAAAGATTTATGCCATCAGCATCGATCACAACAGGTCCGGAAAACTTCTCAAGCACTGTCTTTAGTACGGCAAACGTTCCGGCGCTCTGCCCAAGCCCCGGTCCGATCAACACCACATCCATATTGGGAAGTATTTGCCCAATCTTGTCCATTGCCAGTTCTGACATCATACCGTCTTCCTCCGGCAACGGAAACACAATGGGCTCTGTCAATTTCACTGCCTCAATCGCATAAATGCTCTCAGGCACGCCTAAGTAAACCAAGCCTGCCCCGCACCGCAAAGCTCCCATCGCAGCCAAAGCGGCAGCGCCGGTATAGCCGCGGCTGCCGCAAAAGAGTAAAATTCTGCCAAAATTACCCTTATGGGCATTTACATCTCTATCCGGAAGAATATGCAAAACATCAGAATGGGTTAATTTTTTTATTTCCATAATCATATCAGACTGATGTAAAAAGGCCGATAAAAATCAAGGCAATTCCAACCAAACGAACAAGTTTCTTAAGGTCTTTATTGGATGCCTCGCTTTCCTGCACAACTGGATGTATGGCATATAACAATCCGCACAGACACAATCCGATGGTTCTGAAAAGCAAATTGCGAAAAACCACTGCCAGCACATAGCATACCACCACAAGGCTAATCGCAAGGATCATTTGATTTTTATAATTGAGTTTCATAGCAACACTCCCTATTGTTTATTATCTAAAATTATACTTACTTTTGCACAAAAATCAAGCATCCGATACGCTGATACAAGCATTTAAAGAAATAATACTTGCATTTTGGGAATGATTATGTTAGAATCTTGTGGAATAAACAAAAGCGATGATTGGGTCGTCTTTTGCCGGTAACACGCACACAGAGAGAGCGGGATGGTGGGAACCGCTTGCGCGCGGCACAGGGCTTTCCCCCAGGAGCTGCTGCCTGAAATTTTAGTAGGGTTTGCCGGGTGATTCCGTTAAACATCTAAGGTGTGTTTGCACCGAAAGTGCGCTTTTAAGCGAATTGCGGGTGGTACCGCGGAGGTAGAGTCCTTCGTCCCGATACGGACGATGGGCTTATTTTTTGTATCAATTACCTGTTATCAGGAAGGAGAAATCAATATGAAAGAACAGTTAGAGCAACTGAAAGTACAGGCGCTGGCTGCCCTGCAGGATGCCAACTCCCCTGCCGCACTGGACGAACTGCGTGTGCGCTACCTGGGCAAAAAGGGCGAGGTTACCGCTGTACTGAAGCAGATGGGCAAGCTGTCCGCTGAGGAGCGTCCTATTATGGGTCAGCTGGCCAACAGCGTCCGTGCTGAAATCGAAGAAAAATTGGAAGAGCGCAAATCTCAGATTGACGCTATCGTATTAGAGCAGAAGCTTGCCGCTGAGGCTCTGGATGTGACCATCCCCGGCGAAGCTGTTCAGATGGGTCATGAGCATCCTATGAACCAGGTTCTCCAAGAGATCAAGGATATCTTTGTTGGCCTCGGCTATCAGATTGTTGACGGTCCTGAAGTAGAACTGGCTGATTACAACTTCACACGGCTGAACATCGAAGAGGGTCACCCCTCTCGTGACCGCTCCGACACTTTCTACTTTGCCAATGATGATTCTGTCCTGCTGCGTACACAGACTAGCCCCATGCAGATCCGCGTTATGGAGAATACCAAGCCTCCTATCTGTATTTTGGCTCCCGGCCGTGTGTATCGTAAGGATGAAGCAGACGCCACCCACTCCCCGATGTTCCATCAGATCGAGGGTCTTGTGGTGGACGAAAATATCACTATGGGTGACTTAAAGGGCGCACTGGTTACCTTGATGAAGCGGATCTACGGACAGGACGCACAGATGCGTTTCCGTCCTCACCACTTTCCCTTTACTGAGCCCAGCTGCGAAATGGATATGCAGTGCCATAAGTGCCATGGCACCGGCGAAGTAAACGGTCAGGTCTGCTCCACCTGTCACGGCGAGGGTTGGATTGAACTGCTGGGTGCCGGTATGGTACACCCCGATGTACTGCGTAACTGCGGTATTGATCCCGAGAAGTATTCCGGCTTCGCATTTGGTATGGGCCTGGAGCGTATGGCAATGGGCCGTCTGAAAATTACCGACCTGCGTCTGATTTTCGATAACGACGTCAGATTCTTGAACCAGTTCTAAGGAGGTACAGATAATGAAACTGAATAGAAAATGGCTGCATGAAGATTTTGTGGATCTGTCCTCTGTTTCCGATAAGGAATTTGTAGAAAAGCTGACTGTCTTCGGCCAAAAGGTCGAAACCTACGAGCGTATGGACGCCGAGATCAAGAACGTTGTTGTTGGTAAGGTTCTGTCCATTGTTCGGCACGAAAACTCCGACCATATGTGGGTCTGCCAGGTAGATGTAGGTCAGGAAGAGCCTGTCCAAATCGTCACTGGCGCGCAGAATGTGAACCAGGGCGACCTTGTCCCTGCCGCACTGCACAACTCCTGGCTACCCGGTGGCATTCATATTACCAAGGGTAAGCTCCGTGGTGTTCCCTCCAATGGTATGCTCTGCTCCTTCACCGAACTGGGGCTGACTCAGAACGACCTGCCCGGTGCTTATGAAGACGGCATTTGGATTCTAAACGATGAGGACTGCAAGCCCGGCGATGACATCAATCTGGTGATTGGCAATGACGATACTATCGTGGACTTCGAGATTACAAATAATCGCCCCGACTGCTACTCCATTATTGGTTTGGCTCGTGAATCCGCTGCTGCATTTGGTCTGCCCATGAAGCACCACGAGCCTGTGGTCAAGGGTAGCTCTGCCGGCTCTATGTACGAAAAGCTGGATGTTGAAGTGGAAGCTACTGAGCTGTGTAACCGCTACTCCTCCCGTATGGTCGCCAATGTAAGAATTGGTCCTTCTCCCAAGTGGCTGCGGCAGCGTCTGCGTGCTAACGGCGTGCGTCCCATCAACAACATCGTTGATATTACCAACTATGTAATGCTGGAGTATGGCCAGCCCATGCACGCCTTCGACTATCGTTATGTTGGTTCCGGCAAGATTGTTGTCCGTGAAGCTACCGAGGGCGAAACTCTCACAACTTTGGATGGTAACGTGCGTAATTTGAAGCCCGGTATGCTGGTGATTGCCGATGAGAACAAGCCTATCGGCCTGGCTGGTATTATGGGCGGCGAGAACTCCGAAATTTTGGACGACACCACCACTGTCGTCTTTGAATCTGCCAACTTTAACGGTACTTCCATCCGTCAGACTGCTTTGGCTTTGGGTATGCGTACCGAGTCCTCCGGCAAGTTTGAAAAGAATCTGGATCCTTTGATGACAGTTCCTGCCGTTCAGCGTGCCTGTGAGCTTGTGGAGCTGCTGGAGTGCGGTGATGTAATGGATGGCATCATCGACATCGTCAATTATGTTCCCACCCCCAAGACTGTGCCGCTGGAGGTTGAGAAGATTAACAATCTGTTGGGTACTACCATTTCCCGTGAAGAAATGGTCAAGTATCTGAACCTGCTCGAGATCCCTGTTGAGGGCGATATGCTCCAGATCCCCTCCTGGCGTCCCGATCTGAACCTGATGGCTGATATTGCTGAGGAAGTTGGCCGTTCCTACGGTTACAATGAAATCCCCACCACCGAGTTCAAGAATGCTACCCAGGGTGGTTACACGCCTGCAATGGAACTGGAGACTGCCGGTGGCCGCCTGTTCCGTGCTTTGGGTTACAGTGAGATTATCACCTATTCTTTCGTATCTCCCGCTATCTTTGACCAGATCCGTCTTCCTAAGGACGATACACGCCGCAGCACCTTAAAGATTCAGAATCCTTTGGGCGAGGACACCTCCATTATGCGTACCACTGCCCTGCCCTCTATGCTGGATATTCTGTCCCGCAACAGTGCTTACCACAACAAGGCTGCAAAGCTCTATGAACTGGCAAAGATTTATCTGCCCACTGAAGGCGAAGTCCTTCCTCAGGAACCCAAGATCCTTGTGCTGGGTACCTATGGCGCAGGCGAGACCTTCTTCACACTTAAGGGCGAACTGGAGGCCATCTTTACCGGTCTGCGGATGCCCAAGGCAAGCTATGTTGCCGTAAAGGACAATCCTTCTTACCATCCCGGCCGCTGTGCAAAGGTCAGCATTGATGGTGTTGAGCTGGGCTATATGGGTCAGATCCACCCTCTTGTTGCCAAGAACTACGGTATGGACAGCGAGGTATACTGTGCTGAGATCAACTTTAGCGCACTGATGGCTCTGCGTAAGCCCGAGCCCACCTACACTCCCCTGCCTAAGTACCCCACCGTTTCCCGTGACCTGGCTGTAGTCTGTGACGAAGAGATTACCGTTGGTCAGGTTGAGGAAGTTATCGAAAAGGCTGCCGGCAAGCTGTTGCGGAACATCCGTCTGTTCGACATTTATCGCGGCACCGGTGTTCCTGAAGGCAAGAAGAGTATGGCCTTTGCTCTGGAGCTGCGTGCCGATGACCGTACCCTCACCGATACTGACTCCGAGCAGGTCGTTTCCAAGGTTTTGGAGGCTCTGAAGTCCTCTGTAGGCGCGATTCTTCGCTAATTTTTCAATATTTTTACTGGAAACCCTTTACACCGGCGTTTTTTTGGGTTATAATATCTGCACCATTCGGAAGGAGGCTATGACGCAATGGATAATAAGCAATGTACCATTAAGTTTAGAGTTCCCGGCGACGAAAAGGAAGATATGCATACTATCCTCCGTGGCGTCTTTGATGCTCTGAACGAAAAGGGCTACAATCCCATCAATCAGATCGTTGGCTACCTGCTCACGGAAGATCCCACCTATATCACCAATTACAATAATGCCCGAAGCAATATTTGTAAGATTGACCGTGATGAACTTCTGCAGGAGCTGGTTCGCTGCTATCTGTTTGAAAACACCTAATTCAGACGGGAGGCTTTTGCCGCCGCAAAGGCCTCCCGATTTCCATTTTTTAAGGAGGTCATTATGTCCGAAGGATTGATGTATAAAGGGCATCCTTTGATGCGCAAGGAAAATTTAATTTACTACGGTTCTATGGCTGACAGCCACATTGTAATGCTTCAAGTCCTGGAAACCAAGAAGGTCAACGATGTGGATATCGCCACCCGTGTATCCGTTCAGCTCCAGCTCACTGACCCCGCTGCAAAGAGCCGCGACCGGGTTGTGAAAAAGAGCGAAAAGCCCGGTTTCTACACCGCTCTGGATGTAGGTTGTGTTTGGTTGGAACGAGCCTTAGCCGGTAAATAAATCTGTAAAAACTGCCAACGCAATTCCTCCGGTGTTTTAATATTAAAACTCACCTGTTGCATACATAACGGCAGACAGGGCGCACAGAGGGGCTGTCTCGCAGCGTAGAATGCGGCTACCAAGGGTACAGATATGCAGGCCCGCATCTTTTGCCATTTCTACTTCTTTAGGCTCCAAGCCCCCTTCTGGGCCTGTGAGCAAGCTGACGGACGAGAAGGAATTCTCTTCCAAGGCCATTTTCAAGGTTGTCGCCCGTTCATTCTCATAAAACAGGATGGCCTTATCTGCTACTGCCGCTCGTTGCAACGCAGCTATATAACTTTCCACTGTCAGCACCTTGGGAATATATCCTCTGCCAGACTGCTCTGCCGCTGAGGCAGCGATCTTCTGCCACCTCTCCAATTTCTTTGCAAGACTTTTCTCGTCCGGCCGGGATACGCAGCGGCTACTGGGGAACGCAACGATCTCATAAGCGCCCAGTTCGGTAGCTTTTTGAATTACGTGCTCCAGCTTATCTCCTTTTGAAAAAGCCATATAAATACTGGCTTTTACTTTTGGTTCTGTCGCAGATTCCAGGCGGTTATTAACCACAAGGCTTAGCTGATTGGTGCTTACATCGCTGATTGTGCAAAGACACTCATTACCGCTGCCGTCACAGATCAGCACCTGCTCCCCTGCTTTTAGTCGCAGCACCTTTGCGTGGGCTGCATTTTCGCCGGTCAGCACAAGGAAATCGCCTTGCATCTGCTCCGGGGTTACAAAAAATCGTGTCATAGGACTTGCTCCTTTCGGAAATATCCGATAGAAGTATAGCATATTTTGTCCACAAAAACAACTGTACATTGGGTAAAAATGTATTGACAAAACTACGGTAACAGGCTATAATTCACTAGTAACATCTGCGAGAGTGTTGGAATGGTAGACAAGCACGTTTGAGGTGCGTGTGGTTACGCCGTGTGGGTTCGAGTCCCATCTCTCGCACCAAATAAGGACTATAATTTTGATACAATGCGTATCGAGGTTATAGTCCTTTTTTTGCGTCAAAACGCCGGTTTTTAAGGCTTTCTCCCCCCCCATTTCAAGCATAAAAATAACCCGATCAGACTGTTTTTCTGGTCGGGTATCGTTATTTTGCCCTTTATCCTATATTCGATTACTATTTTGTTATCGCAGGATTTTTGGGTTATCGTTGCAATCGTGAGGTATCGTGTGATTTATCCCCAACATGATTCACTAGGTTTTTTCTTGCTTTTTGGGGTTTCCGGTTTAGACTGGGGTATTCCCTTTTAGAAGGATTTAGAGGTGATTGGTTCGTCGGTTTTTCGTCGGTCGGTTTGCAACGGTTGTGTTAAAAAAGAGAAACCTTTGTGACAGGTGGTGTGGCTGTCAATAGGTTTCCCTCTCCGTTATTTTGCCAGCAGTGACTACTAGAAACGTCACTGAAACATATATCATATTTCTTCTGCTTAGTTTAAAATTTTATAACAGTTTTCCGCTCTCCATATCACAATACAATATTGCGTTTGTATGTTTACGCATGATTGTTGCCGGACAATTTTCACTTATTTTCTCATAACATGTCCGATATACCGCTTCCGCTTTTGTAGATGCAGGAACAGAACAAAACAAGTATTTTGCTTTTATCTGTTTACTACATATATATCTTATCTGGCGAAAAAATCCCCTAGGTGTTTAATGTCTATAACCTAACCTGTATCTCCTTATCCATCTTTTTTTTACGATATTCTGACGGAGGCATTTTATATCGTTTTTGAAACTCTCTCAGAAAGCTGTAACGACTCCCAAATCCCACCGCTGCCGCAATACTTTCTGTGGTAAGATCTGTAGTAAGCATTAACTGTTCAGCAGTTGCAAGCCGTTTTTCAATAATCACTTGATGCAGTGTTTTACCATATCTGTTATTTGCAATTCTAGAAAGCTGACGAACGGAAATAAACAGCGAGTCTGCAATCTCCTGTGCGGTAAGGTCCAACATGAAACCGCTATTAATAAACCAGTCAAGCTGATTCAACCGTGTCATATCATTGGTTCCGGCTAAATTATCTGTATCAATTTTCATTTTTTGTTGTTTCCGTGTCTCCATCAGATCAGTCAGTAGATACAACATCTGCATCAACAGTGTCACACTTTTTCCTTCTACAGGCATTTTTAGGATTTTCTGGACACAAGTACAAAGTTCTTTACGCTCCGGGAAAAACACAACCTCTGTTTCCACTAAACAGAGCAGAAAAAGATCAAATAAATTTGTTTCCACGGAAGAGGATATCTGGGAACAGGAAAAAAACTGCCTGCCAAACCGCATTATTTTCTTCCACCAGACAACAGTGTGGTAGATTTGGCGGAACAATCATAACATCACCCCCTGCCAGTTCTTTGACGCCATCAGGAGTATTGATAAGAATACGTTCCTTATGACAGACAAAAATTTCTGCAAATGGATGAGTATGAGGTGTTAATTTTGTAAGAGGGTCAGATATATTATCAGTAATCTCCAACAAAAGTTTCAACTGTAGGTTTTCTACGGCAACTGTATATTCATAATGGAGAATATTATTATCAGACATACACAACTTCTCCCTTCTATACTCATATACTGTTATTATACAAATTTTTTTGATGGGGTCAATACAGTTGTTGCAAAAACGGTCATATTATACTGTAAATTGTCCTATATTGAACCTTTACAGAGAACATATATCGTGTTAAAATACACTTATAATAATTGATTACTTTCGTAAAAATTCATCAATATTACAAAAGCAATCCACAGTATAAACTACAAAAGGAATGCAACATATGCGTTATCCGTTTCTTAGATTCCCCGGATTTCGATTAAAAGCAGTCACTCTCAGTTATGACGATGGCGTTGTATACGACAGAAAACTGATAGAAATCATGTCTGCTCACAGATTGAAAGGTACATTCAATATTAGCAGCAGTATGCTTGCATCACAGACCAACGGCAGAATGCTCACAGCTGACGAGGCTGCTTTATTATACACCTCTTCCGGCAATGAAGTGGCAGCACATGGGCACAGGCATCTTTCGCTGGGAGAAATCGATACTGCCATGGCAGTCTCAGATGTATTGACAGGCCGGATTAATCTGGAAAAGCTGTTGGGAATTCCTGTAAAAGGTATGGCATATGCCAACGGCAGCTTCAATGACTCCGTTATACAGATATTGGAAAAGTGTGGAATTGTATATGCCCGCTGCTCTGTTTCCACAGAAAAATTCGATCTCCCAAATGATTGGTTAAAGATGCCGGTTACCTGTCATCATGGTAATCCTCACCTCATGGAACTTGCCAAACAGTTTATAGAAGCTCCTCAGGGACCACATTACTGGTATCATACACCCCAGTGGTTCTATATGTATGGACACAGTTATGAATTTAACGACAATAATAACTGGCATATCATTGAAGAATTTGCTTACTATATTGGAAATAGGGAAAATGTCTGGTATGCGACCACTATGGAAATCTATAATTATGTTAAAGCCTATGAAGCTCTGCAGTTCGCCGCCGACGGATCGTTTGTGTACAATCCCAACCGCCAGGATATGTATATTAGCTATTACGGACATGAATTTCTGATTCCTTCCGGTAAAGTTGTCCTTTTACAATAAAAAAGTCCCAATAAATATAAAGTACATATACAAGGAGGGTACCTGATGATTCCGTTACAGTACACCTATGAAAGGAAACGGTTATTTCCCGGATTTGATAAGCAGACTTGTAAGATATGTCCACAAATCATCTATGATGGAAAGGATACCGCATTTCTCATATATGGAATGCTTCTTCTTTCCGGCAGTGATGTGGATGTGGGAGCTTATATTGTTAAAAGTACCGATGGCGGAAAAACTTTCGGTACACCACAGCCTTTTCATCGAATAGAAACCATTGAAAATGGGATCCGAACCATAAAAGGCGGCGGAGATGGTTTATATAATCATTTCCATAACAGGTGGATGATGGTTGGTGGTTCCATGTGTTATGAGCATAACAGACATCCAATGCTTGTGAAAGGAGGCGGGATCTCTGTATGTTACCCATACCTCTCTTTTCTGAATCCTAATACAATGACATTGGAGCCAGAGGTGACTCCAATCCCATTCCCATATGCATCTGAAAGTATTTGTCCCTTCGGCCAGCTTTATGAACTGGAAAACGGGGATGTTATGGTAACCTTCTATTTTGTCCCAGAAGGAGATACAAAAAGTCAGGTAATATCCGTAAGATATGCGCTTGAGGGCAACGAACTTCACATTGTCAAAGCAGGTGACCCGATTGCTGTAGGAGCGGAATATGCCCGTGGTGTCTATGAACCTTCTCTAGCCAAACTGGAGGATACCTACTATATGGCCTTGCGTACCAATGAAGTGGGAATGTTTGCGGTAAGTCATGATGGTTATCATTTTGATAAACCTCGTCCCTGGGTATGGGATGATGGAACAGTACTGGAAAATTACAATACACAACAACGTTGGGTTCGGCACTCTGATGGTCTGTTTTTAGTGTATACCCGTAAAACTCCTAACAACAATCATGTGTTCCGCAACCGTGCTCCATTATTCATGACCCGTTTTGATGAAGACAGACAGTGTCTCATCCGTTCTGAAGAGATCATTGTAGTACCTGAACTGGGAGCCAGACTGGGTAATTTTACCGTCACAGATGCATCCTCCAAAGAGGCTTGGATTGTTGTTGCTGAATGGATGCAAAATATTGGTTGTGAAAAATACGGCAGTGATAATTCTATCTGGTGTACCAAAATATTGTTCCAATGAGTAAATTTACTCAAAAATACTCTCTAAAATTTTCATAATAAACAAAGGAGGCATTTTCCATAAAAAATCTGTTTCGCTTATTCTTCTGGCTGCATTACTGTTGTCCGCACTGGCATCATGCAGTACTGAAGAAGCTGAAACCACCCCGACATCTCAAAATACCGAAACAACAACTGTAACGGAAACCGAAGAAGAATACCCTCTGGAACTTCCGGAAGGAATGGATCTTCAGGGTCAAACTTTTAAGATGCGTGTATATGACACAGAGTTGAGTGGGAGTTCAGATGGGGATGAGATTGCTTATGCACAATATGCGGCCAGAACTGCTGCTGAAGAACTTCTCAATTATACCACAGAATTCGTTTTGTCCGAAGGTTGGGCAGACATCGACAATCCTGCTAATGGCGACAAGAAATAAGTGGCCTGATTATATCGGCCACTTATTTTTCTGTAGCAAAATTTTACAGAATATGCTATACTAAGAAAAACATACTTTGGAGGTCAAAGGAATGCGTTTTTTGCTTACCTTATGGATCTGCAAATTCATCGCATTCGCGGTGAATCTGGTAGATAAAAAACGGGGCAGTAACTATTCCGGCAAAATTGCCATTCAGCTTATGCCTGACTTTGTTGCCCACTTTAAGAAAATCGATTACGATAAGGTGTATTTCATTTCCGGCACCAATGGAAAGTCCACCACCACGAATCTGCTGAATCACACCCTTCTATCCGCGGGCAAGGGCGTTGCCTGCAACACAGTGGGTGCCAATATGATGGGTGGCGTGGCGACCACACTCATTAAGAATTCCACCTTAGGTGGCGCTCTTAACAAGGAATTCCTGGTTTTGGAGATTGATGAGCGGAGTTTCCCCGCTATCCACAAGGTTCTGCCCGGTCGGAATTTGGGTCTTACCAATTTGCAAAAAGACCAGGTGCAGCGCAACGGCGACCCGGACTTTATTCTGCGGAAGTTCCGTAGCGCAATCACCAAGGATATGACCTTGTATCTAAACAACGAAGAGCCTCGCAGCCGTAGTTTAGAAGATCAGGCTGGTAAATCTGTGTATTTTAGTGTGGCAGATAACGATAAGACCTATACCCGGAATGACTTCTATAATGTTACACTTCCCTGTCCTAAATGTGGTCATCCTATTGTTTACGACAAATACAATCTTGCTAATATCGGTCCTTTCCACTGTGTAAATTGTGATTATGCCAGTCATAAGGAAGGGGATGTTATCATTTCCAGCATTGATTTTGAACAAAACACCTTTGTTTGCAGCGGTTCTGTTTGGAATGTACCTTACAACAACCCTTTCTACATTTACAATTTTGCAATGTGCATCGCAATCTGCCGCAACATTGGTCTCACGGATACCGAGATTCAAAAAGGCTTTGAATGTTTTAACAACCGCGCCAACCACCGGGACGTGATACACTTTAAGGGCAAGGAAATCCACTATCTCCGGGGCAAGCAGGAAAATCCGGAAGCTCTTCAATCTCAGTTGGATATCATTGCAGCTGATAAGCAGGAAAAAGCTGTTTTTGTGGGAATGTACCAAATTACAGACTTTTACCCACATTATGGCGGAAGCTTTTACTTCTTCGATTGTGATTTCACCCCCATTGTAGAAAGCAACACAACCGATTTTGTAGCATTTTCTCAGACTGTTGCCAACGATATTGCCAGCCGTATGATTTTGGCTGGCGCTGACGAATCCCGGGTGCGGATCTATGACACCAATGACCTGGCAACTATATTCCAGGCCCTGGACGCAATCGAAGCAAAGGTGGTCTATATTCTGACCAACACCTATCACGCACCGGAGATCAAAGCCTATTTCAAGGAAGGAGACGCATCCAATGGATAAGATCACTGTTGGCTGGATGTACCCCAACCTATTAAATCTCCACGGCGAACGAGGCAGTGTACAGGCTCTTGTAGCCATCGGCAAACAGCTTGGTATTGAAGTCGAAGTCAAGCGCATTGAGGATTTCGACGATCCCATTCCTTTTGAAAATCTGGATTTGCTGTTCTTCCTGCCTGGTGAAATTGCTACATTCCAGCACTTGATTCCTGCGCTGCAGGCAAGTGCTTTGGGCGAATATCTGCAAAACGGCGGCTATTTGCTGGCTTTGGGTACAACCGGTCTGATGTTTGGCAAGACCATTACCCGGGAAGATGGCAGTGTTATAAACGGCCTGGGCTATTTGGATATGGATGCCACGGAGCGGAAGTATGTGTGGGGTGATGACCTGCATTTCCGCTTAAACGATACTGACATGGAACTTGCCGGGTCCCAAATTCAAATGGCAGATGTGGACACCAAGCACCCCCTTGGCACTACTATTTACGGCATGGGCAATAACAACACCGATGCTGAGGGCGCAAGGTACAAAAACCTCATTTATACCAACTGCTTGGGTCCGCTGCTTGTAAAGAATCCCTGGTTCGGTGAGTATATCCTCGAGGGTATTTTACAGGCTAAAGGTGTGCAGATCGCGGCAGAAGGCAGCTACCCTATCGCAAAGGCTTCTTTTGATGCTACCTTAAAATTCATAAACGAAAAACCGAAAAAGTAAAACAAGAGCCACCCTTTTTGGGGTGGCTCTTAGATTTATTACTTTTGGAAACGCTTCTTGCGGGGCAAGTCAGTAGGCTCAAAGCTAAGGGCTTTACCTTGCTCCAACGCTGCTACACCAGTGAGGATATTTTCTTTTTCTCCTCTGCATACGGGGCAATTACACTTGGATTCGTAATGCTCCGGTTCTGTATAAGTAGTGATCACACCTTCAAAGTTCCGCAGGATCACCTTGCGGGGTGTTTGGCTCAAAACATAATTAGGCATTACTGGCACTTTACCACCACCACCGGGAGCGTCCACCACAAAGGTGGGAATGCAATAACCGCTGGTGTGACCGCGAAGACCCTCAATGATCTCTATGCCCTTACTGACAGGGGTACGGAAGTGGGACAGACCTAGGCTCAAGTCGCAAACATAGATATAATAAGGGCGCACACGGATCTTTACCAAATCGTTGACCAGTTTCCGCATCACATGGACACAGTCATTCACACCGGCCAGGAGAACACTTTGGTTGCCCAAAGGAATGCCCGCATCCGCAAGTCTTGCACAAGCTGCTGCCGACTCGGGGGTAATCTCATTGGGGTGGTTGAAGTGGACATTCACCCAAATGGGGTGGTACTTCTTCAGCATATCACAGAGCTCTTGTGTAACACGCTGAGGCATCACCACAGGAACACGGGTGCCCAGACGAATAATCTCCACATGGGGAATCGCCCGCAACGAGGAAATAACATATTCCAGCATCTCATCGCTCTGCATAAACACATCGCCGCCGGAAAGCAGCACATCGCGAACTTCGGGGTGGTTACGGATGTAATCAATGCAGGCATCAATCTGCTCTCTGGGCATAGAATTATCCGTCTGACCCACCAAGCGACGACGGGTACAATGGCGGCAATAGGATGCGCAGCGGTCAGTGATAAGGAACAAAACTCTGTCCGGATAACGGTGAGTCAAGCCCTTTACGGGTGAATTTGTATCTTCGTGGAGAGAATCTGCTGACTCTTCCGGCGCAAAGTACAACTCATCTGCAGAAGGGATTGCCTGCTTCCGGATAGGATCCTCCGGATCATTCAAATCCATAAGGGACAGATAATAAGGGGTCACTGCCATACGGAAGGTTGCCAAGCATTTTTCGATGCCCTGCTCCTCTTCCGGGGTAAGTGTAATATATTTTTTTAGGTCTTGCAACGTGGTAATGCGGTTCTTTGCCTGCCAGGTCCAGTCATTCCACTGCTGTGCAGAGACATCCGCAAACAAGCCGTTGGGCGTTATCATAATTGGCTCCTCCAAGGCTAAATCTTTCACTAAAATGATATGCGATTATGCACCTAATGTCAAGTGGTTTAGAATCCCAGTTCCTCACCCACAAGGATAAACTTAATCCGTCCCACAGGGCGGCAATGGCGGGTAACCACAATATGGTTACAAATACATGTTTCGGACTTACAATCGGCACAACTACCGGTAACGGTACAGGGATTGCTTAATCCAAAGCGCTGCTGATTGATAGGCGCTGCCACAGTTCTTGCCCGGGTAATTGCGCTTTCAAGATCGTCAGTTACCTTGTTCATACCGGCAATCACCACCACAGAAGCAGGACCATAGATGATGGCCGCAACTCTGTTGCCGTTGCCGTCGATATTGACCATCTGCCCATCTAAGCTGATGGCATTGGCACCGGTAATAAAAACATCCGCAAAAAGGCAATCCTTTGCGATTTTCTCCCGCTCCTGGGCGGTTTCGCATTGATCTCTGTCGAGGGTACGATAGTTACCTGCATTCAGCGCAGTCATCAAACCAATCTGCTGGGCAGATGTTGCGCCGCCCCAGCCAACGGTTGAACCCTCGGGAATCCAGACGAGCGCCTGCTTCAGAGCATCCTCTTTTGTATCACAGTATACAGCATCAAAATGGCGTTTCTTCAGGTTCTTCACCAACAGTTTGCCGCGCTTGCTGTAATACAGCTTCTTAGCAGTTTCCATTGGGAACTCCTTTACTTCAGCAGTTTTTCCAGAGCTGCGATCTTCAGGCAGATGCAGAACACTTCCATTGCCTTCTCCAGTTCAGCAACAGGAGGCAGGCTGGGTGCAATACGGATATTGCTGTCGGCAGGCTCCTTGCCATAGGGGAAGGTTGCACCGGCAGGGGTCATAACCACACCGGCTTCCTCGCACAGCGCTAAAGCACGGGTGGCAGTGCCTTCCATAGTGTTAAGGCTTACAAAATAACCACCTTTGGGCGCATTCCAGCTTGCAAAACCGCAAGGTGCGATCTCTTTGTCCAAAACTGTAGCAACAACCCGGAACTTAGGACCCAAAACAGATGCGTGCTTCTTCATAATCTCTAAGGTATGCGTCTTATTCTTTAAGTATTTCACATGGCGCAGCTGATTGATCTTATCGTGGGAGATCATCTGTACACCGAACATCTTGGTGAGATAAGCAATATTAGCTTCGGAAGATGCCATTACGGAAATACCGGCGCCGGGGAAAGTGATCTTGGAGGTAGATGCAAACTCAAAGACCATATCCGGGTTTCCTGCCTCTTCGCACAGAGAAATAATATCTGCAAAAGGTACAAACTCACCATCAAATTCGTGGACGCAGTAGGCGTTATCCCACATAATGGTAAAGTCGGGAGCAGCGGGCTTCAGATTTGCAAAGCGGCGGATCGTGTCATCGGAATAAATAATGCCATCGGGATTGGAATACTTGGGCACACACCAAATACCCTTGACCTGGGGATCTTTTACCAACTCCTCCACCACATCCATGTTAGGGCCGGTGGCAGTCATAGGCACAGTGATCAGCTCTGCACCAAAAAACTCCGTAATACGGAAATGACGGTCATAACCGGGGCTGGGGCAAAGGAACTTTACTGTTTCTTCCTTGCACCAGGGGCGCTCACTGTGAAGCAAGCCATGAGAAAAGGCCTTTGCAATCACATCGTGCATCAAGGTCAAGCTGGAGGAACCGCCCAGAAAGGTCTGTGCAGGCTTACACCCTAACACATCTGCCCAATAAGCACGGGCAACAGGCAGACCGGCCAGCTCACCGTAGTTTCTGGCGTCAATGCCATCGGTAAAACACTCTTTGGGGTCAACAAAGCAACCCAACATATCACTGATCAGATCCAGCTGATCTGCGCCGGGCTTACCCCGGGCCATATTCAGTTTCAGATTCTGGGCCTTGCAGGCATCGAAACGCGCAGTTTGCAAAGCATATTCCTTCTGTAACTGTTCTTTTGTCATAGTTATGTAAGACATAGTTTCTCCCTCTTTTCAATAACTTTAATATAAGGAATACTATACACCTTTTTTACAAAAATTGCAAGCTGTGGAGAAGAAAATTTCATTTTCCCCAATTTGTATTCATTGAACAAGGGAATTTACTGTTCAGCTTTAAATTTATACACATTTGTCCCTTGCAATTTTACAGAATTTAGAATAAAATTTACTGTGAAGTATCGATTTGAAAGGATGCGCCAAAATGAGTCACAATCTGAATGTTCCTGAGATTTTTGCCAGCGACGTTTTCAATGAGGCCGTGATGAAGCAGCGTCTTCACCCGGATATTTTTCATGCCTGGAAGCAGTGCATCCAAACCAGCACACCTTTGGAGCTGAGTGTTGCCAACGAAATTGCCGAGGCAATGAAAAATTGGGCCATTGAAAAGGGCGCAACCCACTACACCCACTGGTTCCAACCTATGACCGGCATCACTGCCGAAAAGCACGATTCCTTCATTGCTCCCACCGGCGACGGTCGTGTGATTATGGAGTTTAACGGCAAATCCTTAGTTCGTGGCGAACCAGATGCATCCTCCTTCCCCTCCGGTGGTCTGCGTGCCACCTTTGAGGCAAGAGGCTATACCGCCTGGGATCCCACTGCCTTCGCTTTTGTAAAAGACGGCAGTTTGTACATCCCCACCTGCTTCTTCTCTTTTACCGGTGCGGCGTTGGATATGAAAACCCCTCTGCTGCGCTCCATTGACGAAGTTTCCAGAGAAGCAATGCGCATTATGCGGCTGTTTGGTGACACCGAGACCAAGCGTGTAGTGACTTGCGTGGGCGCTGAGCAGGAGTATTTCCTGCTGCCTAAGGATATGTATGCCCAAAGAGAAGACCTGCGATTGACAGGACGTACCCTCTTTGGTGCTCTGCCCCCCAAGGGTCAGGAATTGGATGACCATTATTTCGGCACCATCCGCACCCGTGTTTCCAAGTTTATGCGGGATTTGGATGAGCAGCTTTGGCGGCTGGGCATTCTCTCTAAGACCAAGCACAACGAAACCGCGCCCTGTCAGCATGAGATCGCGCCCATTTATACCGATGCCAACAGCGCCTGCGATGCCAATCAGTTGATTATGATGGTAATGAAGAAGTGCGCTGCCAGGCATAATTTAGTGTGCCTGCTCCACGAAAAGCCCTTTGCAGGTGTCAACGGCTCCGGCAAGCACAACAACTGGTCTTTAGCCACCGACACCGGTCACAATCTGTTCAGTCCCGGTAAGACCCCCCGGCAGAACGCCCAGTTCCTGGTGTTCCTCGCCGCCTTTATCAAGGGCATTGACGAGTACCAGGACTTCTTGCGCTGCACTGTAGCTTCTGCCGGCAATGATCACCGTCTGGGCTCCCATGAGGCGCCTCCTGCTATCATCTCCATTTTCCTGGGTGACGAGCTGAATGCAGTTGTTAATTCCATTATCAACGGCACCAACTATACCGATCCCGAAAAGAGCGTTATGCGCATTGGTGTGGATGTTCTACCCTCTATCCCCAAGGACACCACTGACCGGAATCGCACCTCTCCCCTGGCCTTCACCGGTAACAAGTTCGAGTTCCGTATGCTGGGTTCTTCCCTGTCCATCGCAGGACCTAATATCGCGCTGAACACCATTATGGCCGAGGAATTGGGTAAATTTGCCGACGAACTGGAGCAGGCTGAAGATTTCGAGTCCGCTTTGCAAAAGCTGGTTTGCCGCACCTTTACGGAGCATCAGCGAATCATCTTCGGCGGCAACGGATACAGCGAGGAATGGAAGGAAGAGGCCGCCCGCCGGGGTCTGAGCAATTACCCCTCCACCGCCCAGTGCCTGCCTAGCTACATCAGCCAAAAGAACATTGACCTCGTCACCAGCCACGGCATCTACACCGAGGATGAATTCCGAGCAAGATATGAGATCTACCTGGATGCTTATCGGAAGATCATCAACATCGAAGCGAAAACCTGTTTGGATATGACGCTACATCAGATCCTACCGGCAGCGGTCCGTTATACCAAGGATCTGTGCAAGGGGATCCTCTCCAAAAAGCAATTGGGTATTCCCTGTCAAGCTGAGGATGCCATTGCAAGGCGACTTTCCGACGCTACAGACAAGATGTATCTGTGTTGCGAAAAGCTCCGTGAGGATCTGTCCCATATTCCGGAAGGCAAGGAGAATATCGTGAATTACTATCACGATACCATTGTAACAGATATGCAGGATCTCCGGGAGCAGGCTGACATTTTGGAAACCCTTACCGATAAGAGCTACTGGCCTTATCCCACCTATTCGGATCTTCTGTTCTATTAAAATACAGGAACCACCGGTTAACCGGTGGTTCCTTTTTCTTATACATTTCTAAAACGAGAAAGAAAGTCCTGGGTTTCTTTTTTTTGGGGATTACCAAATATTTCAGCCGGTGTACCTTGCTCACAAATGACACCTTCATTCATGTATACTACACGGCTACTCACATCCCGGGCAAAAGCCATCTCGTGGGTGACCACCAACATAGTCATACCTTCCCGGGCAAGGGTCTGCATTACGCTCAGCACTTCTCCAACCATTTCCGGATCCAGGGCGGAGGTCGGTTCATCAAACAGCAGAATCTCCGGATTCATTGCCAAGGCTCTGGCAATGGCTACCCGCTGCTTCTGACCACCGGAAAGCTGCCGGGGTTTAGCGTGGATATAAGGTGTCATTCCTACCTTTTCCAGGTAGTCCATGGCCACATGCCGGGCTTCGTCCTTTGATCTTTTCAGCACTTGCTGCTGGCCAACAATACAGTTTTCCAACACAGTCATATTATTGAAAAGGTTGAAGGATTGAAACACCATTCCAACATGGGAGCGGTACTCATGTGGCTTCATACTACCACCAAGTACATTCTTTCCATGATATAAGATTTCTCCCGAATTAGGGGTTTCCAGCAGGTTTATACACCGCAAAAGAGTGGATTTTCCCGAACCAGATGCGCCAATTACAGAAATGACATCTCCCTTGGAAACTGTAAAATCAATGTCCCGTAACACCTCATGGGAACCGAAGGACTTGGACAGGTGGTGAATATTTAAAAGTATTTCACCCATATCATCGCCCTCCCCTGTTTCTTCCGAATTTCAAGCTCTGTTTGACACGCCCCCGAAACTCTTTGCTCAGTTCATCATAATTGCTGCCCCGCTTGGGGTGAGTGTAGGTGCCAGCGGTCATCACCAGTTGGTCAGTTTGCACCAGCTGGTAGTTGTCCGGGCCATCCATTAACTTTTCCAGCCAACGCAGCAGGACGGATGCCAACAGGGTCATTGTCAGATACGCGATCATTTCAATGGCTGCGGAGGGAAAATACATATTGTTCACACCAACAATATACCGGTGGGCAGCAAACAGCTCTGTAAAGCTGATGATAAACATCACGGAAGTGTCCTTCACATTGATGATGAAATTATTGCCGATCTGCGGCATAATATTCCGAAGAGCTTGTGGCAGAATCACCTTAACCATCGTCTGCAGATGGGTCATACCAATAGCCTTGGCTCCTTCGGTCTGACCGGGGTCAATGGAGATGATACCACCTCGGACAGATTCTGCCATATACGCACCGGTATTGATGGAAACGATTAAAATTGCTGCCGTCCATACACTTTCAAAATGTACAGAATTGTCGGTAAAATAAGGCAACCCGTAGTAAATAAAAACTGCTTGCAGCACCATGGGCGTACCCCGGAACACCTCCACATACACCCGTACCAGCACCCGGATCAGCTTCAGTCCAAATCGCTTGGGCAGCGGATCCCGGGAGGAATAGGGTATGGTATTGAGTACGCCGCAGGCAAAACCGATCACACAGCCCAAAAGGGTCGCTACCAGCGCCAGAATAAGGGTACTGCCTATGCCACGCAGATACATTTCGCCGTATTTGCCCCACAATCGGGAAATATCTCCGATCAGTTCTATGAGTTTATCCATCTCAGAGCTCCGGCTGGATCGCGATGGCGTAGTCCATCATTGCATTGAAGTCTTCCTCATCCAGGATGGACAGTACCTTGTTAACAGCTTGGGTCAGCTCTTCGTTGTCCTTCAGCACAGAAATACCGATGTTTACATTTTCAGCCCGCTCCTGCTCACTGGCAAACTGGAAGTCGCCTGCAGTGCCGGAGAAGTTCAAAATGACAAAATCATCATTCTTTGCTACTGCGCCCATTGCAGTGGGCATATCCGTGCAAATGAAATCTACCGTGCCGGTCTCCAGCTGCATCAGCATTGCCGGTGCAGTATCAGCAGGGGCGATCAGCTTCGCATTTTCGATCTGAGGCAGGCAGGAATCATACCAGATGGTACCGCTCTGGGCGGTACACTTGCCGCCGGCCAGGTCTGCAATGGACTTTGCGCTTGCATACGCACTGTCCTTGGTGGTCAGGCAAACGATAGTTGCGTAATAATAGGGGCCTGCCATATTCACCTCTGCCAAACGGTCAGCGGTCATAGACTGGCCAGCAATGTTGGCATCCATGGTCTTGGACTGGACCGCGGGGGTCAGAGAATCCCAGGCAGAGGATACGATCTCCAGTTCCCAACCATAGGTCTCACAGATACGCTTTGCGATCATCACATCGTAGCCGTTGGCATAGGAGCCGGACACATTGGAGATGGGGACAGCACCGTAGCTGTCATCGGTCTGTGTCCAGTTGTAAGGCGCGTAGGCACATTCCATACCAACAGTCAGAACACCATCTTCAAGGCCAATGATCTTGCTTGTGTCCATATCGGTCAGATTCTCAACCTTAGGTACAGCGGACAGGTAATCATCTGCGTTGATCATACCTGCATTTCGCTTTGCATCACAGGCGGTAAACAACATTGCACACACCAGCAGCAGGACACTCAAATTTACAATTCTTCTCATAACAATTTTCCCTTCCATTTTAGTTTTGGTATTTCCGGGCTTTGCCCAAATAAAAATTGGACCGCTTTCGTCAAGCGATCCAAACAGAAAATACCAATACCTCTCCGAAAAGGTAGAAACAATATTCACTGTAATCGATAGCGCTCCACAAAAGTTAATGTGACAGTCCGGCAGATATTCTCTGTCGGCCCAGCAGGAAATACGCAGGCACGCAGTTCCAGCTTCGGCGGTTTCCCCTTTCCCCAGCCACGGCTGCCTGGCCTTATGGTGGGTACTGATGAATCCCGCGCCTCTATCTCAAGCGATTCAATTTGTGTCAATGATAGCACCGACATTTTCCTTTGTCAACCCCAAAAATTCCCCTTCGTTAATTTTCACAAATTTAAGGGATCATTTTAGGCGATTATTAACAACTTAGAAGACATTATTTGCCTGTTGAGCCGAAGCCACCGGCAGAACGCGTGGTATCTGTCAGCTCTGCCGCCTCTGCAAAACCCGGGGTGAAAACCGGTGTAATGACCAGTTGCGCGATCCGTTCGCCGGGTGCAATTTCCTGGGAAACTGCTCCGTGATTGTGAAGCACAACGATGAATTCTCCCCGGTAATCACTGTCAATGACACCAACTTTATTAGCCGGCGCTAAGCCTCGCTTACAGGCCAAACCGCTGCGGGCATAAATAAGGCCTGCATAGCCCTTTGGAATCTCCATTGCCAGACCGGTAGGCACAAAAACAGACTCACCGGGCTGAATCAAAATCTTTTCATCCAGGCAAGCATACAGGTCAGCACCTGCTGCATCTACAGATCCGTATGTAGGCAGGATTGCGTTGGGTTTTATTTTTTTTACACGAATTGCATCCATTATTTCATTCCCTTTCCGTGACCCTGCCAATCCTCCCACAGGACGATTTCTCCTGTTTGCATGGATGCAGGTACATCAATGATTCTTTGGTTGGAAGAGCCTCGGAAACGAAGGCTCAGATTCTTTTTTGCTTCCACAAACGGGCCGTCCACCAGCACGTCAACATAGCTTAAAAATTCCTTTGTAAGCTCGCCAAGCCTGCCGGAGCGCATATCTTTATCGAATAAATATCCCGAGAAAGCCCAAACGCTTTTTTCGGGGTATTTTGTTTTCATTTGCCGTAAAAAGTCCACAATCGCCGGCTGATTTTGGGGCTCAAAGGGCTCTCCGCCTAAAAGGGTGATACCTTTGATATGGTCCGGTTCCAGCATCTTCAGCAACATATCCACTGTTTCTTGGGTAAAGGGTTTTCCGTACCCAAAATCCCAGGCAATCTCATTGAAACAGCCCTTACATCGGTGGGTACATCCGGAAACGAACAGGCTCACCCGTACACCCGGTCCGTTAGCAATATCGAAATTTTTTATCTCTGCGTAATTCATTCAGATTCCTCCAGGTTTCTGTCCAAAAACGCCCTAACTTTTTCTTTATAGCCCTCGGTATCCTTTAGAAAACTCAGGCCGTGGTCAGCGCCTTCCACTAATAAGATTTCCTTCTCCCCTGTACAGGCATCGTAGCCTTGCTGTGTCATTTCACAAGGCACAAATCCGTCTTCCATACCGTGAACCATCAAGACAGGCAATTTACTATATTTCAGCACATCTTTGGTATTTTTCTGCCGCAGGCTGAAACCTCCGAATATTCTTGCAAACACCTCTGCCACCCATAGGCTGGGAGTGGCCGGAAGATGGGTCACTCTGCGGAACACGCAGGAGATGATCTCCCAGGGAGAGGTAAAGCCGCAATCGGCGATAATGCCTTTCACATTGTCTGGCAACTTCTCATCTGCCAAAAACAGCACCGTTGACGCGCCCATGGACAGACCACTGAGTATAATAGGCCGGTTGCCTTGATTTTTATTGACCCACCGGATCCACCTTTTCATATCCTTGCATTCTTTCACACCGAAGGTTATAAGACGGCCCTCACTTTTACCGTGCGAACGCTGGTCTGGCAACAGAATATTCAATCCGTAATCCCGATAAAAGTCCAGGACCATACTGAACTCCACCAGCTTACAACTGCGGTAACCGTGAGCCAGGATGATCGTTCCTTTTGGGTTTTCCGTTTCCAGCCAGGTGCCGCTCAATTTTAAGCCGTCATAACTGGTGACAGATACTTCTTGGGCATTGTGGTCCTCCAGATAGGCAACGGAATGGCGAATATATTTACAATACTTTCCATAGGATGTCTTTTGTAGTTCTTCCTCCACCAGCCAGGGCAGTTCCTTTCTGCGGACGCAAGCAGCCCAAAAGGTATAGCCACCGCTGACAATCATCAGCACAAGCACAGCCAGCAGAACATAAAAGACAAACGGCATAGAGAATTACTCCTTTTTACCTAACTTTGCAAACCAGCGGAAACTAAGAGGCCACAAAATACCGGCCACGATCACAATGAGTCCATATCGGACAGAACGTCCCAACAGTTCACCGAAAATCCCATTCAGCATCCCCTTCATACCGACTTTCACCGCAAGGACAAGTCCCAATCCGATTACGACCTTGAGGATTTGTGCCCACCATACAGCCTTCACAGAGAAATGTAGCCATTTTTCATCCACAATATACACGATGACCAGGCCAGCAAGCGCGCCTAATAGCGTATATGCATTTTCCAGACCGTGCTGATAATTCTCAGTTTTTAATACCTCGGCCGGAAACTGATAAAGCTCCACAAAGCAAAGATATCCTATGGCCATCAAAATCATAGCCACTAATAGAATGGGCATACCAATTCTCCGATGCTTAAAAACCAACGGACGCACCGCAAAAATCAAAATCACAGCCAAAACCACAGACACGCCCACATCTAAGGGCGTATGTACACCGATGTACATTCTGGAAACCGCAACCAACGCTGCAATCACAATGGCTGCAATGCAAATCTTCTTATTCTTCGTAGTAGCTGCAATACTGCCAAACGTACCGACTGCGCTTTGGGTATGACCGCTGGGGAAACTATAGCCGCCGGCGCCTTCTCTGGCTTGCTCCAAAATGGTAAAATTCTCATCCAATACCCATGGCCGGGGGATCCGGAACCACAGCTTTAGAAACTGATTGGCAATGGTACCAATAAAGCCAACAGAAAGCGTATAATAGCCCACATACTTATCGATACACCAAAACAGAATCAGCGCAATCACCAAAAATGCGGTTTCCTCACCCAATGTGGTGATAGCCAGCATAAACTCATCCAAACCCGGGATGCGGATCTTCTCAAAGAAGTACAACAGTTCCATAAGCAACCTCCTTTTCCTTCATAATATTATACACAGATATTACCAAAATGTAAAGTTATTGTGATATTGTCTTTCGGTCTTGCTTTTCAAAGAAAAGGGATATACTATATAGGAAATTAGTTTTTATCCAGGAGGTAATTCTATGCCTTATTTTTACGGTTTTGACTGGACTTATCTTTATATTGTCCTGCCCTGCCTGCTGTTATCCATTTGGGCAAGCTCCAGTGTCAACACCACATTCAAACGCTATTCCAAGCAACTCTCCACCAAGGGAATCAGTGGCCGAGATGCTGCAGTTTGCGTTTTGGAAGCTCATGGTATCACCAATGTGCGGGTGGAGCGGATCGCCGGCAAGCTGACAGATCACTTTGACCCCAAAACCAATGTAATCCGCCTGTCTGACAATGTGTATGACAGCACCTCCACCGCAGCCATCGGCGTTGCCTGCCACGAAGCCGGTCACGCTGTGCAGTATGCGACAGAGTACTTTCCTATGAAGGTACGCGCCGCTATCATTCCGGCCACCAATATCGGCTCAAGACTTGCTATGCCCTTGATTCTTTTGGGCGTACTCTTTGGTATGGGTGGCAGCTATTCCTATACCTTGGTTTATGCAGGAATTGCCTGTTTCTCTTTGAGTCTTGTATTCCAGCTTGTGACCCTGCCTGTGGAATTCAATGCCAGCCGCCGAGCTATGCAAGCAATTGCTAACCGGGACATCTTGACTCCCCAAGAACAAAAAGGTGCCCGTAAAACCCTCACGGCTGCAACCATGACCTATGTTGCCGCCGTGGCAGTTGCCGCTGCCCAGCTTTTGCGGCTGGTCCTCCTCTTTGGCGGCCGTCGGGATGATTGAAATTTTCCGCTCCGGACTTGACAACCGGAGCGGATTTTATTATACTAACTTTTGTGCGAAAAGTATGAAAAGTAGGAAAGGAGAATGCCAATGGCAGGAGGCAAACATGTCTTAGGCAAGGGCAATTCCCGACGGGTCTTTGGTACAGCCAAGGTAGGTGACCGCGGTCAAATCGTGATCCCTAAAGAAGCCAGAGAACTGTTCAATATCCAGCCGGGCGATACCTTGCTGATTCTCGGTGAAGAAAACAAAGGACTGATCGTATCCCGTCCGGAACTTCTCCGGGATCTTGCAGACGAAATATTTGACAGCAATAAATAAAGAGGGAAAAACATGAAAGAATTACTGGAATTATACAACACCATGGGCATCAGCTCCGGTGTTTACGCCTATGGCGAAAAGACTTTAGAAAACCTAAAAGAACGCTTTGCTGAAATTGATAAGATTGCAGAGCACAACCAGGCAAAGGTCATTGCAGCTATGCAGAAAAATCGCGTATCGGCTGCTTGCTTTGCCGCCACCACCGGTTACGGCTATGACGATGTAGGCCGTGATAATTTGGAGAAGGTTTATGCGGATGTGTTCCACACAGAAGCCGCTTTGGTTCGGCCTCAGATCACCTGCGGCACCCACGCGCTGACAGTTGCATTGTCTGCCAATCTCTTGCCCGGTGATGAGCTGCTCTCCCCTGTTGGCCTGCCCTATGATACTTTGCAGGAAGTTATCGGCATCCGGGAAAGCCCTTGCTCTTTAATGGAGTACGGCGTTTCTTATCGGCAGGTCGATCTGCTCCCCGACGGCACTTTTGATTACGAGAACATCAAAAAAGCCATTAACGAAAAGACCAAGCTGGTAACCATTCAACGTTCCAAAGGCTACGCAACCCGCCCCAGTTTTTCCGTAAAGCAGATCGGCGAATTGATTGCTTTTGTAAAAGCAATTAAGCCCGATATCATTTGCATGGTGGACAACTGCTACGGTGAGTTTGTGGAAACCATAGAGCCTTCCGATGTGGGCGCAGATATGGTTGTGGGCAGTCTGATCAAGAACCCCGGCGGCGGTCTTGCACCCATTGGTGGTTACATCTGCGGTACAGAGGAATGTGTACAGCGTTGCGCTTATCGGCTCTCCGCACCTGGCCTGGGTCAGGAAGTAGGCGCGAACTTGGGTTTGATGCCTGCACTGTATCAAGGCTTCTTTATGGCGCCTACAGTTGTTGCCGGCGCTGAGAAGGGTGCAATCTTTGCGGCAAATCTCTATGAACCTTTGGGCTTTAAGTGCGTTCCGGGCGCCACAGAGAGTCGTCACGACATTATCCAAGCCGTGGAGCTGGGCAGTGAGGAAGGTATGATTGCCTTCTGCAAAGGCATTCAGGCCGCTGCGCCGGTGGATTCCTTTGCAACCCCCCTCCCCTGGGATATGCCCGGCTACAATGACAAGGTCATTATGGCTGCCGGTGCTTTTGTGCAGGGTTCTTCCATTGAGCTTTCCGCCGATGGTCCCATCCGTCCTCCTTACGCAGTTTACTTCCAGGGAGGTCTCACCTGGTGCCACGCAAAATTAGGTATTTTAATGAGCCTGCAGAAAATGGTAGACGCAGGACTTATTACACTGTAAACAGAAAGAAGGAAATACAATGAATTGGCTATTTTTCTCAATCGCAACCGCTATTCTTTGGGGTACTGCTGAACTCTTTTACAAAAAAGGCGCTCAGCCTAACGAAAAGTACTCCCATTTGAAGATCTGTGTGTGGGTCGGCATTGTAATGGGTGCCCACGCCATCTTCACTCTGCTGACACAGGATATAGCTTACAACCCCGTAAATATCATTCGTTATCTTCCCGTTTCCCTGTTCTACATAATCTCCATGGCATTCTCCTATTTTGGAATGCGTTTCCTGGAGGAATCCATTTCCGATCCCATTGAAAACACAGCAGGTGTTATCTGTACGCTTCTGTTTGTTATTTTCTTGCAGGAAACTATTTCCTGGCTCACTTGGGTTGCTATTGCCGTTATCACCATTGGTGTTTTAGGTGTCAGCTTCTTGGAAAACAAGGGCGACACCCCCAGAAAGAAGAGCCTGGGCAAAAAGCTGGCAATCGTTGCATTCTGTATGCCCTTTGTGTATGCTTTGCTTGATGCATTTGGCACTTTCCTGGATGATGCGTTCTTCCTGGTTGAAGATATTACCAAAACACCTTTGGTGGATGTTACCGCAGATACCATTGAAGATGTTGCCAACACCAGCTACGAGCTTACCTTTGCGCTGTTCGCCCTTGGTCTGTTTATCTTTATGAAAGCTAAGAAAGTCAAATTTGGACCCATCCCGCAGCATAAGGACAAGTTCCTTGCCGCAGTCTTTGAGACAGCAGGCCAGTTCACCTATGTATACGCACTCGGTGGTGTAGATGCCATCGCTGCCCCCATTCTTTCCTCCGTATGTGTTGTTTCCTTGGTGCTTTCCCGCATCTTCCTGAAAGAAAAGCTCTCCTGGAAAACCTACGCCTTTATTGCCGTTGTGATTATCGGTATCCTCTTGCTGGCAGTCAGCGAAGAACTCTAATACAAAACGGCTACCGATCAGTCGGTAGCCGTTTTATTATAGCTTTCAATCAATTTAAGTTTCTCTCTATGGGAAAGTTGCTTAATGCGGTATTCCCGTTTCAAGGCAGCCGAACAGGATGGCGCATCTTCTCGGTAGACCAAGGTCAGCGGGCAGCGACCACGGGTGTACTTCGCGCCCTTCCCTGCCCTGTGCATTTCCAGGCGGTGGGGCAGATCGTCGGTTATACCGGTATACAAAGTTCCATCACCGCACTGCAGGATATAAACAAGCCACTGTTTTTCCATCCATTTACCCTCCACTGATCATACTTGCATTATACAGCAAAACACAAGGGAATGCAATATTGACAAATGCATATATTACGGCTATATTTATGGAAGAGAAATGGAGGTAATATTATGGAAATTACAATTGGAATGATTGGCACTGTTTCCGCCTTAGTGGAGCGGGAAGATACCGCCTTGGAAGTGGGCTCCGGCTCTTTACTTGTATATGCAACGCCCTGCATGGTGGCGCTGATGGAGGGTGCTGCCTGCGAGGCTATTGCCGAGGCAATTCCCGAGGAAAAAACCACCGTGGGCATCGAACTGAACATCTCCCACTTGGCAGCAACACCTGTAGGTATGGAGGTTCGCGCTGAGGCTGCAGTCACAGCAGTTGACGGCAACATCGTCACCTTCACCGTCACTGCTTATGACGAAGCAGGAAAAATCGGCGAAGGCACTCACAAGCGGGCTATTGTGACCGCACAGCGTTTTCTGGACAAAACCTACGCAAAACTGTAGTCAAAACCTCCGGCTTAGCCGGAGGTTTTGACTACTTGGGAACATTCTTCATAGTCAAGCTAATGCGCATGCGTTTTTCATCCACTTCCAAAACGGAAACCTTCACGATGTCACCCACCTGCAAAACCTCAGCGGGATGACGCAGTTTCCGGTTGCAGACCTGTGAAATATGGACCAACCCGTCCTGGTGGACACCGATGTCCACGAACACCCCGAAATCAATCACATTTCGAACAGTACCGGACAGAACCATACCAGGCTTCAAATCCTTCATTTCCAGCACATCAGTACGAAGGATGGGCGCAGGCAGATCGTCACGAGGATCTCGACCGGGCTTTTGCAGTTCCTTAACCACATCCTCCAGCGTGGGTACACCAACACCACAGCGCTCAGCCGCATCTACAATACCAAGACTTTCCACACGGGATTGAAGCTCCGTAAGATTTCCTCCCAACACATCCGCTTTGGTATAGCCACAAAGAGTCAGCAGGGTTTCTGCTGCTGAATAAGCTTCGGGGTGAACACCGGTATTGTCCAGTATCTCCTTGCTCTCAGGAACACGGAGGAAACCAGCGCACTGCTGATAGGCCTTGGGTCCCAGCTTGGGTACTTTCTTCAACTGACTACGGGAGGTAAATGCGCCATTCTCTTCCCGGTAGGCAACCAAATTCTTGGCTGTGGTGCTGTTAAGACCCGACACCTGCTGCAGCAGGCTCATAGACGCAGTGTTTACATCCACACCAACTGCATTAACGCAATCCTCCACGACACCGCCCAGGGCCTCATCCAGCCGTTTCTGAGGGCAATCATGCTGGTACTGACCCACACCAATCGCTTTGGGATCGATCTTTACCAGCTCTGCCAAGGGATCTTGCAATCTTCTGGCAATAGAAACTGCAGAGCGGAGATTTACATCATAATCAGGGAATTCTTCGGCTGCCAGTTTAGATGCAGAATACACAGATGCGCCGGCTTCGTTGACGATCATATAGCTGACTCCGGGCAGATTCTTCAGCATTTCAACTGCCATTGCTTCTGTTTCACGAGAAGCTGTACCGTTACCGATAGCCAGGTGTTTGACAGCATACTTGCGAATCATCGCGCTAAGGTTGACGATTGCTTCATCCTTTTTCCGCTGGGAAAAGGTAGGATAGACAACGGTAGTATCCAGCACTCGACCTGTTCCATCCACAACAGCAACCTTACAGCCATTCTTATATCCAGGGTCAAGACCCATTGTCACGAAACCCTTGACAGGCCGCTGCATCAAAAGGGGTTTTAGGTTCAGTGCAAAGTTAGAAATCGCAGATTCTGCGGCGCGGTCAGTTAATGTATTGCGCAGTTCCCTTTCCACGCTGGGAGCGATCAAGCGGTCAAAGGCATCCTCAGCCGCAGCCTTCACAAAGGCTGACACCCACATCGTGGGCTTCAAGGACATACGGCACACCAGTGCCTGTCCCTCATTGCCGGGCAGCGCAGCGGAGACTTTCAAAAACCCCTCGCGTTCTCCCCTGTTGATTGCCAAAATTTGGTGATTCATCAATCGGGAAACAGGAGCCGTAAAATCATAGTATAAGGCATAAACGCTCTCTGCTTCCGGATCAGTTGCCTGGACGGTCACCACCGCTCGGGTCTCCATCTTCATGCGCAAAGCCTTGCGGATATCCGGGTCATCGGAGATCATTTCCGCAATAATGTCCGAAGCACCGGCCAAAGCATCTTCTAAAGTTTCAACACCCTTTTCGGGGTCAATGTAATCCTCAGCAAATTTGCTGGGATCCTCCCCTGTTTGGGCAAAAATTGCGAGCGCCAAGGGCTCCAGGCCCTTTTCCTTTGCAACTGTTGCACGGGTGCGACGCTTTTGCTTATAGGGTCTGTATAAATCTTCCGCTTCTGCTAATGTTTTAGCCGCCCAAATTGCCGCTTCCAGTTCAGGAGTCAGTTTTTCCTGTCCTTCTATGGAGCGAATAATCTCCTCTTTGCGCTCCTGCAGATTCCGCAGATAAGTAAGGCGGGTCTCCAGGTTTCGCAAAGTGGTGTCGTCCATACCGCCGTGAAGTTCTTTCCGGTAACGAGCAATAAACGGAATGGTGTTGCCCTCATCCAAAAGGGTCACAACACTCTCCACATATTGCATCTTTTGGCCCAGTTCCTGAGCCAGGGTCGTAATAATGGTTTCCATAGCATTCTCCTGAGTTAAGATGTTATAATTGTAACACAATTCCAATTCCATTTCAACGGAAAATACAACCGCATTATGGCATAAATTTTCGCTGTTACATCTTGCTTCTCCAAAGCATCGATGTTATAATTAAGAAGATTAAACATAAAGAGGTGCTCCTATGAATTTATCCATTCTTACATCAGCGCTATCCGCAGCCGAAAGCTACAAGCAGATGAAAACCTCACTCATCTTGTTGGCGATTATCTGCGGCGCCTTGCTCCTTGCCAGTGTTGTATTCACACTGGTCGCCGCACAATTTAAATGGAAGAAGAAAGAACGCAAAACTGAATGGACAATCTTGAAAGCAATGTATCTCTCAACGCTGATTGTCTTGATTTGCACTACAGCCTGCCTTATTCGCTACAATGTTGTTGGCAGCAAGATGAATGCACAGATTTCGAAGAATCCATCCGCTACTACCGCAACGCAAACTAACTCTTCTACATCTGCAACCACAGCGCCCACAACTGCACCCACAACACCTCCCACTCAAGCGCCCGAACCTACCTTTACCCCTGCCAAGAGCGATTCCAGCAACCCGGAAAACTGGGGTATTAAATGGGAAATCATCCGGGGCGGTGAAATGATTGACAGCATGCCTTCCACTGGTATTTCCTTTGGTAAGCCTGAGGATTATTTTGCTCTGCCCGGTATCGCTACCTTCCGCGGCAATAATTTCCGTAACAGCCCAACCTACGGAACTGTAAATGTGACCGAAAACACTTTTGAAAAGGCCTGGGGCCGTGATATTGGCTCTCTCAACGGATGGACCGGCTGCGGTTGGACTGGCCAGCCGTTGATCGTACAATGGGACCAGGAAACCAAGAACATAATGAACTTATTCCCGGAAAAGAAAGCAAAAGAAAATCTGGTTGAGGTTATTTATGCAACCTTGGATGGTAATATCTACTTCTATGACCTGGACGACGGAACTTATACCAGAAATCCGATTAGAGTGGGTATGAACTTTAAGGGTGCCGGCGCTCTGGATCCCAGAGGCTATCCCATTATGTATGTGGGTTCCGGCGACTTTTTGAATAACAAATCCCCCAGAATGTACATGATCAGCCTGATTGATGGCAGCATCCTTTACGAAAAGAACGGTTACGATGGCTTCTCCTGGCGTGCCGGTTGGAGTGCCTTTGACTCCAGTCCTCTGGTGGACGCTGAAACGGATACGCTGATTTGGCCCGGTGAAAACGGTGTACTTTACACCATCAAGCTAAATACCCAATACGATAAAGCTGCAGGCACCTTATCCATCGAACCTTCTGAGATTGTTAAGACACGTTATGACACCAAGCGTTCTAACGGTGACACCTACTGGATCGGTTATGAACCCAGCTGCGTGATCGTCGACCGATACCTGTACATCTCTGAAAATGGTGGCATGTTCTTCTGCATTGATTTGGATACTATGCAGTTGGTTTGGTCTCAGGATACCCGTGACGATTCTAATTCTACACCTGTATTTGAATGGAACGGCACTGATGGCGGCTATATCTATACCGCCCCCTCCCTCCATTGGACTGCAAGCGGTGGATCCGGCTATATCTGTGTTTATAAATTAGATGCCAAAACCGGCGAAATTGTTCGGGAGACAAAGTTTGATTGCGGCACCGTAAAAGACGTATCCGGCGGCGTGCAGGCTTCTCCCATTCTCGGCAAACCCGGTACAGAATTGGAAGGCTTGGTCATTTATCCTATCGCCAGAACACCCAGCATCTGGGAAGGCAAATTGGTAGCTATCGATACCAAAACCGGTGAAATCGCATGGGAAACACCTATGAACAACTATGCTTGGAGCTCCCCTGTGGCTGCTTACGGTGATGATGGCACAGCACGCATCATTGCTTGTGATTCCGTGGGCAATATGATGATGCTGGACAGCAAAGGCACTGTTTTAACAACAATCAGTCTTGGCAGTAACATTGAGGCCTCCCCCGCCGTATTTAATGACACATTGGTAGTCGGTACCCGCGGTTGTCAAATTTACGCTATAAAACTTAAATAAATTACGGGGCGCAAAACTTGCGCCCCGTTTTCTTTCGGCCTGTTGACATTTATTTGTACTTCCACTATAATGAAATTAACACTAAGAATGGAGGTACTACTATGGAAAAGAAGATTATTACCATCAGCCGTGAATTTGGCAGTGGCGGCCGCACCATTGGACATCAGGTGGCGGAAGCGCTCGGTATTCCATTCTATGATAAGGAGCTGGTGGAGCATATTGCTCTGGAATCCGGCTTTGCACCCGAATATGTGGAGGAACACAGTGAACACTCTCCCGGAAAGAGCATTTTTTCCTACGCCTTTGCTTCCCACGGTCACCCCGGTGTGATGAACGGTCTTTCCACAGCGGATTTCCTTTGGAATGTACAATGTAATGTTATTTTACAGATTGCCGATAAGGGTCCCTGTGTAATCGTTGGCAGAAACGCCGACTATGTTTTGAAGGATCGTCCCGATGTTCTGCACGCTTTCATCTGCGCTGATAAAGAGGCTCGCGCCGAGCGTATTGTCCGTCTTTACGGTGAGTCCGAAAAAACGCCCAAGGCGCGCTTAAACGAAAAGGATAAGCGCCGTAAGGTCAACTGCCAGCACTATACCGGCAGAAATTGGGGACAATCCCAAAACTATGACATTTGCTTAAATTCCAGCGTGTTGGGAATTGAAACCTGCACCGATATTTTGGTCAAGCTGATGAAGGGCGAAAAGTAAATACATAAACAGCCCAGGATAATTCCTGGGCTGTTTTCTTATACATTTAACTTCTCGCCTTCTGCGATATGAATAGGTACACCGTTGACTTCCACATTTTCATCGGCGCAGATCATAATATACTTTACACCGCCAATGACGCGAGTTTCAATCAAATCGCTCCGTTCCGGTGAAACCTGAATGGACACATCAGGTGTAGTAATTTCAATACGGTTGCTGTTGATAATATTCTTAGGATGCAGCTGTGTTTCAAAACCAAAGGTCTCATCAAAAGCAACATTAAATTTTGCGATATGCTCCTGAGAAACACCGCACGAGGTTAGGCTTGCGGTTACATCCTCCTTAGAGATCAGCAAAGGATCAGCTACCCTACTCTGCTTATGCAGTTCAATGCTCTGACAGATTTGCTCATGGACCGTCTGCACCACATCCAAGCTGCATTCCTCCTGCAAACTGGTACCCAGCAGGGCCTCAAAGGACTTCTTCTGCTCGGCAGCAGGCTTAGGGGCTTTGGTATTGAACAATGCGTCAATCAGATTTTCATGGCCCTCCTTAGGGCTATGGGTGTAGAAAAGGGCATTGTAGATATTGGTAGCGCGGCTGTCAAAAGATGGGAACAAAAAACCAACCTCCGGCGCAGAGGGCACATTGGCCACACCGCCATCGTGGAATGTCTTGTCCTCCGGATCATAGCGCAAATTGGGCTTACTCAACTTCACAGGACATACTGCACACAGGATATACTTATAGGTCTCACCGGAGGCATCAACCTGAACTTCGTCGTCCTTGCTCTTAAACGGCACATCATAGCTATCACAGCCGATAAGTATCAGTAGTCCGTCATCCACACTTACATTCTGAATGATTTTCTGATACAGTTCCAAGCGCAGGTTTTCATCCTTCAATTCCGAATTACGAAGTTCCATCAACAGCTTGTGCTCCGGGCTGTTGGCCACTTGAGCAGTCTTAAAGGTAATATCGATAAGGTTTTTGCCCAAAGAGCCGGACAGCGCCCGTTTCATCAGGCCAAAATACCGCTCAGCTTCATTCTCGGGCATAATACCAACACTTTGCTTAAACTCCGATATGATCTCCTTCTGACTATTCACATAGCAACCATAAATAGCGGTCATATTGCTGCGATCTCGACGCACGCGGCGACGGATCTCACCAATTTCCTTGATATTCATATTATAGGTCTCCTTCGTAGCTTGTGCCGGTGCATTGCACCGGCACAACATTTATTCAATCCCAAAGACAGTTCCAGTTCTGCACAAAGTACTCAACGCCGGAATAGACGGTGGTCAAAATTATAACAGCAACCACAACTGTGGAAACCCAACCAACGCTGGGGAATGCCATCATTGCGCACAGTCCGATCATTGTGCTGGCGGTCTTGATCTTGCCGCTCCAACCGGCAGCAATCACCTTCCCCTTACCCACAGCAACCAAACGCAGACCGGTAACTGCAAACTCACGGGTCAGCACCAGCATCAGCGCCCAAGCTGCCATCTGACCCCACTCGCAGAACATAGTCATTGCTGCAATTGTCAGCAGCTTGTCAGCAAGGGGATCCAGGAACTTACCGAAATCGCTGACCTGATTGCACTTCCGCGCGATCTGTCCGTCAACGTAGTCAGTTAGGCTTGCAATGATAAACACACCCAAAGAAAGCCACATCCACAGGCCGGGATTGCCGCCGCTTAAGTACATAAATACCATAAAAAGCGGAATAAAAGCCACACGAACCAATGTAATCTTACTTGCTAAAGTCATAATCAATCCTCCATTATATATCCGGACAGTTCCCCATCTATAACACCGTCAATGCACACTTTTACGAAATTGCCTTCAACCAATGCCTCCTGGGAAGCTATCCAAACTCTACTGTCTATCTCCGGAGAGTCTGCATAGGTACGGCCATAAAACTGGCCCATATCCTCATCGAACCCGTCCACGAGTACTGTTTCTGTTTTTCCAAGCATTGCGCCATTATAATCGTCCATAATGGCCGATTGGATCATCTCCAACTGCTGGGCCCTCTCCTGAGCGATCTCAGAATCCACAAATTCCATTTCCGCAGCCGGAGTTCCCTCCTCCGGAGAGAACGGGAACACCCCAACACGCTCCAACCGTTGCTCCTTCAGGAACTCACATAATTCCGCAAATTCTTCCTCTCCCTCACCGGGAAGACCGGTGATCACACTGGTGCGAAGAACAAGACCGGGAATTCGTTCACGCAGCTTTGCAAAGAGGGCTTCCAGATGTTCTCTGTCACCACGGCGGTTCATCAGCTTTAGAATCTTGCTATTGCAATGCTGAATCGGTATATCCAAATACTTCACGATCTTCGGCTCAGTTGCCATCACATCAATGAACGCATCGTCAATTTCGTCAGGGTAGGTATAATGGACACGGATCCAATCCAGTCCGTCAATTTGGCACAACTGCCGCAGCAGTTTGGGAAGCAGTCGCTTATGCTCCGGGAAATCCATACCGTAACGGCTGGTATCCTGCGCAACCACAAGCAATTCCTTTACACCGTTCGCGGCTAAGACTCTGGCTTCATACAGAACATCATCCATCTGACGGCTACGGAATTTACCGCGTAAGTAGGGAATGATACAATAGGAGCAGCGATTGTCACAGCCCTCAGCGATCTTAATATAGGCATAATGCTCGGGGGTTGTTAAGATGCGGCCACACTCTTCCTCCGGGGTGTCAATGGATGCAAAATCACTGACGCTCTCCCCAGCC
Source organism: Oscillospiraceae bacterium (assembly GCA_017561205.1). Lineage (GTDB taxonomy): Bacteria > Bacillota > Clostridia > Oscillospirales > Oscillospiraceae > Faecousia. Next base: position 37,902 of record JAFZDL010000106.1, on the reverse strand, counting down.
AACAGTTTTTCAATGGTCGGCACCACCTGGGTATAGCTGCCGGTTCCCAAAATGCCGTCAACTTCTGGCAGTTCGTTCAGAATTTCCTGCTGATACCGCTGGGACAGGCAACCGGTAACAAGAATCTTACCAACAAGTCCCTGTTCCTTCAACTGAGCCATCTGCAGGATTGAATCAATGGCCTCGGATTTTGCAGAATCAATAAATCCACAGGTATTGATCACAACCACATCTGCACCAATCACATCCGTCTGCACCTGGAAACCCGCTTCCTGGACCCGGTACATCATTCTTTCACAATCCACTTGGTTTTTGGCGCAACCAAGGGATATAAAACCAACTTTAATCATATATTTCCTCCCGGAAATTTCTGCCTTCCGTGTATTCCTGTAAGGCTCTGCGAATTTCCTGGTAGCTGTGACCCCGGCGAAGAAGACTGTCCGTAACGCGGCGCAAATCTTTTTCATCCCAGTTGTCACCCAGCTTTGTTTCTAAAAATGCCAGTATCTTTTCGGTTTGTTCGGGATAGTCTGCCAACGCTGCTTCCCATAAATCCTTAGGAATCCGCTTTTCAAACAATGCTTGTTTGGCGCGGGAACGGCCATAACCCTTGGAAACACACCGCTGCACAATCTGCTGAGCTGTCTTTTCATCATCCAACAGTTCTAAGTCGGCCATCCATTCTACGGCCTGTTTGGCATCTTCCTTACTCTCACCTTTTTGTATCAGCCGATGTTCCAAATCTGACTTGGATACACTGCTGGCCGAAACAATCCGCACCGCACGCATCTTAGCTGACATTTTTCCGGCGGCGATTCGAAGTTTTTCGACCTCTTCATCTTCCATTTCTTTTCCGGAATACAGAAGAAAATCCTCCACGGTCTGCCGATACAGACGCATCACAGTGCCATCGTCAAATTTTACCGTGTACCGCCCTGCCCTGTCCGGCTGAGCGGCAACAGAATCAATCCTCATCATCGAAATCGTCAGCGCTGATAGCAATAGGCTGGTCAGCTGCCTTTGCGGGAGTTCTTGCAGCAGCACCTGCAATCAGCTTTTCACGAACCTGGGTTTCTACTTGTTCTGCAATATCAGGATTAGCCTGCAGGAAGGTCTTCACGCTGTCCTTACCCTGGCCAATACGCTCGTCGCCCATGCTAAACCAGCTGCCGCTCTTCTGTACAATTTCCATCTGCACAGCCAGATCAACCAATTCGCCCCACTTGCTGATGCCTTCACCATACATAATGTCGAAATAAGCCTCACGGAACGGAGGTGCAACTTTGTTCTTTACGACCTTTACGCGGGTCTTGTTACCGATCACATTGCCGCCTTCCTTAAGGGACTCCACACGGCGAACATCCAGGCGGACGGAGGAGTAGAACTTCAGCGCATTACCGCCGGTAGTGGTCTCGGGGTTGCCATACATCACGCCAATCTTCATACGCAACTGGTTGATAAAAATAACAACACAGTTGGTCTTGGCGATGGTACCAGCCAGCTTACGAAGTGCCTGGGACATAAGTCTTGCCTGCAGACCCACAAAGGTATCACCCATTTCGCCTTCGATTTCCTGCTTGGGAACAAGTGCGGCAACAGAGTCAACGACCACGGCATCCACAGCGCCGGAACGCACCAATGCATCGGTGATCTCCAACGCCTGTTCACCGGTATCCGGCTGGGATACCAGCATATTATCCGTATCTACACCCAAAGCAGCGGCATAGACGGGATCCAGGGCGTGCTCTGCGTCCACAAAGGCAACCTCACCGCCCATCTTTTGGGCTTCGGCCAATATATGCAGAGCAAGCGTTGTCTTACCGGAGGATTCAGGGCCATAGATCTCAATGATTCTACCCTTGGGGACACCGCCAATACCTAACGCTGCATCCAGCGCCAGAGAGCCGGTTGGGATGGCATCCACATTCATATCCGGGCGATCACCCAGACGCATAACAGTACCCTTACCAAAATTCTTCTCGATTTGAGAAATTGCGGTCTGTAATGCCTTTTTCTTATCAGATGCGGGGGTGGGAGCTTCATAAGCGGTTTTCTTTGTAGCCATAATTATGCTTCCTTCCTGTTATACCGGGCAAGAACTGCCCGTTCTCTTTCGTTATAATCTCTGGAACGTTCCAGTATTGTAAACCCATTTTCTTCCAGCAGGGCGCAAACAGCGTCTCCCTGCCCCATTCCAAACTCAAAGCACAGGTAGCCGCCGGGCTTGAGCGCGGAACGGTATTTTTCTGTAATGCTTCTATAGAACTCCAGTCCGTCATCACCGCCGTGAAGTGCCAATCTCGGCTCAAACGCAGCTACGCTGCGAGGTAGTTCTCTCATTTCACGGGTTGTGATATAAGGCGGGTTCGATACAATCATATCAAATTTGCCCAGAAATGCAGGTGGTTCTTGTAGTGCATTTGCTTGTACACAGGACACTCTTGCAGAAAGTTTCTGCGCAGAAATGTTTTTTCTTGCGACCTGCAGAGCATCCCGTGAGATGTCTGCCATGGTTACTTTCGCATCGTTTACTCTTGAAGCAATGGCGAGGCCAATACAACCGGATCCTGTGCAAAGATCCAAAATGCGGGGATTCTCACCTAAATATAAGGCCTGCTGAATAGCCAAATCTGTCACTGCGCAGGTATCGTCCCGGGGAATCAACACACTGGGGTTCACCAGCAATGTCATTCCATAGAATTCCCACTCCCCAAGCACGTAAGCCAAAGGCTCATCTGCCAGAATCCGTTTTACCAGCTGTTCTGCTGTGGTGAAGGCATCGTCAGAAACATACATCTGCCGGTCAGCAAGTAGCTGTTCTCTTGTTTTTCCTGTAACCTTACACAACAGTTGTCTGGCAATGAATGTAGCTGATTCGGCATCTTCTTTTTCCATAAGGGAGCGGCGCACCTTTTGGTACAGCTCCGATAAAGTCATTACCAACGGTCTTCCCCCTCATTTTCGGGCAAAACCGCCTTCAGTGCCTCAATGCCAATTTCGATCATACTGTCATCCGGTTCTTTTGTTGTAAAATTTTGGAACCACATACCGGGTGCGGATAGAATATGCGTAAACCAATTATCGTGTCTACCCACCCAGCGGTTGATCTCATAGCTGAATGCAACGACCAAAGGCAGTAAAAGCAGCTTAAATCCAATCATTATCAAGCGATACAGGAATGTACCTTTTATCGCAGCGAGTGTAGGAATTGCAGCAAGCAAAGCGGTGGATGCAACCGAAAACAACAAAATGGAGATGATCATAACCACCAACAAAAAGCTTGTTCCACAACGGGGGTGCAGTCTTGTTTGATTTCGAACATTTTCCACTGTGAGAGGAAGTCCTGCCTCATAGCACCGAATGGTTTTGTGTTCAGCGCCGTGGTAGGCAAACACACGCTTCATATCCTCCATACAGGAAACCAGCAGAATATAGCCTGTGAATAGCGCAATACGAATTCCGCCTTCAATTAGATTCTGGACAAAGCCACTGACCCATCTGTCAAAAAAGCTGCCAATCAACATCGGGAGCAGGAAAAACAGAAAGATTGACAGGCCCAAACCCAATGCCACTGCTGAACCGACAACAACACTTTGAAACTTTTTATTGCCCAACTTCTTTTCAAGCCACTTATCAAATTTAGAAGGTTCCTCCTGGGTTTCTTCCGGAGACAAATCCGCAGAACGCAGGATTGCTTTTACACCACAGACCTGGGCATCAAAAAAGCCTACTACGCCACGGATAAGCGGCCATTTCAGAGGTGATTTTTCAGGATAGGACTTACGGTCAGTAACCTCAACTGTCACACCGTCCTTACCTCGCACCACAATGGCATCTTTTTTCGGTCCGCGCATCATAAGACCCTCGATAAGCGCCTGACCGCCGATCATTGTTTTGAATTTTTCCTGATTTGCCATAGTCGTCCTTTCTTACTGAGAAGCCGGCAGCCGTATGGTTACTAACGTACCACCGGTAAGGGCATTCTCCAATGTGAGTTCACCGCCGTGCATCTGTACGATCTCATCGCTGACCGCAAGTCCTATGCCGGTGCCTCTTGCCTTGGAGCTGCCCTTATAAAATTTCTTCTTCACCAATGCCAACTCATCTGCAGGAATACCGGGACCGTAATCCCGTATGGTAACAATCACAGAATCATCTTTATGCACGATGCCTGCATCTATCATCTTGCCTTCTCCGCCGTGCTTCACAGCATTGTTCAGAATGTTCAAAAACACCTGTCGCAAACGTTGAGGATCACAAGGAATCTCCGGAATATCCTGATCGTTTTCCAGATATTTCAAATGAATGCCTTCCTCTGCCAAACGACTGCCATACATAAACACCGTGTCCTCAAATTCGTTACGAATATCAACCATTTCCACATTCAGCGTCATACGGCCATCCTGCAAGCGGGTGAAGTCTAGAAGATCAACCACCATACCGGTCAATCTGTCCGCTTCTCTGTGAATGATACGCACACCTCGACGGGTGTCGTGATCCAGTACATCGGAATCCAGAAGGGTTTCACTCCAACCTGTTATCGCTGTCAACGGTGTACGCAACTCATGGGAAAGCGAAGAAATAAATTCCCTTTGAATCTTTTCGTTTTCGCTGATTTTAAGGGACATTTCGTTGATTGTATGGGCCAAATCTCCAATTTCATCATCAAACTGGGTTTGTATCTGCGTACCGTAGCTGCCATTGGCAACCATTTGCGCCTTATCCACAATTTCTCCCAAGGGTATCAAAATCGTACGGATATAATAGTTACTGCTTAAGATAACCAGTAATATAAATACACCCAGCGCAGCTAACGAAATACCCGCTACAATTGCAATTTGTCTGTCCATGATCTGCGTGGAGGTCACAAAACGCAGTACACCGATCACTTCGCCGTTACTGTAGATCATTGGGCTGGACACAGCCATAATCCGCTCACCGGTCTGAGAATTCTCACCAATATATACGCAAATATCTCGGGTAGCAACCGCATCGGAAATATCCGGTGTGGAGGGCGGTCTTCCAACCCAGTCACCATAGGAGGAGGCCACCATTCTACCGGAGGTACTGATAAACTGCAGTTCAATATTATTCCGATCCTCAAAGGTCTGCGCATAGGTAATGCAAGATTGGTAATATGCATTGTAGCTCTGGTTTAGGTAGTCAGCAAAGAACTCTGTAGTGGATCTGGCGCGGTAGCGCATATCCGACTCCATTGCCGAGTAATAGTACACAGAAAACGCTGTTGTAACCACCAAAACAGCGACCAAGCCCAGCATACCAATCACAGCAACAGTATTCAAAAACCAGCGACGGCGCAAGCCTGTAATTTTCAGAACGCGCCATTTTCTTTTCTTAAATATCATATGCCCCATTTATAACCAAAGCCCCACACCGTTGTAATGTAAGCGGGTTCGGCAGTATTATCCTCGATCTTGATTCGTAGACGACGAATATTCACATCCACGATTTTCAAATCTCCCTCATAATCCCTGCCCCAAACAGCTGACAAAATATCTTCACGGGAAAGGGTTCTGCCGGGATTTTGCATAAAGAGTTTTAAGATGGCGTATTCCACCTGCGTCAAGCGAATACGGTTTCCCAGTTTTTCAAGAACATGGCTACGGGTATTCATCACAAAAGGTCCGTGACACAGCAGTTCAGTTTCTGCTCTGCTCTCTCCACCGATACGACGGTAAAGCGCATCAATTCTGGCTGTCAGTTCTGCCGGAGAGAACGGCTTTGTAACATAGTCATCAGCGCCAGTCATAAGACCGGTTACCTTATCAATCTCCTGGGTACGGGCAGTCAGCATAATAATACCGATCTGCTTACTGGTTGCACGAATTCGACGGCAAACTTCAAAACCGTCAATATCCGGAAGCATTACATCCAGGATAGCCACGCCAATATCGGGATTCTTATTCAGTTTATCCAGCGCTTCCATTCCGGTTGCTGCCTCAATAGCTTGGTATCCTGCGCGCTTTAGGTTGATGACAACAAAGCTGCGGATATTTTCCTCATCTTCCAAAATAAGTACTTTTTTCATTCCAAAAACCTCTTACATTTCTCCGGAATTCCAATCCTGATGAATCTGGCTAAAGCTGCTTATCAAGCTTTCCTCTGTGATTGCGTATTTTTTCGCAGTGCTCTCCAGCGTTGCGGAATATATTGTTGTGTCAGTCTTTAGCAGAACAAATTTTTCATCAGAGAAGCTTTGCTCTTCTCTGTTCTGACCGGTTAAGGTAAAGACAGTAAAGAGTTTTTCTGCATTGGTGTAATCGGCATTCCAAAGATAGAACGTAAATGTATTGGATTCAACCTCAACGGTAATCCGCAGAGCAAGTTTATTGTTGATCTTCAAATACCAGCCACCTGCAGCATTGTAGTAAGTATAAAGTTTGTCAATGGTTTTGCCATTGCTGCCCATCGCATACCACAAAACCAGTTTGCTGGGCTCTAATACAGATACATTGCTAAGTGGTTTTGTCGTTATTATGCGAGGAAGTTCAGTAATGCCATCATTATCAATATCATCGGCATAAATGTAGTAGTTACGCAGCGTTTGCGTACCCATACCTTCCGGATCTGTTTGAACTGCATTTACAAGACGCTGATCCGCTATGGTATAAATATCGGTAGCAAGAGATGTATCCTCTACCGAAGTTGCCACAAAAATTGCCTGTTTTCCATCATAGAGTTTTCCAATCAAAACACGTTTCAATTTATCCACAGAGGCAGATAATCCAACTTCATTGGATCGCTCAATAATTCCATCGACAATGCTGTAAAGCTCCGCAACTCCCGGATCAGATTCCAACTGTCCGGAACGAAGAACAAACAATTCACTTTGCTGGTCACTGTTCATATCCACAGCCAGGAATTTTCTGTAGTTTGTGGTAATCAATCTCTCTGATTCTCCATCAGAAAAAGTGTAGACGGACAACGATCTTGTGAGCATATCACTAATTTTGTGACCTACGACGATTTCCACACCAGGTTTGTCATCCATTTGAACAAATTCAACCTGGTCAAATTCAGCACCATTGTTCTCGATCGTATCAATATGTGCATAGGTACCATTCCCCCTGTCAAACACGAGGATACGCAACGGTAACTCTGCTGTACCTTTGCAGAAAACCAAATACTCCTGTTCCCCATCGCCATCAATATCCGCCATCTGCACAGATTGCTGATTATCACCGGAAATGGGCGCGCTGAACTTTAGTCCTGACATAGCCTTATCCATTACAGATTGCAAATTGCTGTAATCCTCCGACCGCTTGGGAAGCTGGTACATCTGTCCAACTGTCCGCATGGTACAGCCGGTAAGCATCAGTGCCGCTACAAGCATAGCTGCAAATACTTTTATTCGATTTCTCATAGCAACACCTCCTTAAGAAATTATAACATATCGCTGTCTAATTGAAAAGCTATTTTATAACAACATTCTCTTTGCCAAGTACGCGCTCCAGCTCCGGTATCATCCGGTTGTCTAAGCTGCATCGGCTGCCCCTACGCTGTTTGGTATCTGCAAAGTAAACGACCACCTGGCTATCTCCCGGGAACATACCAAGGATAGCACGGATTTTATCAAAGAGAGTCCCTTCCTCTGTGGGAAGACGCAGATACAGCGTGCCTGTCCTCTGCGCTATAGGGCCGGACATTTCCTCCATTAGACGGTTCTGCTCCGTATAATCAGACATGGGGCATGCCCGATTGATGACAATTTGGGGTTCTTTGTCATCACGCATAGAAAGTCGGCCCACAATTACAACAGGAATGTTCTCCCGAATATAATTGCCGTACTGGCTGAGCACATTGGAAAAAGCCAGCATTTCAATAGATGCCGTATCGTCCTCAAGGGTAACATAGGCCATCATCGAATTGTTACGGGTGGTCTTCATCTTGATGGATTGCACCACGCCCGCAATACTGACGATCTGCTCATCCTGGTAGGTGCTCTCCTCATCCATAAGTTGACCGACAGGAACCACATGTGTACCCTTCAGCAGGTGACGGTAATCGTCCATCGGGTGTCCGGACAAGTAGATACCGGTGGTTTCCTTCTCCATCAGCATCAAGTCTGCCTTGCTCATCTCAGCCAGCTTGGGAATCGGTATCTCCACAGCATCATCTGTATCCTGAAGCATAGCAAACAGATTCATCTGTCCCTCTATATTCCGCTTCCGGGAGGAGGCGATGGAATCCATCATATTTTCATAAACGGCCAGCAGTTCGCTGCGATGATAGCCAAAGCAATCCATTGCGCCGCATTTGATAAAGTTCTCCACTGCCCGCTTGTTCAGCTCGTCCCCCATTCTCTGAATGAAGTCCTCAAGGGATTGGTACGGGCCGTCCGCTTCACGCTTGGCGACCATACTGCGGATAAGCCCACGGCCTACATTCTTCACCGCACCCAGTCCAAAGCGAATTGCATCCCCTTCCACAGCAAAGCTGTCCACAGAATGGTTCACATCCGGAGGCAGTGTCGCAATACCAAGATCCTTACACTCAGCAATATAACCGGATATCTTAGCAGCAGAATCCAGCACAGAGGTCATCAGCGCCGCCATATACTGACGGGGATAGTGGCATTTCAAATAAGCTGTTTGATAAGCCACCACCGCATAGCAAACTGCGTGCGCCTTATTAAACGCATAGTTAGCAAAGGCGACAATCTCGTCATACAGAGATTGGGCTACGTTTTCGCTGATGCCATTGGCAATACAGCCGGCAATATTCTTTTCCTTGTCACCGTAGACAAAGACCTTCCGCTCTGCCTCGATCACATTCATCTTCTTTTTGGAAATAGCTCTGCGGATATTGTCCGCCTGTCCCATTGTATAGCCACCCAACTGCCGGAATATCTCAATAACCTGCTCCTGGTAAACGATACAACCATAGGTAACCTTCAGGATAGGCTCCAGTTCAGGGCATTTATAGGTGACCTTTTTGTGATTGAGCTTGTTCTCAATAAACTTAGGAATCGAGTCCATAGGACCGGGTCGGTACAAAGCCACAATTGCCGTGATATCCTCAATACTGTCCGCTTTCATACCTACACAAACGCCGGTCATACCAGCAGACTCCAGTTGGAACACACCCTGAGTCTTGCCATCGGTGAGCATTTGGAAGGTCTCAGGGTCATCATCCGGAATCTTGTCCATAGAAAATTCCGGGTTGAATTTCTGAATCTGCAGCTCTGCATCACGGATCACCGTTAGGTTTCGCAGGCCCAAAAAGTCCATCTTCAGTAGACCTAGTTCCTCAATGGTAGTCATTGTGTACTGGGTAACAGTGGTCTCGTCATTCCGGGACAGGGGCACATAGGTGTGCACCGGATCAGCAGTGATCACAACACCGGCAGCGTGGGTAGAGGTGTTTCTTGGCATGCCCTCCAGGCTCATTGCGGTGTCAATCAAATTCTTAACCCGCTCGTCGCCGTCATACATCTCTTTCAGCTTGGGAGATACATCCAGCGCATCCTTCAAAGTGATGTGCAGAGGCATTGTGGGTACAAGTTTTGCCACCACATCGGTTTCTGCATAGGTAAAATTCAGCGCGCGACCCACATCACGGATAGCGCCACGGGCAGCCATCGTACCAAATGTTGCAATCTGTGCCACATGGTCGGCACCATACTTCTGCATAACATAGTCAATGACTTCACCACGGCGTTCCTGACAGAAGTCCGTATCGAAGTCTGGCATACTAACTCGTTCAGGATTGAGGAATCGCTCAAAAATCAGCGAGTACTTCATGGGATCAACTTCCGTAATATGCATACAGTATGCAACAATAGAAGCGGCACCGGAACCACGGCCCGGGCCCACAGGAATACCCGATTCCTTCGCGAATCGGATAAAATCCCAAACAATGAGATAGTAGTTTACATAGCCCATACGGCTGATAACACCGATCTCATATTCCAGTCTTTCCCGGTAGCTATCAGGGGCATCGGGGTAGCGTTCCCGAAAACCATCTTCACAGAGCTTTCGGAAGTATTCCTCGTTGGTGAAGCCTGACGGCACTGGGAAAGAAGGCAAATGGTATTCATTAAAGACGAACTCCAAATTGCAGCGGTCTGCAATCTTCATAGTGTTCTCAAAGGCTTCATCACAGCCGGGGAATAGCTGACGCAGCTCATCCTCACTCTTTAGGTAAAACTCCTCGGTCTGGAATTTCATCCGGTTAGGATCATCCACAGTCCGTCCAGTCTGAACACACAGCAATACATCCTGCATGCGGGCATCTTCCTTGCGCAGGTAGTGAGCATCATTGGTAACAATCAAAGGAAGACCCGTTTCGCGGGCAATACGCATAATGCCCTGATTTACAGGAGTCTGTTCGGGAATGTCGTGGTCCTGCAGTTCCAAATAGAAGTGATCCGGTCCAAAAATATCCGCCATTTCTTGAGCATATTTCAGTGCCGCATCGTAATCCTCCTGCAGTAATCGCTGGGGAATCGCACCTGCTAAGCAGGCAGAAGTGGCAATCAAACCTTCGTGCCGCTCACGAAGCAAATTTAAATCCACTCTGGGCTTGCCATAGAAGCCCTCCACAAATGCCTGGGACACCAAGTAGCACAGGTTCTCATAACCCACTCTATCCTTGCACAGCAGGACCAAATGATAAGGGTCATTGTCAATACCGTGTACGCGGTCGGACATATTCCGGGGTGCCACATACACCTCACAGCCAATGATAGGCTTAATACCGGCGGCTTTTGCAGCCTTGTAAAAATCGATACAGCCGTACATAACGCCGTGGTCAGTAATGGCAACAGCGGTCTGCCCCAATTCCTTCACCCGGTCCATCAGCCCATCAATGCGGCAAGCACCATCCAGGAGGCTATATTCTGTATGCAAATGTAAATGCGCAAAACTCATAGCGTTCCCTCCTGAGCCATTTGTACCAGCTTTTTCAGCCGGTGGTTCATAGCTGGTTTGCTAATGGGCGGCTCCATCATTGCCGCCAATTCTGTTAGCGATGCCTCGGGATTCTCCTCCCGGGCGGTAACTGCCTGTTTCATTTTCTCAGGCAGCTTATCAAAAAGTCCCCGTTCCCGCAAAATGCGAATAGCATTGAGCTGTTCCTGCGCGGCCTCTACCACCTTCGAGGTATTGGCATCATCGCAGTTGCAGCGTCGGTTGACTTTATTGTTCAATTCCTTTTCTAGCTTAGCCTCCATAATACCCATAGCTGCCAAGGGCGCACCCAAATATGTGAGGCAATCGGTTATCATATCGCTCTGCTTAAAATACAGCACATAGCCACCTGCGCGAGAGGCGGATTTAGGCTCGACCCCCAGCACCTCATACATCAAGGAGTTACACTCCCTGGCAACACTGCTGTGGGTAGTTGTTAGTTCAATATGATAGCCCTTGGCAGGGTCTGTTACAGAGCCGCCGGCTAAGAATGCGCCCTTCAAGAAAGCAGCTTTGCAGCAATCATCCTCCACAACAGGAAGGTTAATGTGCAGAGAAAGGGTGTCTTTCGCATCAAAGCCATAAGCGGACATGATCCTATGGATTTTCTGTTTATCTATAATTTGAAAAATCAGCTTGCCAACACTGTCCCCTTCCGGCTCAGCATCAAAAGCAACGCCAAAGGCCTTTTTGAACAGTTTGGGCAGCAATCCAGCAAATTCACGACTCTCTGTGATGATGCGAATGCCGTCAGTACGGAAGCTGTTGCAGAAGAGTAAAATGCCAAAGCATTCTGCCAGGGCGCAACAATTCTTTGTTGGATTGTAACGGCAGATCTCCTCTTTTGCGCTGCCGGAAAAAGAAATAGCCATTGCCCCGCTCCTCTCTGTTTACCAAATACGAACCTCAGGTTCTAGGCGAATCCCTGATTCTCGGAATACCCGGTCAGACACATCATTCAAAAGGTTCTTTACATCTTTGGCAGTTGCCCCGCCCAAATTCACAACAAAGCCAGCGTGCTTTTCTGACACTGCAGCATTGCCGATGCGGTGACCCTTCAGCCCTGCATTGTCTATAAGAGCCGCTGCATAACCACCTACAGGCCGTTTAAACGCAGATCCCGCAGAGGGTAGATCCAGGGGTTGGGATGCACTGCGCCGGGCCATCAGATCCTGCATCAAAGCACGAATCTTATCAGTAGGCATGGGTTTCAGTTCAAAAACTGCGCTCACTACGACGCCACCCTCATCTTCCAGGCGGCTGTGGCGGTAAGAAAAGTTCATCTCTTCGCCGGTATAGACACGCAAGTTTCCCGCCATATCCATCACTTCAACCTGGGTGCAGACCTGGCAGATTTCACTGCCGTAAGCGCCGGCGTTCATATACACACCGCCACCCACTGTGCCGGGAATGCCGTGGGCAAATTCCAAACCGGACAGACCTGTATTAGCCGCAAACACCGCCGCACGAGTCATAGTCACACCGGCAGCTACCCGAATATGGGTATCGTCCAGCTGTTCCATTCCACCAAGGCAATCTTTCAGACAGATCACCAAACCGGAAATGCCCTCGTCCGGTGCCAGGATGTTTGTTCCTGCGCCTAATATAGCGGTTTTACAGTCCAACAAAGCGGACGCTTTCAAAACATCCGCCAATTCTGCAGCGCTTTTCGGAAAGGTCATTACCTCTGCCGGGCCGCCAATACGGAAGGATGTATGTTTCGCCAAAGATTCATTGTTGCGAAGTTCTAACTCCGGCAATAAATCGGCCATTTTCTGCTGAAAATCATTCAAATTTCTCATAAACGCCTCCGGGCATATGATTATGTACAGTATATCATATTTAGGCGCAATATGCAATTATAACTATCATAATTTTTGCATAAAAAACAGCCGGGCTTTCACCCGGCTGTTTATGTAGGATTTACTTTTCGACGATCTCCAGGATCTCCATGGGACAGGCCTTGACGCAGATGCCGCAAGCGATGCACTTAGCGGCAGGGCTGTCGGCCTTGGGTGCTACCATAACCTTCATGGGGCAGGCTTCCACGCACTTACCGCAGGAGGTACACAACTTCTTATTGATCATATACACGCCGGTCTTGGGGTTCTGAGTAATAGCACCGGACTCACAGACCTTAGCGCATTTACCGCACTGAATGCAGGTCATAGGCTTGGCAGCGCCGTTCTTTTCGATAATCTGAATGCAAGACAGATCCTGGTGAAATTCCTTAAAGAAGGCTTTGGAGCAAGCAGAAACGCACTCCAAGCAAGCCATACACTCAGCACCCTTTTTTACAGAAAGCTTCTTCATAAGAGAAAATTCTCCTTTAACATTATTTTTCTGTTACATTATACTCCAAAGTTTTTCAAATATCAATGGTTATTTGATAATATTTTTACAGGAATCACGCAAATTTCCTGTCTAAGTACGCAAGCGTTGGAAATACTATTGTTGAAATCTAAAAAAGGAGAATGCATATGAAGAAACTCATCGTTTTTACTTTTGTACTTGCTTTGGCGCTTTCTCTGTGCGCCTGCGCCTGTAGCAAGAACACATTGGATCCTACAGAAACCACTGGCTCAAATGCAACAACAGCACCCACTACCGACACAGTAATGCCCACTACGGAAATGACAATTCCTGTTCCTGAGACCAATGTTCCCGACCCCGGTGTTAACACCGATCCCACCCTTATTCCCGACGGTACTGACGGCACGGATGCTACCATGATGCCCCGCAACGGTATCCTGGGGTGATAGAAAGCCAGGATGGGCAAACGCACATCCTGGCTTTTCATTCAAACTGTTACATAGGTGAGAAACCTTTCCTCTTGTGTTTCCTATGCAGTGGGGAATACTAATGTCGAAAGGAGGCGATCGTATGCATTTAAAAGGTTTGGCTATTGCGGTTGGTGTGGGCGCAGCGGTAGGTGCTGTAGCAATCTTAACCATGCCCAAAAATAATCCCACCCGTCGGTTGGCTGCAAAAGCGGCTGACAAAATGGAAGATATGACCTGGAAGCTTTCCAACAAACTCACTGATGAATTTGACCTGTAAAGTAACAAACACCCCCGACCGCAGTCGGGGGTGTTGATTATTTGGCGGATATTTTGATTTCGCCGTTTTTTACAGTAATTTTAATGGCAGAAATGGGCTTTTCAAAGGAATCAATAATCTTTTCACTGATCGGATCTTCCAGGCTGCGCTGAATCTCTCTGCGGAGATTCCGGGCACCATAGGTAACGGAATATGCCTTATCTACCAAATACTTGCGAATCTCTTCATCCCAGGTAAGCTTCAAACCACGGTTTTCCAGGCTCTGTTGCAGCTCTTCCAACATAATATCCGCAATACCCAGAAAGTTCTCTTCCGTCAAACGGTTAAAGGAGACAATCTCATCCACCCGGTTGATAAACTCCGGCCGCAGGAACTCCCGCAGAGCATTCATGGTCTTTTCCCTGACCATCTCATTATCGGTACGGCCAAAGCCCAAGCCGCCTACACGGCCCTCAGAGCCGGCATTGGAAGTCATAACGATAATAGCATTTTCAAAGTTAACCACACGACCTTGAGCATCGGTGATACGTCCGTCATCCAGTACCTGCAAAAGAATATTCAGCACATCCGGGTGTGCCTTTTCGATCTCATCGAACAGCACCACAGAATAGGGCTTTCTGCGAATCTTCTCTGTCAGCTGACCCGCTTCATCATAGCCAATATAACCGGGAGGTGAACCAATAAGCTTAGAAACAGTATGCTTCTCCATAAACTCCGTCATATCCAGCCGAATCAAGGAATCTACAGAATCAAACATATCGTTTGCAAGGCATTTCACCAGTTCTGTCTTGCCCACACCGGTAGGGCCTACAAAGATAAAGGAAACAGGCTTCTTCTTGGGGCTGATACCCACACGGTTTCTGCGAATCGCCTTAGCAACAGTTTCCACAGCTTCGTCCTGGCCAACAATATGCTCCTTCAGTCGGTCAGCGAGTCCCTTAAGCTGCTGATACTCCTGGGCTTTGATCTTGCTGGCAGGAATCTTGGTCCACAACTCAATAATCCGGGCTAAATTCTTAATGGTAACAGCCGGAGCAGGAATTTTTTCCAATTCTTCGATTTCCGCAGCCAACTGACACAACTTGCTGCGAATGGTAGCCAAGCGCTCATAGTGCTCGTTTTCCGTATCCTCGGTGAGCATGCGCAGCTCCAGCTCGTAATCATCCCGTTCCTTTTTCAGTTCCGCGCGGCGGGAAATCTCCTCGCAACGCAAGTTAACATCGGAACAAGCTTCATCCAACAGATCAATAGCCTTATCCGGCAGGAATCGGTCGGTGATATACCGCTCAGACAGAATAACACACTGTCGCGCAATCTCCGGAGAAACCACAACACCGTGGAATTCTGCATAAGCCTTGGAAACACCCTGCATAATTTGGCACGCTTCCTCAATGGTAGGCTCAGCCACGGACACCGGCTGGAAACGTCGCTCCAAAGCGGCATCCTTTTCGATATGCTTGCGGTATTCATTAAAAGTGGTCGCACCAATCACCTGGATCTCGCCACGGGACAGAGCAGGCTTCAAAATGTTGGCAGCATTCATAGAACCTTCTGCATCACCGGCACCAACCAGGTTATGCACTTCATCGATCACTAAAATGATATTGCCACAGGCCTTAACTTCAGCAATCAGACCCTTCATACGGCTCTCAAACTGGCCACGGAACTGGGTGCCTGCCACAAGGGCTGTCAAATCCAGCAAAAGAACTTCCTTGTTCCGCAGATTATAGGGCACTTTTCCTGCAACGATCCGCTGGGCAAGACCTTCTGCGATGGCGGTCTTACCAACACCCGGTTCACCGATCAGACAGGGATTGTTCTTCTGACGGCGATTCAAAATTTGAATCACACGCTCGGTTTCCTCATCTCTGCCAATTACAGGATCCATCTTGCCCTCACGGGCGCGACCGGTAAGATTCAGGCAGTAATTGTCCAAAAACTTATGCTTACTCCCCTTTTCTTTTTTGGGTTTCTGCTCCTTATCCGTTTCCTGCTGAGGCTCAACCTCACCCTTTTGCGCGCCCATATTCTCAAGCAGCTGATTCAGCATTGGGAATGTAGCGGTGCGCCCCTCGGTCTCGTCCTCTTCTCCGTCCATCTGACCAAACATATTGCTCATTTCATCGGAGAGATTATCTAAGTCTTCATCCGTAAAGCCCATTTGCTTTACAGCAGCATCGATCTGAGGAATGCCCAAGGAACGGGCGCATTTGATACAATAGCCTTCATTCAGGCTCACGCCGTTTTCTATCTTTGTAATAAAGACAACGGCCATATTTTTCTTACATTTGGTACACAACTTTGGCTGCATACGATTCTCACAACCTTTCTTCCGGTACAATATCATAGTTTCACCGGAAAAGGAAAAACAATTTATGAATTTTTAAGTAACGGAGTACATTCAAATTTATCCAGTCCGTCATCATACCACAGATGGGTCATATAAAGGCCACCTGCAGGTACGGTTGGACCGGCTGCTGTACGGTTACCTTCTAACAGGATTTTGGCGATTTGCTCCGGAGGAAATTTGCCCTCGGCAGCATAGACCACTGTACCTACAATGGCACGGGCCATATTATACAGAAAGCCGTTGGCACAGACTTTCACTTCAATAATGTCACCCTTACGCTCCACATTACAGTAATGCACAGTGCGGACGGTAGATTTCACATCTGTACCAACACTGCGGACAGCGGCAAAATCGTGAGTGCCAACAAATTGGTCTGCTGCTTTTTGCATCACAGTTTCATCCAGGTGTTTGGGATAAAACCAAGCCCTGTTCACATAAAAAGGATCTCTAAGACGAGAGTTATAAATGGTGTAAGTGTATTCCTTTCGGATGCAAGAGCCAATGGCATTGAAATTCTCATTTACTTCAAAAGCCTTGGTCACGGCAATATCAATGGGTAAATGGGTATTTAGCGCATAGGGCAATCGCTCCACCGGAATAGTGGATTCCGTGCGAAAATTTGCCACATAGCACCGAGCATGAACACCTGCATCTGTCCGTCCGCAGCCGGTTACATGAACAGGATGGCTCACCACCATCTCGATAGCTTTTTCTAAGGTCTGCTGGACAGTAGGAAGATTCTTTTGGGTCTGCCAACCGTGATATGCAGTTCCTTCATAAGTCAAAAACAATACAATATTGCGCATAACTACCTCACAAGCCAAAGGATGCTGCTACAATCACACCAGAAAGAAGCGCCAGCAAGATCAAGTACGCAAAATAATCCCGTCTACGGTATCGCAACAGCTTCATTTTTGTACGACCCTCACCGCCTTGATAGCAGCGGCATTCCATGGCTGTTGCCAGTTCATCGGCACGGCGGAAAGCGCTGATAAACAGCGGCACCAAGATGGGCACAAGCGCCTTCACTCGCTTAAACACGCTACCGGTTTCGAAATCAGCGCCTCTTGCCTTTTGCGCAGAAATGATTTTGTCAGTTTCCTCAATCAATGTGGGAATAAAGCGCAGAGCAATGCACATCATCATTGCCAGTTCATGGACTGGCACACGGATTTTCTTCAGCGGTGAAAGCAAGGATTCCAAGCCGTCTGTGAGCTGGATGGGGGATGTGGTATAGGTCATTAAGAAGGTTGCAGAAATCAGCATCAAAATCCGCGTAACCATAAATAATGCCCGTATTACACCTTCTAAAGTAATGGTAATCTTCCAAAAATTAACCAAAACTGTTTCACCGCCGGTGAACAGCAGGTTCAAAATACCGGTAAAAATCAAAATGAAAATCAAGGGTTTCATACCCTTAAACAGGGCTTTTACAGGAATTGTCGACAGTGCAATCAACAAAACAAGGAATGCAAGCATAATCCCGTAGGACACCCAACTGACCGCCGTGAACAGCGCAACAATGTATATGATAAGCCCAACCAACTTGGTTCTGGGATCCATACGGTGGATCACAGAATTTCCCGGGAAATACTGACCGAGAGTAATGTCTTTAAGCATCGGCATTTCCCTCCCTCAGTTCACGCAGGGCATCTACCGCCTGGTCCATTGTGTATACAGGTTCAACAAGCAATCCCAATTTCTTCAGCTGCAAAAACAGCTTTGTGATCTCGGGAATGTCCAATCCCATATCCACCAGTTCCTGCGCTCTGGTAAACACTTGCTCGGGAGTTCCCTCCATAGCCAGGGTTGCATCATTCATCACAAGTAGGCGGTCGGCAAGGCGAGCCACATCGTTCATGGAATGGCTGACCATCATAATGGTCGCATTCTTGCTTCTGCGGTAGGCTTCAATATTGGAAAGCACCTCTTCCCTGCCCTCAGGATCCAGGCCAGCGGTGGGTTCGTCCAAAACAAGAACTTCCGGCTCCATTGCAATCACGCCAGCAATGGCAACACGCCGCTTCTGTCCACCGGACAGGTCAAAAGGCGATACCTCCAATTGCTCATCGGTAAGGCCCACCAATTTGGCCGCTTCCCGCACACGGCGATCAACCTCCGCCGACTTTAGCCCCATATTCTTGGGACCAAAGGCAATATCCTTGTACACCGTTTCCTCAAAGAGCTGATACTCCGGGTATTGGAATACCAATCCAACACGAAAACGGCTTTGGCGGGTAAGCTTTTTATTGGCCCAAATATCCACACCGTCCAGCAGAATTTCGCCGGCTTCGGGTTTCAGCAAACCGTTTAAATGCTGCATCAAGGTGGATTTACCGGAACCGGTATGTCCAATCACACCGATAAACTCCCCCCGCTCCACAGCAAAAGAAATGTTTTCCAATGCCTTATGCTCAAAGGGCGTACCGATGCTATAAGTATGACTTAAGTTTCTAACCTCTAAAATAGGCGCCACTTTTCTAACCTCCTGTGGGTCAGGCCTTCAATTTTTCACAAAGTACCTGCGCACAATCTTCTGCGTTTAGTCTATCCAAGGGAAGGTCAAAGCCACAAGCATTTAATCTGCTGCACAGCTCTACGGTCTCCGGTGCAGCCAAACCCATACTGTGAAGCTTCTCAACCTGAGAGAATACTTCCCGGGGTGTGCCATCCAAAGACACCTTTCCCTTATCCAATACCACCACACGCTGAGCCTGGGCAGCCTCGTCCATATGGTGGGTTATTAAAATCACTGTAATTCCTTTTTCCCTGTTCAGCCGTTTAACCGTTTCCATCACTTCAGCACGACCCTTGGGGTCCAGCATTGCAGTAGGCTCATCCAACACAATGCACTTGGGCTCCATAGCAATCACACCGGCTATGGCAACGCGCTGCTTCTGTCCACCGGATAAAAGGTGTGGTGCATGGTTACGGTAATCATACATACCGACCAGCTTTAAGGCAGTATCCACACGCTGGCGAATCATAGGTGAAGAAATACCCAAATTCTCCGGAGCAAAGGCTACATCTTCTTCCACAACATTCGCTACAATTTGATTGTCGGGGTTTTGGAATACCATACCCACTGTTTTGCGGATCTGAATAAGTTTATCTTCGTCCGCAGTGTCCATCTCCCATACAAACACCTTGCCGCCGCTGGGCAGAAGAATACTGTTAAAATGCTTGGCAAGAGTAGATTTGCCACATCCATTACTACCTAAAACTGCAACAAATGTGCCTTCCTCAACAGACAGATTGAGATCCTCAAACACGGCAACGCCGGGCGTGTCGTCCACGCCCGGATAAGTATAAGCCAAATTTTCTACAGAAATCGCACTCATTTTGTCCTCCAGTTAAGGTGTCCAGCGGCCGGTTGCGCCGCAGGGCAGTACCAAGCCGGTAGATTGGACAGGCAGTCCCAATTCGCCCACAGCAGTACTACCGCCATAAACATCACCAAATACCACATCTGATGCATAGCCGACAGCGGAAGGCGCAAGACCTGTGGTATAGGAATTGATGATCACAAACAGCGGATTGTCGGACAAAAGCTTCACCGTCTCCTGCAGGAAGGGATAAAAGCTGGTTTCCATCTTCCAAATCTCACCGCTGGGGCCACGTCCGTAACTGGGGGGATCCATAATAATGCCGTCATAGCGGCGACCACGACGAATCTCTCTCTGGATGAATTTACCGCAATCGTCCACGATCCAATGTATAGGCCGGTCAGCCAGACCGGATGCAGCTGCATTTTCCTTCGCCCAGGCCACCATACCCTTAGAAGCATCCACATGGTACACCTCTGCACCACCGGCTGCGGCAGCAAGCGTAGCGCCACCGGAGTAGGCAAACAAGTTCAGCACGCGGGTAGGACGACCGGCAGATGCAATCTTATCCCGGATAAAATCCCAGTTGGCTGCCTGCTCCGGGAACACGCCGGTATGCTTAAAATTCATAGGTTTCACATTAAAGGTCAAATAGTCCTTATAGTGAATCTGCCAGCGCTCCGGCAGGTGGTGGTCAGACCAATGGCCGCCACCTGTAGAAGAGCGAATATACCGGGCATCATATTTTTTCCAGGCCGGATGGCTGTGAGGCGTATCCCATATCACTTGAGGATCCGGACGAACCAGGGTGTACTTTCCCCACCTCTCCAGGCGTTCACCGCCTGTAGTGTCCAAGACCTCATATTCCTTCCATTCATCGGAAATCCAAATCATCTGTTTCTCCTTTTAACATCAACATACGCATACCCTACTGCACACCGGGATGCTGGGCTGCATACTGTTCCCAAGC
Source organism: Oscillospiraceae bacterium (assembly GCA_017561205.1). GTDB lineage: Bacteria > Bacillota > Clostridia > Oscillospirales > Oscillospiraceae > Faecousia. The sequence continues at coordinate 17,265 of JAFZDL010000106.1, read as the reverse complement.
GCTTTGGGTGTGAACCTTACAGGTCACATAGGGTGCATCGTTGGTGAGATTGCCGCTCATACCCTTAAATACTGCATCCGTACCATCGGCATTGATATAGTAGACATAGTCGTTACGCAAATAGTCGCTGATCAAGCGATAAGACGAAGCCCGCAAGATCTGATCGATCTCGTTCTTGGTCATTTTTACAAGACCCTCCTGGCGGAGCTTCACCGAGCTGTCAACAGCGGCAAACTTCTTACACCACTGGGTTGCAACACCGCCACCGGAGCAGTAATCCACCATAACATGCTTGTCGCAATACTGGGTAGGCATATCCTCAGCATACACAACGGCCTGGCTGGTAGCAATGAAATCACTGGGGTTCAAGGGCGCATCAAGACGGATATCGTTGGTACAGGCAGAAGTTGCGACCTTGCCGGAAGAAAGGCACATATTGACAGGCTGGAGCTTATTTTGATTATACAATAAGATATCGCTCTTACCTTGATGAAGAGGACCCATAACCTGCTTAAACAAATATGCGGCAGGGTTGTTTACGCTATAGCACTGAATGGACTCCGGGCTCTCGAAACCGCACCAAACAGCTGCGGTATAGTAGCCGGTATATCCACAGTACCAACGGTCATAGTTATCACCGGAGGTACCGGTCTTGCCGGCAGTAGAAACACCGTAGGAGTAGAACAAATCCGCTTCCGTACCGGTACCTTCTCTGGTAGCGGCTGTCAAACAGTAGTTCATATAGTCCACGGATTTCTCACTAAGAATCTGCTCCGTCTTCTGAGCATTATCCAAGACCAAATTACCCTTGGAATCATAGACCTTGGAGAAGGTTCTGCCATAACGGTAATTGCCTCTATTAGCAAAAGTAGCAAAAGCGCTTGACATATCACGCACAGTGACACCGAATGTTTGCGCGCCCAATGCCAGCGGGCCAATGCCAATATCGCTGTGATTGCGTCCATCTGCATCAGTATAAGACTCAACCAAAGTAGAAATGCCAAACTTTTCTTTCGCGAACAGGTAAGCATAATTTTCTCCGGCCTTAGCCACAACATTAGCGGCCACCGCATTTACAGAACGCACAACGCCACGGAAGATCGTACGGGCATAAGAATAGGTCCGTGTATCATTGAGCGGATATGCACCGTTGCTGTAGCTAATGGGCAAATCCTTGATAACTGTTGCAGGTGTAATGGCACCGGACTCAAAAGCCGGAGCATAAACAGTAACAGGCTTGATGCAAGAACCGGATTGCCGCTTGGCATCTGTGGCTCTGTTCCAGGCATCATGGTCGGTCTTCTTACCCACATCACCGGCCATAGCAACAATATCGCCGGAGCGGTTGTCTATAATCACAATTGCAGAACGAAGCTGCTGACCGCCGCGGGTGTCGGGAATCTTATCTATATTGGTATAGACAGCATCCACACAGTCCTGGGCCGCCTTATCAAAGGTGGTGTAAATATGGTAGCCGCCTTTTTGAATCTGCTGGAGCATCAGTTCTCTTGTGCTGGAATTCCATTGGAAACCGGCTTCCTCTGCAAAAGCCTTGGCTACATCTTCCAGAACTGTATCACCAAACCAAGAGTAGATGTCTTGAGAATTATCCTTCTGCAAAGATACCTGCGTATTGCATTGCGGACAATAACGCTTACCGTCCGTTTCCTGATAGTTTTTAGCTACATCACGATAACTGCAATTTGCACAAGTGGTAAGACGATCCTCCTCGTCTACACCAACCTTAAGCACAAGTTCCTGAGCAATAGCTTCTTCATACTCAGCATCAGTCAGCCAACCGTATTCACGCATGGTCCAAAGGACATCTTCTTTTCGCTTTTTATTATTGTCAAAGTTCTGGTAAGGATCATAATACGTGGGAGAATTTGTGATACTAATCAAACTGGCGCATTCTGCCGGTGTTAACAGTTCCAATTCCTTACCGAAATACGTTTCTGCTGCGCTGCGCACACCACGGCAACCCTGACCAAGATAAATACAGTTCAGGTACATCTCCATAATGGTATCCTTATGGTACCGTTTCTCCAGCTGCAGCGCCCGAAAAATCTCCAGCACCTTACGCTGTACAGTAACATCGTCTGCGCTTGCATCTTCAAACAACAAAAGGTTTTTAATCAACTGCTGCGTAATACTGGAACCACCAACCGAGTCATCACCAAAGAACATACGGGCGCAAGCCTTAATAGTTGTGACCCAGTCAACACCTTGGTGTGTATAAAAGCGGTGATCTTCAATGGCAACCGCAGCATGTACCAGATCCTCGGGAATATCTTCCAAATCAGCCCACTTGCTGCTGGTTGTGGCAAAAATATTCTGATACACCTGAATATCGCCGGCAGAATCCACATAGTACATAGTGGAGCTCTGATCCATAGATACATCCTCGATGGCCATACCCGCCATAGGCAGGATGTCATTTTGCAGATAGTCACCCAAAACCCCCATAAAGGCAAAACCGCAAACAATACCGACCAACAAAACCGTAATTGCAGCGCCGGCAAAGACCTTAAAAACAGAAAAGGCAACCATCCAGCCTCTGTGGGCCGTACGCATACTCCAGTGGGGATTCCAGTTTTGCCGAACTTGTTTCTGCTTCTCCTTTATAGCCTTGACTTTATGCAAAATTTTCTCAAACATTATATAACCTCCATCCATATGGCTAGGAGCCGACCGGATCAAATAGCATTCAAATGTGCATAGCTATAGCACCACGCATAACATTATAGCACATCTGCCACAAAAACGAAAGACCTATTTTGTAAATATTCTAATAATATAATAGTTACAGTATGCCCCAAACACAAAGAATTTCCTCACCTAGATTTCATAAAAAATTTTTCTGCGGATATACTGTACTCACCGGCAGGATTATACTTGATTTTCACAGGAATTATGGTTAGAATATACCTACAATAACGATTGGAGGTATCCGCAAATGGATGAATACGGTTCTGATTTTATCACCATTGTAGACGAAGACGGCACTGAGTTTGAGCTGGAGGTTCTCACCAGCATCGAATATAACGGAGAAACCTATTTAGCTGTCACCCTGGCTACCGACGAAGAAGACGCGGAGCTGGAGGTCAGCATTCTCAAATCCGTTGAGGAGGATGACGGAGAATCCACCCTCTGCGCCATCGAAGATGAAGCCGAATTGGAAACTGTCTATAATTTGATTATGGAACAGCTCTACGAGGAAGATAACGAAGAGTAACCACACTGCCTGCTTGGTACGTAATGCGTCCTGTTGGACCCACATTTTATAATACGGGATGCTTGATTTCCTTGTCGTATTGCAGACCTCCCGCCCCTGCTTTGACAGACGGCGGACGTTGGGAGCAGCGCAGACACGGAGCGGCGACCCACCTGCAGATTGGTGCAGGTCATAATCGGACGCATACGGCCAAAGCGGGTATGGCAAGGGGAGCTCAGCTCCCCTTGTTTTTTTATTCGGCATATCTCCCAAATTTTTGTAAACTTTTTTCACAATTATTACAAACTGAAAGTTCCCTCTTGAAACTCCGGGAAAAATAGGTTATAATACATTAACTTGTGCGCCCGCTTAGGGTCGCAAACCATTCGTATGAGAGGAATTGATACTATGAGCGCATCCAGCAAGAAAAGGCTCCGCAAGGAGTTGGCTGCCGAAATGCTGACCGAAAAGCAGCGGCAGGAGAAAAAAGAGGCCAAGAAGCTTAAGGCTATGACCATTTCCTTTGTGGCAATTATGCTTGTGATTGCCATTGTTTTCAGCGTGGTTCTTGTGGACAACGGAATCAACAGATCCGGTTATTTCCAGAAGAAAACCATTGCCGCTACTGTCAACAAGCAGGATATGAATAGCGTTCAGGTGAACTACTATCTGACCGACTATATCAAGAATCTCTATTCCACCTGGCAAAGTCAGTACGGTGAAAACCTCAACGTGATGCTGGGCTTTATGGGAATGGACGGCAACAAACCTTTGAACAAGCAGGATTATGACAAAGAAAAGGGCACAACCTGGGCTGATTATTACCTGGGCGAGGCACTGTCCAAGGCTAAGAGCGATCTTGCCCTTTATGCAAAAGCTGTCACCGAAGGCTTTAAGCTCAGCGATGATGAACAGAAGGCCATGGATTCCAATCTGAGCATGATAAATCTGTATGCACAGCTTTACGGCTACAAGAATGCTGACAAGTTCCTGCAGGCTACTTACGGTTATGGTTCTACCTTGGAATCCTACACCGAATACACTAAAATCAGCACCATTGCAAGCGCATTCTACAGCAAGTACAGCGCAGATCTTAAGTACGACGACGCTGCTATCCGCGGCTATGAAAAAGGCAAGGAGAATAACTTTACCTCCTTTACCTACGCAACCTACACCCTGACCGCTGATGATTTCCTGCCTGAAACTGCTGACGGCGAGAACAAAAAGGAGCCCACCGCTGAGGAAACCGCAGCAGCTCTGAAAAAGGCAGAAGAAGCCATCAATTCTCTGAAAGATGCCACCAATCTGGATGATCTGAACAAACAGATCGGTGCGCTTGAAATTAACAAAGACTCGAAGGATCCTGTTACTTCCATTTCTAAAACCGATTTGCTTTACCCCCAGGTTCCTGCTAATCTCCAGAAGTGGCTGGCTGATAAGGCTCGCTTAGAAAACGAGATTACTGTCATTGCAGAGGAATCCACTTCTAAAGATAAGGACGGCAAGGAAGTTAAAACTGTTGACGGCTACACTGTAGTCCTCTTCCAAAAACGCAACGAAAACCTCAACAAGCTGGCCAATGTCCGTCACCTGTTGGTTGCCTTTGAAGGCGGCAGCACTGCCACCGATGGCAGCAAGACCTATTCCGATGCCGAAAAGACAAAGGCTAAGACTGAGGCTGAAAAACTGCTGAAGGAATGGGAATCCGGCAAAAAGACCGAAGAGTCCTTCATCGAACTGGTCAAAAAGCACACCAAGGATGATGCTTCCAAGGAAACCGGCGGTCTGTACGAGGATATTCATCCCAAGTCCAGCTATGTTCCCAACTTCTTGAACTGGTGTATTGACTCCAATCGTAAGGTTGGCGATACCGGTATCATCCAGTCTGAGTACGGCTATCATATTATGTACTTCTCCAGCTTCGACGAACTCACCTACCGTGACTACATGATCCGTGAGGAAATGCGCACCAACGATGTAGACGCTTGGTACAACAAGACTCTGGAAGGCACTTCCACCTCTGTTGGCGAAACCAAATATCTGAATATGGATATCGTTTTAGCTAACCTGGGTTCCTAACAATCCAACAATAAATCAGCCACAGGCCCAGGGGTCTGTGGCTGATTCTTTTATATTAACCAAGAATTGCTTTGTGGAAAACCTTTTTGCCCTTACGGATCTTAACACCATCACAGAGCATTTCTTCTGTGACAGCGAACTGCGGAGCCGGGACTTTTTCGTCATTGACGAACACACCGCCCTGCTCTACCAACTGGCGGGCCTGCTTGTTGGAAGGTGCCAGGCCACAGGCAACCATCAGATTCAGAATGCCGATCTTACCATCGGTCAACTGCTCTGCCGCGATTTCAGTAGTAGGCATATTGGCATCGTCACCGCCGCCGGCAAACAGGGCCTTGGCAGCAGCCTGGGCCTTATCTGCTTCCTCTTCGCCGTGGACCAGCTTTGTTAGTTCGTATGCCAGGATCTCCTTGGCCGTATTCAGCTGTGCATCCTTCCAGGAGTCCATCTCATTGATCTGCTCCAAGGGCAGGAAGGTCAGCATACGAATACACTTGAGAACATCAGAGTCCTCCACATTCCGCCAATACTGATAGAACTCAAAGGGAGATGTCTTGTTGGGATCCAGCCACACAGCGCCCTTGGCGGTCTTACCCATCTTCTTACCCTCAGAGTTAAGCAGCAGGGTGATGGTCATGGCATGAGCATCCTGACCCAGCTTGCGGCGAATCAGCTCAGTGCCGCCCAGCATATTGCTCCACTGGTCGTTACCACCAAACTGCATATTACAGCCGTACTTTTGGAACAGGTAGTAGAAGTCATAAGACTGCATGGGCATATAGTTGAATTCCAGGAAGGACAGGCCCTTCTCCATTCTCTGCTTGAAGCACTCAGCACGAAGCATATTGTTCACAGAGAAGCAGCCGCCGATTTCCCGGATGAAATCCACGTAGTTCAGCTGCAGGAGCCAATCAGCGTTATTGACCATCATAGCCTTATCTTCACCAAACTCAATGAAGCGCTCCATCTGCTTTTTAAAGCATGCGCAGTTGTGCTCAATGGTCTCCTTGGTCATCATGGAACGCATATCGGTACGACCGGAGGGGTCACCGATCATTGCCGTGCCGCCGCCAATCAAAGCAATAGGCTTATTGCCGGCCATCTGCAGACGCTTCATCAGGCACAGGGCCATAAAGTGGCCAACATGCAGAGAATCCGCAGTGGGGTCAAAACCGATATAGAAAACCGCCTTACCGTTGTCGATCATCTCACGGATCGCTTCTTCGTTGGTAACCTGGGCAATCAAGCCTCTGGCAACCAGCTCGTCATAAACTTTCATTCTAAATTCCTCCAAAATTAAATAAAGCCCTCTGTCCCGCAGGACAGAGGGCGTAAATTACGCGGTACCACCTCTGGTTTGGTACAATCTCACGATCGCACCCTCACGGCGTTACAAACGCCACAGCTGTATCGGGCATACCCGTCCTTCCCTACTAAAGTTCAGGAAGGCCACTCCAGGAGGTAACTTCGGTAATTCCCCTACTGCCTTGCACCCTCCGGCAGTTCTCTGAAACAAAAAAATTACTTACTGCATCCTGTCATCGTGTTAAAAGTAAAGCTATGTTAACAAAAAATACGAAATTTGTCAAGTGGCATCAGCCAACATCTCACCGGCGCTTTTCAGTGTAGTTTCTGTAATGTTAGCACCGCCAATAATACGGGCCAGTTCCCGCTTTCTTCCCTCAACATCCAATGGCGTTACAGTCGTGTATGTGCGCCCGCCGCGCTCCTCCTTGGCGATCAGTAAATGGGTACTGGCCAAAGCTGCAAGCTGGGGCAAATGGGTTACGCAAAGAACCTGCTTGTTTTTTGCAACGCTACGAAGCTTTTCAGCAACCTTTTGAGCAGCGCGACCGGATACGCCGGTATCCACTTCGTCAAAAATCAACGTAGCCACTTGATCCTGTTCTGCCAGCACATTCTTCATTGCCAGCATAATACGAGCCAATTCACCACCGGACGCTACCTTATTCAAGGGCTTCAAAGCTTCACCGGCATTGGCAGACATATAAAAAGCAACCGCATCTGCACCGTTGGCTGCCATTTCGATCTCTTGAAATGCACAGCTGAACTGCACCTTGGGCATATCCAACTGGGCCAGTTCGGAAAGAATCCGTGCAGATAGGATTTCTGCTGTTTGCTTGCGGTTCTCCCGCAAACGCAAAGCGATCTCCATTGTATCAGCCTCTGCCTTTGCCAGTTTCTTCTTCAGCCTGTCGATGGTATCATCCGCAAACTCGATCTCATCCAATTCTTTCTGCGCATTCTCCAAATAGGCAAGAATATCCCGGCAGGTTGCGCCGTATTTTCTGCGCAACCGATGGATCACATCCAGGCGCGCTTCAATCTTATCCAATTCGTCCGCAGAAAAGCTTAAATCATCCCGGGCATCACGAATCTCTTCGGCCACATCCTGGACCTGGTACATCAGGTCAGCAACCCGCTCGTGGAGTGCCGAATACGCATCCGTATAGCGGTTAAGGCGGGATAACTCCCGTTCCGCCTCAGCAAGCAAGGAGGCTGCGCCGTCTGTATCATCGTCGCCGTAAAGACTGACGGCAGCTGCATTCATAGCATCACTGAGCTTTTCTCCGTTCTGAAGAATCTTTCTGCGTTCCTCCAGCTGTTCGTCCTCGTCTGGCTCTAAATTTGCCTTGGATATCTCCTCAATTTGATAACGAAGGGTCTCCATTTTGCGAATCTTTTCTCCCTCGTCCATGGACATCCGCTGAATCTCCCTGCGAATCCGGATCATAGCATCGAACGCTGCTGCATACTCCCCTCTTAAGTCGCTGTTCTCCGCAAAATCATCCAAAAACACTAAATGGTTCGCTTCATCAAATAAAGAGGCAGAGTCGTGCTGACCATGGATATTGATAAGCTGAATGCCAAGCTTGCGAAGAATGGACACAGTAACCAAGGTACCATTAACACGGCAGATATTTTTCCCGTCCAGGAACACATCCCGATGGATCACAGTTTCTGCATCATAAGGAACGCCATTCTCTTCAAACCAAGGAAGCTCCGGGACATCCGTAAAAACAGCCCGGACAGTTGCCTTATCTGTTCCTGTGCGGATCATATCACGGTATGTACGCTCACCTAAAATCGCCGAAATCGCATCGATCACAATGGATTTACCGGCACCGGTCTCACCGGTGAGAACATTGAAACCGGCATCAAAGGAAATGTCAGCGCACTCGATGACCGCAATATTCTCAATATGCAAAAGACTCAGCACGCTGCACCCCTCCTCAGTTTAACAGATTCTTAATTTCACCGCAGAATGTGGCTGCGGCATTGATATCACGCATGACTACGATCACGGTATCGTCACCGGACAAGCAGCCTACCACAGTACGCATACTCATCGCATCGATTGCCGCACCAGCAGCAGATGCAAGGCCGGGTAATGTGTGAATCACAATGATATTCTGCGCATAGTCTACCCTTACAACACATTCCTTAAAAATGGTATTGAGGCGGGTGGAGAATGTGCTGGTCTGCTCATTGCCGGAAACTGCATAACGATAGGTACCCAAATTGGTAAGTTCCTTAACAATCCGCATTTCCTTAATATCTCTGGAAATGGTAGCTTGCGTGCCACGGAAGCCTGCTTCCTGCAATTCCGCCAGCAGCTGCTCCTGGGTCTCCACATTTTTCGTAGAAATAATCTCAAGGATTTTTGCCTGTCTTTGATTTTTCATTGCATTCACCTACCCGATTCTGAATTTCATATTTACCACATCAAAAAAGCTGCGGTCCTTTAGTCGCACTAACTTTGTGCACAGGTTGGACTTTTTAATTGTGGCTATATCGCCCATATTCATACGCAGCGTTCTGCCGCCGTCAACAGACAAATAAGCATTGCGGCGGGCATTCTGTGTCATAGTCACAGAAACAGCACGCTTATCGGATACCACAATACAACGGCTTGCTACATCATGTGCGCAAATAGGCGTAATAAGAATGCTGTGTGCATCCGGCTCCACAATAGGACCACCTGCGGAAAGGCTATAGGCAGTAGAACCAGTGGGAGTGGCAACAATGATACCGTCACCGCCACACTCCATTGCCTGCACACCGTCACACTGGACTTTCAAATGCACAATCCGCGCCACTGCGCCCTTGGTGATAGCCACATCATTTAGGCACAAATCATGGAAAATAATATCCCGGTCTCTGTGTACCGTTACATCCAGCATCATACGGTTGTCGATAGTATAATCGTCATTGGCAATACGAGCCAGCTGGGAAAGCTCACTGCTTTCCAATTCCGCCATAAAGCCCATAGTACCAATATTGACACCCAGCACAGGAATCCCCTGGCGGGTCGCAGTCTTAGCTGTGTGAAGGAGTGTGCCGTCACCGCCAAAACAGATCAGCATATCTGCACCGGGTAGTTCCCGATCCAAGCGACTAAAGCGGATATCCCGGGGCAATTCATAATTTCTGTCCACCTCAAATGGCAGACAGACTCGGGTATCGATACCTGCACCCTTCAGCACAGTCATCGCTTCCCGCAATGTAGCAAAATCCTTATCCCGATAAGGATTAGGGGATAATATTACACGCTTCAAAAAACTCACCCCTTTAATGTTTCATGGGCATCGGCTACCACCGATGCGGTATCCGGCTGGATGCCGGGTTTATCATCCAAAGTCAAATGGGCCAGGAACTCAATATTCCCCTCGGGGCCCTTTACAGGAGAAAAGGTCAGTCCCAAAATTGTAAAGCCGATCTGCTGAGTCAGCGCAACAAAGTTATCCAGCACTTCCTTATGAATGGCAGGATCTCGGACTACACCTTTCTTGCCTACCTTTTCCTTGCCGGCCTCAAACTGCGGCTTTATCAAACACAGAACCTGGCCTGTCTGCTTCAAAAATGTCTTAATAACAGGCAGAACGATCCGCAAGGAAATAAAGCTTACATCAATCACTGACAGATCCAGAGGCTCACCCAGGTCCTCCGGGGTCACATAACGCACATTGGTGCGTTCCATCACCACCACACGGGGATCAGAACGAATTTTCCAATCCAATTGGCCGTAACCAACGTCAATGGCAAATACCTTGCTGGCGCCCTGCTGGAGTAAACAATCGGTAAAACCGCCGGTGGAAGCACCGGAATCGCTGCAAACATAACCAGTGGGGTCCACACCAAAGTCACGAAGCGCTTTTTCCAATTTAAGTCCCCCACGGCTCACATAAGGACAACCGCCGCCATTGCGCACCTCAACCAGTACAGTTTCTTCATAGGAAACACCCGGCTTATCCGCCTTTTGGTCATCTACATACACAAGGCCGCTCATAATGATTGCCTGGGCCTTGGTTCTGCTCTCGGCAAAGCCCTTTTCAACCAAAAGCACATCTAGTCGCTTTTTAATTTTCATTTACCGAGCACCTCCTTCATCCTTTGCGCCAAAGAATCAGCGTCCAGGCCATATTTCCTATACAACTGCGCCACACTTCCGTGAGGCACATATTGATTTCCCAAATCAACACAAGTAAAGTGATGTTTTTCTCCTAAACCGGATGCAATCGCCTCATAGATACCGGTGCTGGCCTCCTCAGCAAATACAACGTCGGAAATACCATTTAACGCCTTTTCCAAATCTACAAAGTCAATGGGTGATAAATCAGCAAGCCGAATCACAGAAACCTCGATCCCCTGTTCTGCAAGAATATTCGCCGCGGAAAGAGCATTGTTCACAAGTGTTCCGTAGGTTACGATTGCACCATCATTACCATGTCGATGGGTAATTACTGATTTATTAGCATCCCAATCAACCTCGGTGTATGCACTGTCGCCACCTCGAGGATAGCGGATGGCAACCGGTCCGTCTTGTTCCTCAACAGCCCAGGTTAGCATTTTTTTCAGTTCCTGTCGGGAGGCAGGTGCGAGGATTCGCAAACCCGGAGCCTGACGGAGGAAACCAACATCGTAGATACCGTGATGGGTCTCACCATCCTCACCAACAAGGCCAGCCCGGTCAACTGCCAACACCACATGCAGATTCAGCATACAGATATCCTGCAGGATCATATCGTATGCCCGCTGCAAAAATGTAGAATACAGAGCAACCACAGGGATCATTCCCTGTTTGGCAAGGCCCCCGGCCATAGAAACCGCATGCCCCTCGGCAATGCCAACATCAAACAGGCGGTTAGGAAAGGTCTTTTTAAAATCCAACAAACCAGTACCGCCGGGCATTGCCGCAGTAATGGCGCAGAGTTTTTCGTTCTTACCGGCCAATTCCACCATCGTGCTGCCAAAGGCTTGGGAAAAGCTGGGTTCGGAACTGCTCAAAGGTTCTCCCGTAGTAGGATCAAACTTGCCGATACCGTGGAAAAGCTTAGGATGTTCCTCTGCCGGAGCATAACCTCTCCCCTTTTCCGTTGTAACATGTAACACCACCGGACGATTCATATCCTTGGCCGACTGCAGGAGGAAAATCAGCTTTTCTGTATCGTGGCCGTTTACAGGACCTAAATAGGCAAAGCCCATGCTTTCAAAAATCGTTTCCGACAGCAGCATGCGACGCACTTTGTCCTTGGTTCTGCGGAGAAATCGGGAGATCCCCTTACCGCCTGGGACCTTGGATAAAAATTCTTTTGTGTGCTGTTTCATTCCTAAGTAACGAATCTTGGTTCGCACCTGCCGCAGATGAGATGCCATACCGCCTACATTACGGTCAATGGACATTGCATTATCATTCAAAATAATGATCATGGGTTCGTTGCTGACAGAGGCATCGTTGAGGCCCTCAAAAGCCAGCCCTCCAGTTGCAGCGCCATCACCAATAAGCGCAATCACATTGTAATCTTCCTTCTGCATAGTTCTGGCGCGGGCCATACCCAATGCGATGGAAACAGAACTGGAAGCGTGACCGGCAATAAACGCATCTGTCACGCTCTCAGAGGGTTTGGGAAAACCAGCCATTCCGCCGAACTGCCGCAGTGTGGCAAAATCAGTCCGGCGACCAGTCAGCATCTTATGAATATAGGACTGATGTCCCACATCAAAAACCAAGCGGTCCTTGGCGGTATCAAAAACCGTTTCAATAGCGACTGTCAACTCCACGACACCCAAATTGGACGCAACATGTCCGCCGGTCTGTGACACCTGGGAAATCAAAAAATCCCGGATTTCCCGACAAAGTACAGTTCTTTCTTTTGGGGTCAAATTCACCAAATCCCGGTGGGAATAAATACTCTCTAATATACTCACAAGGAACACTACCTTTTTCTTTCTTGCCGTTAAGTTCAGTAACTGAATACTGAATGTATATTATCATAGAATCATTGAATATACAAGTATAAATAAATATTTTGCATAAATTTTCAGTATTCCCTTGGATTGCCAACAAAGAAAAAATATTGCGCATATTGAGAAATTAGGACTTGACAAACAGCACTAAATGGAGTATTATACACAGGCTGACTGCAATCGCGGTCGCAACATGGAGAAGTCGCGTAGCTGGCCGAGCGCGCACGATTGGAAATCGTGTATACCCCAAAAGGGTATCGAGGGTTCAAATCCCTCCTTCTCCGCCAAAAAGAAAGTCACCCAATAGGGTGACTTTCTTTTTTATTATAGAAGGTTTTGAACAATTTAATGCAACAGTTTATCTTGACATTCTTTCCATTTATGGATATAATACTTAAGCTTTCAAAAGCTGCTAGTGTAGCACAGTCGGTAGTGCATCTCACTCGTAATGAGAAGGTCGCCTGTTCGAGTCAGGTCACTAGCTCCAAAAACCCACCTCTTACGAGGTGGGACTTTTTTATTTATTTTCTTGCAAAACTATTTGCAGCACTGCTTGGATTGCTTGATTCCGCACTTCTTCCCTATCACCAATGAAATGATATTCATTTGCAAAGGATTTGTTTACGTCGGCATAACCAATGAATACTGTACCCACAGGGTTTCCGTATTCATCACCGCCGGGGCCCGCAAGTCCTGTTGCAGAAACTGCAATATCTGCTTTCAGCTGCCTTCTTGCGCCCTCAGCCATTGCCCGAGCTACAGGCTCAGACACTGCACCGTTTCTTTCCAACATTTCTGCTGGAACACCAAGCAGTTTTTCCTTAACCCAATTTGTGTAAGAAATGATGCCACCCTTATAGACCGCAGAACTGCCGGGAACTGCTGTCAGGGCAGTGCCAATACCGCCGCCGGTACAGCTTTCAGCCGTTGCAAGGGTCTTGCCCTGGAGAACTTTAATCACATCAGATGAAAGGTTCGTCATCATATTTCACCGTAATCTTCTCAACCGTTTCCAGAGCCTCCTGGATCAGTGCTTCTCTATCCAGATTCTTCTCAGCGCCCAACAGCTGGCCGATGGTGGGCTTTGTCTTGGGGTGCTTTGGCGTAAAGACTGTGCAGCAATCCTCATAGGGCAACACAGAGGTTTCCATTGTGCCGATTTTTCGGGCAATGGTAACGATCTCTTCCTTATCCATGCCAATGAGCGGCATAAAGACAGGAATATCCACTACCGCGCCGGTGACCTGCATTGCCTGCATAGTTTGGCTTGCAACCTGGCCCAAGTTCTCTCCGGTAATCAGTGCGCCACAACCGTCGCCCAGGGCAATGCGCTGAGAAATCTCCATCATAAACCGGCGCATTATCAGTGTAAAGAACTCCTCGGGGCAGTTGTCGCGAATGGCTTCCTGGATTTTGGTAAAACCGACAATGTTCACAGTCATTCTGCCGCAGTAGGCTGTTACCAAGCGGGCCAGTTCCATCACCTTATCCCTGGCAAGCTGGGAGGTATAAGGATAGGAGAAGAAGTGAACGCACTCCACCTCTACACCCCGCTTTGCGATCATATAGGCCGCCACGGGAGAGTCGATACCGCCAGACAGCAAGCACATAGCCCGTCCGCCAACACCGGTGGGCAGACCGCCTGCACCGGGCTCAGCAGGACCATGGACATAGGCTGCCAAGTCTCGGACCTCCACAAACACAGTATATTCGGGCTTACGGACATCTACCTTACAAGTGGGATGGGCTTCTGCCAAACGGCCGCCTATTTCCTGGGAAATTTCGATGGAGGTCATAGGAAACCGCTTATCAGAACGCTTGGACTCCACCTTAAAAGTCGCAGCGCAATCCAGGTCATCACCCAAGTACTCCTCAATTGTATCATAGATCTTATCAATATACTTTTCACAGGCGCGGCAACGACACAGACTCACCAGGCCAAAAATCTTATGACAAGCATCCCATGCGCCGTCAATATCCGCATCGGCGTCCAAAGGCTCTACATACGCTGTGGACTGCATTAAATATACGTCAAAATTACCGTAGGCTTTCATACGGCGACGGATATTCTGCCGCAGTTTATCCTCAAACTGGCGCTTGTTTGCGCCTTTCAGCACAATTTCGCCCAACTTCAGCAAAAAAATCTCTTTCAAAATCATTTCCTCATTTCTTATAGTTCAACAGTGCGGTATTGGATGGCTTCCGCAATATGGGTAGTGGAGATATTCTCCTCCCCTTCCAAATCCGCGATGGTTCTAGCCACCCGCAGAATCCGGTCATAGCTCCGGGCCGTAAGGCCGAATGCATCAAAGGCTTGGCGCATCAGCTCTGCGCTTTCCTCATCCAGCTTACAATACACACGCAATTCCTCCGGACCCATCCGGGCATTGCACATGCCGGAGAAATCTCCAAAACGCTTGTTCTGTCGTTTTCTTGCAGTGTCTACACGTTCTTTAATGGCTTTAGAGGGCTCTGCCTCCTTACGGGTTCGCAGCTCCTCAAACTTCACAGCCGGCACTTCCAAGATCATATCAATTCTGTCCAAAAGCGGTCCGGAAATCCGGCTGCGGTAATTTTGTACCGATTGTTCGGTGCAAGTGCATCTTCCGGATGGATCACCGTACCAGCCGCACTTACAAGGGTTCATTGCGCAAACCAACATAAACTCCGCAGGATATGATACCGTTCCGGACACACGGGAGATAGTAACCCGTCCATCTTCCATAGGCTGACGCATCACATCCAAGGTATCCTTATGGAACTCAGGCAGTTCGTCCAGGAACAGCACACCCTTGTGAGCCAACGATATTTCACCCGGGCGAGGATTAACGCCGCCACCGGCAAGACCTGCATTGGAAACCGTATGGTGAGGGCTGCGGAATGGTCGCTGCATTACCAAGGGTGATTTAGCAGACACCATACCCATAACAGAATAAACCTGCGTAACCTCCAAGGATTCTTCCCAGGTCATATCCGGCAGAATAGACGGCAAGCGTTTACTGAGCATACTCTTACCTGATCCAGGAGGGCCAACAAGCAAAATATTATGGCTTCCGGCAGCAGCAACTTCCATTGCGCGCTTTACATTCTCCTGCCCCAGTACGTCCTTAAAATCAAGCGTCTCGGTATCTTTCCGCTCGGGGACCCAAATTGGTTCTTCCTCCAATTGGGTTTCACCGTTCAAGGCAGAGGCCAACTCCTTGACTGTTTTCACAGGAATAATCGCAGGACCTCTTGCTAGGGTAGCCTCCGGAGCATTCTCCGCAGGGACATATACAGTTTGGAAGCCTGCATACTTCGCCGCAATCACCATTGGCAGTACACCGTTTACAGGACGGATCTGTCCGTCAAGGCTTAATTCGCCGATAAAGGCACTGGATGATTTCGGTCTGCGGATTGTACCCACCGCTGACATAATACCCAAAAGAATGGGCAGATCATAATGTGTACCGGCTTTCTTCAAATTGGCGGGTGCCAAATTAACGGTAATACGACCGGAAGGGAATTTCATACCGCTGGTCTTAGCCGCAGCACGGACACGCTCTCTTGCTTCCTTCACCGCCGCATCGGGCAGACCCACAATATCAAAAGCGGGTAGACCGTTGGATACATAGCACTCCACGGAAATAGGATTTCCCTGAATGCCGCTGACACCCATTGTATTTACACTGCAGATCAACGCAGGCACCTCCCTTACACAATTATATACATAATACTTCATAGAAAACAAAAATACAATTCTTTTTTTCCTCGGAACATCCCCACAAGCGACAAATTTCAAAAATTTCAATGAATATTCCTCTTCTATCACTTTACAAAACAGAAATTCGGTGATATGATACTGAGGTAAAACTTTGGATTACTTTTAGGAGGTAATTATCTTGGCAAGAAAATTCAAAACCATGGACGGCAATACCGCTGCCGCCCACGTCAGCTATGCCTTTACTGAGGTTGCTGGCATTTACCCCATCACTCCCTCCAGCCCCATGGCCGACTATGTTGACCAGTGGTCTGCTGCGGGCCGTAAGAACATCTTTGGCGACACTGTTAAGGTCGTTGAGATGCAGTCCGAGGCAGGTGCTGCCGGTACCGTTCACGGCTCTCTGGCCGCCGGTGCTCTGACCACCACCTATACCGCTTCCCAGGGTCTGCTGTTGATGATCCCCAATATGTACAAAATCGCCGGCGAGCTGTTGCCCAGTGTGTTCCACGTTTCTGCCCGTACCGTTTCTGCTCAGGCTCTGAACATCTTCGGTGACCACTCCGACGTTTATGCCTGCCGCCAGACCGGTTTTGCTATGCTGGCAGAGTCCAATGTGCAGGAAGTTATGGACCTGGCCGCTGTTGCCCACCTGGCATCCATTGAAGGCCGCGTTCCCTTCATCAACTTCTTCGACGGCTTCCGTACCTCTCACGAGATCCAGAAGATCGCCATCTGGGACTACGAGGATCTGAAGGAAATGTGCAACATGGAGGCTGTTGAGGCTTTCCGTAAGCACTCCCTGAACCCCGAGCGCCCCGCAATGCGTGGTTCTCACGAGAACGACGACATCTTCTTCCAGCACCGTGAGGCCTGCAACAAGTACTACAACGCTCTGCCTGAGATCGTTGAGAAGTACATGGGCAAGGTCAACGAGAAGCTGGGCACCAACTACCAGCTGTTCAACTACTACGGCGCTCCCGATGCTGACCGCGTCATCGTC
>JAFZDL010000105.1 GCA_017561205.1 Oscillospiraceae bacterium | reverse complement strand
TTGTATACGGCATCCAGGAAAAGCAGTTCCGTAACTACTACGAGAAGGCCGCTCGTCAGGAAGGCAACACCGGCGACAACCTGCTGACTCTGGTTGAGCGCAGACTGGACAATGTTGTCTACCGTCTGGGCTTCGCTAACTCCCGCCGTCAGGCCCGTCAGCTGGTCAACCACGGTCACTTCACCGTAAACGGTGGCCGCGTGAACATTCCCAGCTACCTGATCAAGGCTGGCGATGTTGTGGCAGTTTGCGAGAAGAGCGCTTCCAATGCCTTCTTCAAGGCTCTGAAGGAAGCTGACACCTTTGTTGCTACTCCCAAGTGGCTGGATCGCGATAAGAACACCCTCACCGGTAAGGTCGTTGCTATGCCCACCAAGGCAGATATCGACTTCGACATCGCTGTCCACTTGATCGTCGAGTTGTACTCTAAGTAATCGACACCCTGTCCGTTCGAATGCTATTGCTGGGTGCATTCTACACCCCGCACACTAAATTAGGAGGGTAAGATTCTATGGTAGAAATTGAAAAGCCTCGTATCACTTGCTTGGATACCCCCGAGGATCCTTCTTACGGCAAGTATGTTGTTGAGCCCCTGGAGCGCGGCTACGGTATGACCCTGGGTAACTCCCTGCGTCGTATCATGCTCTCCAGTCTCCCCGGCTACGCCGCAACTTCTGTGAAGATCGCCGGCGTACAGCACGAGTTCTCCACCATTCCCGGTGTTACCGAGGATGTGACCGAGATCGTTCTGAATGTGAAGCGTATGATTATGAAGCTGCACAGCCAGGAGCCCAAGACCGTATATATCGACGCTGTTGGTCCCTGTGAGGTCACTGCCGGCGATATTAAGGCTGATGGCGAGGTTGAAATTCTGAATCCCGAGCTGCACATCTGCACGCTGGGTGAAGGCGCAACATTTAATATGGAGATCACCCTGTCCCAGGGCCGCGGCTATGTTCCTTCTGATCGGAACAAGACCGCTCAGACCGTGATCGGTGAGATTCCCATTGACTCCATCTATTCCCCTGTTACCAAGGTGAATTATACGGTGGAGCCCACCCGTGTTGGCGACAAGACCGACTTTGACAAGCTGACCCTGGAGGTCTGGACCGATTCCACCATTTCCGCTAAGGACGCTGTGTCCCTGGGCGCTAAGATTCTGTCCGATCACCTGACAGTGTTCACCAACCTGTCCGACACTGTCGGCACTGGCTCCACTGTTGTGGAGAAGTCCGCTGATCGCCCCGATACCAAGCTGGCAATGACCATTGACGAGCTGGATCTGTCCGTTCGTAGCTTCAACTGCTTGAAGCGCGCCAATATCAACACCGTTGCTGACCTGATCAGCAAGACCGGTGAGGATATGATGAAGGTGCGTAACATGGGCAAGAAGTCCCTGGACGAAGTGCAGAAGAAGCTGGAAATGATGGGCTTGTCCCTGGCCAGCGAGGATTCCGGCAGCAACAACTAATTCTGAGTTAGGAGGAAACGTTTATGTTCGGTACTCGTAAACTGGGCAAGACCAGCGCACAGAGAAAAGCGCTGCTGCGTCAGCAGGTAACCGATCTGCTGGAAAAAGGCAAGATCGAGACCACTTTCTGCCGCGCTAAGGAAGTTCAGCCCGTTGTTGAAAAAATGATTACCCTGGGCAAGAAGGCTGGCCTGGCTAACTACCGCAAGGCTCTGTCCTTCATCACCAAGGAAGATGTGGCTAAGAAGCTGTTTGATGAGATTGCTCCCAAATATGCTGAGCGCAATGGCGGTTACACCCGTGTGACCCGCATCGGCGCCCGTCGCGGCGATGCTGCTGAGATGGCAGTCATCGAGCTGGTTTAATCCCCGGTTCATAACAAATAAAAAGAGCGTACTGCGTAAGCAGCACGCTCTTTTTTATGGGTATAAGGCCCCCCTTGCCTAAAGGGGGCTGTCAGCGAAGCTGACTGGGGGATTGCCTGCGGTTGGCGGTACTTTTTTGTTTCGCCAAGAAAGTACCCAAAGAATGCGCCATAGGGGAGGGGCTGGGCCGCAACTCCCGCTTGCGAAGCGCTCCTCCCCTATGTACCCCTCCAAGGCGCATCGCCGGTTGTGCGGTATAAGGTTTCGAGTTTTTAGGGCCGCGGAATCTGCAAAAAAGTGACGGCAAACTACAAATAGTAGGGAATTGCCGTCACTCAAAGGAAAGGTTATTTTAGCCAATAAATTTCATTTCCTGGGTTATAATGCCGCAGGCTACCATTTCCTGGCGAATAGTGCAGTGATCTTCGTGAAAATTGTGAATCACTCCATTCACTTCATTTTCGGTATATTTCTGTCCAGCTTTAAATTCCTGCGCAATCTTACGAAGTACGATCTCCCGCTTTTTTTGGTAGGAATTTGCGTAAGCTTTTCGTAGGATTTTGTAGCTACAGTAATATTATATACATCTAATCACTTTTGTTAATAGTGATTAGATGTATATCAAACAAAAATGAAAAAAAGTACTTGTGATAGTACTTTTTATTGTTGCAAAACAGCTTGTAGTGTGCTATACTTAGGAAAAAGAAATGAGGTGCGTACGATGAACATTACCCTTATGAGCTACAACACCCAGGCTTGCCGTAACTACATAACCCGGGAAATTGACTATGATATTATGGCCGACACCATACGCAAGTGTGGCGCAGATGTTATCGGCCTGCAGGAAATGTACGATTTGGGCGAAACCGAGGAATTTACCACCCAAACAAAGGTTTTGGCGGAGAAGTTGGGATTTTTCTGGTATTTTGCCGAGGCGACAAAATTGGAGGACGGTCAGTATCCCTTCGGAAACGGCATCATCTCCCGGCACCCCATCTTGTCTGCGGAAACGGTGAATATCCCCGATCCGGAAGTGCGAACCGGAAAGAGTTATTATGAGACCCGTTGTCTGCTGAAGGCAAAAATCGATGTAGCTGGTGGCTTGAATGTAGTGGTTACCCATTTCGGTCTGAATCCCGACGAGCTGGAGAACGCTGTGAATACGGTGGTCGCCAATTTGGAAACAGAAAAGTGTGTGCTGATGGGTGACTTCAATGTGCGGCCGGATAACGAACTGCTTATCCCTATTCGGGAGCGGCTTTACGATACCGCGGAGCTGTTTGACGAGCCCAAGGGCAGCTGGCCTTCTGATACACCCAGGGGAAAAATCGACTATATCTTTACGACAAAGGATCTGCAGGTCCTCAGCGCGGATATTCCCGCCATTGTATCTTCTGACCACAGACCCCATATTGCCACCATTGAAATGGAATAAGACAAACTTTCGCTGTCATTGCTAGGAGCGAAGCGACGTGGCAATCTCCAGGAACAACGTGCGCAAATCAGAGCGTTCAGCATAATGGCAAAAAGTTCCCCGGGAACGGCTTTGACCGTTCCCGGGGATTATTCTTGTATAGATTGCCACGCCAGTGTGTGCACTGGCTCGCAATGACAAAGAAGGATTACTTCAAGCTCTTCAGCATATCAAGACCCTCTTTGATGAGGATCTCGGCAACGCCGGCCTTATAGTTGGAGCCGCCGGCCTTGTAGCCGCCTTCTTCGTAGCACTCCAGTATAGGGGTGTCATTCAAACGGGAAAACCGACTTGCAATGTATTCTTAATCTTTATCCTCTCATTAAACGCTTTCGAGCAATATTTACAGGGCCGTCGGTCATACGGGTGATCCAGGCAAGGCTCTTACCGCAGCCGTAGGCCACACAGGCGGCGGGGTCGTCGGCGATGGTGCAGGGGATACCCACTTCCTTTTCCAGGAGCATATCCATACCCCAAAGCTGGCTGCTGCCGCCGGTGAGAACGATACCGGTTTCGTTCAGGTCGCCAACCAATTCTGCGGAGGTGTCCTCCAACATGGCATTTACCGCCTCAGCAATTCGGAGAGCGGGACGGTAGAGCACACCGCAGATCTCTGTGGAATTGACTTCAATACTTCTGGGTCTGCCGGACTTGGCATCTCTGCCTTTGACTTCCATAAACAGTTCTTCGTTCCGGCGTAATACGGAGCCGATTTGGATTTTAATATCCTCAGCGGTGGATTGACCGATGACAACCTGGTGATTGCGGCGGATATGCCGGGCGATGATTTCGTCGAAATGGTCGCCGGCGATCTTCAAAGAGGTAGCATTTGCCACACCGTTCATAGAAAGCACAGCGATGTCCGTTGTACCGCCGCCCATATCCACAACCAAATGGCCCTTAGGACCGCTGATGTCCAAACCTGCGCCTAGGGCAGCAGCCAAAGGCTCTTCAATCAGGTACACACGGCGGGCGCCGGCTTCCAGAGCGGCATTGATAACGGAACGCTCTTCCACCTCAGTGATGCTGCTGGGAACACAGATGATCACTCTGGGCTTGGGGGTGAACAGGGAGGACTTATTGGTGGCGGATCGGATCAGATGCTGCAGCATCTTCACGGTCATTTCGTGGTCGGAGACCACGCCGTCCTTCAACGGATGCATAGCCACCACATTGCCGGGTGTGCGGCCCAGCATATTCCGGGCGGCAGCGCCAACCTGGAGGATCTTGCCGGAGTTCTTATCCACGGCGACCACAGAGGGCTCTCTTGCGGTGATACCCTGGTTAGCGGCATAGATCAAAACATTGGAAGTACCCAGGTCGATACCCAGGTCTTGGGATACAAATTGCATAACCTCACCTACTTATTCTTATCTTGATGGGCCGCTGCCATAGCGGCGCAGTATACTTCTTTTGCACCGGCCACAAGCAACACCCTGGCGCATTCCGATGCGGTGGCACCGGTGGTGATCACATCGTCCAGCAGAAGAATTTGTTTCCCGCGGACTAAGTCAGTATCTTTGATCCGGTAAGCACCCAGCACATTGGCCCGGCGCTGGGATACATCTTTGAAGCCCGATTGGGGCGGTGTATTGCGGGTTTTCCGCAAAGTGGGAACGAGCCGGGCATCCAACTCCTTGGCCACAACTCTGGCGATTAGTTCCACCTGGTCATAGCTACGGCGGAATTTTCTCATTGGGGCTACAGGGACATAGGTAAGCACATCGTACTTATCAAAACCCTTTTGCTGCAGGTGCATTGCCAATGCCCGTCCGTAGGATAGGGCATAACAGCGCTTTCTGCCGAATTTGAATCGGAGCAAACTTGCGCGGACATCATCTTTATAATACCACAAAGAGGTCCATCCTGCAACAAAAGAAAGCCTAAATTTTGGTTTTTCTATTTCCGGGGTGACCTGCCTGCAATGGTGGCAGATATCCGTCTCTTCCCGGGAAAGTAGTTTTTGGCACAGCACGCATTTGGGTGGAAAAAGCAAATCCATAAGCCTAGAAAACAAGGGTTAGTCTCCTTTGTGTTGTAATCGCAGCTTGAGGCCTGTGTAACGGCGGCCGGTCTTTGCATTTTGTGTCATGGTGGCTACAGTTTCCGGTCGTCCTGCAATAATCAGCAGTTCCCGGGCACGGGTAATGGCGGTGTAGAGAATGCTGCGGCTAAGAAGATAGGCGGACGCATTCCAGGCGCTGAGAATCACAGCCCGGTACTCGCTGCCCTGGCTTTTATGTACAGTCATGGCATAGGCCAGTTCCAGTTCATTTAACTGGGTAAAATCGTAGTCTGCCTCCCGGTCGTCAAAGACCACGGTCAGCACCTCCAATTGATTGTCCACCTTGGTGACGATGCCCACATCACCATTGAAGATGCCGGCGCCGACGGCGCTGCCATCGGTCTTTTTCCACAGCAGGTCATAGTTGTTGCGGATTTGCATTACCCGGTCACCTACCCTGAACACCGTGTCGCCAACGGTTTTTTCCTGCTTGGTGGGGGTAGCGGGATTTAGGTGCGCCTGGAGCAGTTTGTTCAGGGCTGCAGTGCCCGCAGGACCTTTCTTCGTGGGACAAAGAACTTGAATTTGGTCGGCAGGAATGCCCATATTCTGGGGAAGCCGGGTTGCGCACAGGCCAACGATGGTTTGGGCCACCTGCTCCTCGGAACGACCCTGCAGGAAGAAAAAGTCGCTTTTTGTGTTCTTCAGTTCCGGCATTTCACCCCGGTTTACCCGGTGAGCATTCATAACAATAAGGCTCTCCTGGGCTTGGCGGAAGATCTCCGTCAATTTCACCGCCGGGAGCATAGCGCTGCGGAGCATATCGCTGAAGGGGAAGCCCGGGCCCACAGGGGGCAGCTGATCCGGGTCGCCTACCAAAATCAAGCGGGCAGTTTGGGGAACGGCCTGCAGGAGGCTGCCCAAAAGCTGCACATCCACCATAGACATCTCGTCCACAATGACAGCATCAGCCCGCAGAGGGTCGCTTTCGTCCTTGGCAAAGAAAAGCTTGCCGGTGTGGGGGTCAATGCCTGCGCCCAAAAGCCGGTGAATGGTGGAGGCCTCCCGGCCTGTCACTTCCGTCAGCCGCTTGGCGGCCCGGCCTGTGGGGGCGCACAGCGAAGTTCTTAGACCCATTTGCTCGTACAGGGACAAAATACCGTTGAGCACCGTGGTTTTACCGGTACCGGGGCCACCGGTGATCAGCAAAAGTCCGGAGGTGGCGGCTTCCTGCAGAGCCAGCTCCTGCTGAGAGGAGTATTCTAAGCCACTACTTTGGGCGGCGGTACGCAGTTTCTTGTTGAAGGATGCCGGGGCGCTATAGCGGGTGGCGGTATGGGCAAGTAATCGCCGGGTGCAGTAGGTTTCTGCCCGGTATAGAGCTGGCAGGTAAAGGACTTGGATATCCGCCAGGTGATCCCGCACAAGCTGTTCCTCTTCCAAAAGCCGGGCGATGCCCATTTCTACGGTGGCATTGTCCACATTCAAAAGCTGGGCGGTGGCGCCGATGAGCTTATCTTCCGGCAGGAAGCTGTGACCTGCGGTGAGATTATAGCGCAGTTCAAAGAGAATACCGGAACTGACCCGCCGGGGATCATCCCCGGCAACACCTAAGTCAATGGCGAAGCGGTCCACAGCGCCAAAGGGCGCTTCCAAATTTTCGTCCATCAGCAAATAGGGATTGTCATAGAGCAGGTCGATGGTGGCCTCACCGTAGATTTGATAGGTTTTCACAGCCAGTTCTGTGGGCAGGCCGTAGAGAGTAAAGAATTCCATCAAATGGCGCATACCCACCTGCAGGCGGAAGGTCTCGCCGATCTCCATAGCTTTCTTGTCCGAAATGCCGACAACTTCTGCAAGACGCTCCGGCTCCCGTTCCATAATTACCAGGGTCTGATCGCCGAATTTGCTGACGATGCGGTTTGCCATCACAGGACCGATGCCCTTGATGACCCGGCTGCTGAGATATGTAATGATTTGCGGGGCGGTTTGGGGCATAAGTCGCTCCAAAAATTCCGCCTCAAATTGTTTGCCATAGCTGCTGTGGGTGGCCCATTTGCCGGTGACCATCAGCCGTTCGCCGATGGCCGGAAGGGGAATGGTGCCAACTACCGTGACGGTTTGCCCGTCCTCCAACTGAAGCCGCAAGACGGCGTAGCCATTATCATAATTCTGAAACACAACAGCGCCAATGGTGCCTTGTAAGATCTCCAATTCCTGCTGATTCAAGCTATCGCCTCCTGCTAAAAATTTTCTTTTTCATTTTACAATATTTTCAGGAAATTATAAAGAGGTTTTGGGAAATAATTTGAAAAAATGGCTACTTGAATAATATGGAAAATTTGGTATAATATAAGACAATATATAATGGGGTGGATTTGGAATGAAAAATTTACACCTGCTCATTTGGATCACCCAGTTGGGTCTTAGCACCGCAGTGCCCCTGGCAGGCTTCGTGATTGCTGCCGTTTGGCTGCGAAATCGGTATGGTTTGGGCCTGTGGGTGATATTTGTGGGCATCGGTCTGGGGCTGTTTTGCGCCATTGACGGCTTTGTCCGGAATCTAAAGGCGCTTGATGGGCTGAGCAAGGACAAAA
This sequence comes from Oscillospiraceae bacterium, assembly GCA_017561205.1. Lineage (GTDB taxonomy): Bacteria > Bacillota > Clostridia > Oscillospirales > Oscillospiraceae > Faecousia. The sequence goes on along the minus strand of JAFZDL010000105.1, from coordinate 58,226 downwards.
AAGCGGAAGAACTCCCTGTTTCCTTCGGGGAACACGATTGATTGGAGAAACAAATGGATGTACGGAAAGAACTCCTCCGGCAGACCGGCGTTGTAGCTCTGGGCGAAGCCCTGGGTGTGGCGGCGATGATAGGCATTTTTGTCCTGCTGGGGAAATTTGATATAAGTGTGCTTTGGGGCGGCATTGTTGGCGGCCTGGTGGCGATTGCGAATTTCTTTGTAATGGCCATCGGTGTGAACATTGCTGCGGACAAGGCCCAGAACCAGGATGTTAAGGGCGGACAAGCTGCCATCAAAGGCTCCTATCTTTTGCGGATGATCCTGATGGTCGTGGTGCTGGTGGCTTTTGCCAAAAGCGGTATCTGCAATGTGATCGCCCTGGTAGTGCCGCTGGTGTTTGTGCGGTTTACCTTGACGCTTTGGGAGTTTTTCAGAAGAAAGCCGGGTGATAATTGACTATGAATATTAGTGTTGACGGCGCATTTATCTATTTTACCATTCCCATATTTGGTGGAATACCCATTACCCAGACAACGGTTTCGTTTTTTATTGTAACGGTGATCCTGTGCTGGGCCTGTATTGCCTTGGGCAAGGGATTGAAAAAACGCCCGGATGGCAAGCAGGTGTTGGTGGAAAAAGGCGTGATGATGCTGCAAAATATGGTGGTGGAGACGATGGGCGCACACAATGTCCACTGGACCCCCTTCATTGGCACGATCTTCCTTAGCTCCATCTTCGGTACGCTGATCGGTTTGATGGGTTTTTTGCGTTCGGCCACCGCAGACATCAGCTGTGTGATTGTGTGGGCGCTGATGGTCACGGCAATCATTTGGTACAACAACATTAAGAACAAAGGTGTTGGTGGCTGGCTCAAAGGCTTTACAGAGCCTATTGTGGTGATGACGCCGATGAATATTGTATCGGAAATTGCCCAGCCGCTGTCTATGGCATTCCGTCACTTCGGCAATGTGGCCGGCGGCGGTGTCATTACCACCATCATCTATGCGGCCCTCAGCGCAGCTTCTGTGGCGGTACTGAATTTGATCGCTTCCCAGGGCTGGCTGATCGGTACGGTGATGATCGCAGCCGGAGCAGGTCTGCTTTTTCTGTGGAAGAAAAAAGGCAAGAAAGCGCCCTTGGTATTTGGCATAATCTCCGGTGTGCTTGGCCTGTTTGGCCTGTTGCAAGGCTTGGGTATTTTGTCCGAGGTGCCTGTTTTCTCTTATGGCATTCCGGCTGTGCTTTCCTGTTACTTTGATCTGTTCTCCGGTTTTGTGCAGGCCTATGTGTTCAGCCTGCTGACGATGGTGTATATTTCCGGTTCTTTACCGGAACCCCAAAATGAAGAAAAAACTTAAATCATTAAGAAAATTATAAACAACAATCTTTAGGAGGAAATTATTATGGAATTAGCAAGCGCAATCGCAATCGCCGGTAAGGCTATTGGTGCAGGTCTGTGTATGGGTATCGGTGCTATCGGCCCCGGTATCGGTGAAGGTAATGCCGTTGGTAAGGCTTTGGAGGGTATGGCTCGTCAGCCCGAAACCGCAGGTACTCTGCGTTCCACTATGATTATGGGTTGTGCCATTGCAGAGACCACCGGTATTTACTCTCTGGTTATCGCTCTGCTGATTATGTTCCTTCTGTAATCCGAAAAGTAAAATCGAAAGGAGTACGCAGAAGTGGGACAATTTGAAGCGTTTGTAGGCGTAAACTTTTGGACTGCTCTATTCGTTCTGCTGAACACTCTGACCATTTATTTCGTAGCCAAGAAATTTCTCTTTGGCCCGGTTATGAAGATCATTCACGACCGTCAGAAGGAAATTGACGATATGTATCTGCAGGCTGATCAAACCAAGGATCAGGCTGAGCAGCTGCGTGTTGACTACGAGGAGAAGCTGCTTGCTGCCCAGCAGACAAGCGACCGTTTGGTCAAGGAAGCTGTGGCCCGGGGCAAGAGCCGGGAGGAGGAAATCATCCGCCAGGCAAACCGGGAGGCCGATGCCATCCGGGAAAAGGCTTCTGCAGACATCGCTCGGGAGAAAAAACAGGCTGTGAATGACGCCAAAAATGAGATTTCCTCTTTGGCTATGGAGATCGCCGGCAAGGTGGTCGGACAGTCCTTGGATGCTGCCCGGCAGGAACAGCTGGTGGACAGCTTCCTGGAAGAATTGGGTGAGCAGCAATGAGTCAGGCAGGAACTGTTTACGGCCAGGGACTTTATACCCTGGCGCAAGAGGAAGGCCTGGAAGAACAGATTTTGGGTGAGCTGTCGGTTTTGCAGACCGCTTTTGGCGAAAACCCGGAATTTCTGAAGCTTCTTGCCTCCCACAATATCCCCCTGCAGGAGCGGCTTGACCTTTTGGAAGAGAGCTTCCGGGGGAAGGTGCATCAGTATGTGCTGAATTTCCTCAAGCTGCTGACGGAGAAGAATCATATCCGCCAATTCCCGGAGTGCTATAGAGCTTACCGGGAGCGGTACAATACCGACAAGGGCATTTTGGAGGTACAGGTCTTTACGGCGATTGCCCTCAGCGATGCCCAAAAAGTCCGTTTGACGGACAAGCTTACCGCCCTCACCGGCAAGGAGATTTCGCTTCTCTGCAAGATTGATCCTGCTGTATTGGGCGGCGTACGTCTGCGTTATGACGGCTGCCAGGTGGACGGCACCATCCAGGGCCGCCTGCAGGCGATGGAAAAGCAACTGAAAAATACTGCGCTTTAATAAAGGATAAGACAGTTATGGAATTAAGACCGGAAGAAATTACGAAAATTATCCGTAGTCAAATCAAGAACTACGAAAATAAATTACAGACCAGCGAAACAGGTACGGTGATCCTGTCCGGCGACGGCATTGCAAAGGTGTCGGGGCTGGATAAGTGTATGGCCGGTGAGCTGGTGGAATTCCCCAACGGCGCTTACGGTATGGCCCAGAATTTGGAGGAGGATACTGCCTCCATCGTGGTTTTGGGCAGCGACAACGGCATCAAAGAGGGCGACACCGTCAAGCGTACCGGCAAGGTTGTGTCCGTGCCTGTGGGCAAGGGCCTGATTGGCCGTGTTGTGAACGCCTTGGGTGAGCCTATCGACGGCAAGGGCCCCATTGAGGCGGAAAGCTACCGGCCCATTGAATCTCCCGCACCCGGCATTATCGAGCGTGAGCCTGTCAATGTGCCTTTGCAGACCGGCATCAAGGCCATCGACTCTATGATTCCCATTGGTCGGGGTCAGCGTGAGCTGATCATCGGTGACCGACAGACAGGTAAGACCACCATCGCCACAGATACTATTCTGAATCAGAAGGGTAAAGATGTTATTTGTATCTACGTGGCCATCGGACAGAAGCGTTCCACTGTGGCCCAGATCGTGAATGCGCTGACTTTGGGTGGCGCAATGGACTATACCACCGTGGTTTCCGCTACCGCATCAGAGTTGGCGCCTATGCAGTACATTGCCCCTTATACCGGCTGTACCATGGGTGAGCATTTTATGCTGCAAGGCAAGGATGTGCTGGTGATCTATGATGATCTCAGCAAGCACGCAGTGGCCTATCGTGCCATTTCTCTGCTGATCCGCCGTCCCCCCGGACGGGAAGCTTATCCCGGCGACGTGTTTTATCTCCACTCCAGACTTTTGGAGAGAGCCGCCCATATGTCCAAGGCAAACGGCGGCGGCAGTTTGACCGCTCTGCCCATTATCGAGACCCAGGCCGGCGACGTGTCCGCCTATATTCCCACCAATGTGATCTCTATCACCGACGGACAGATCTTCCTGGAAAGCGAGCTGTTCAATGCCGGTGTTATGCCTGCGGTAAACCCGGGTATTTCCGTGTCCCGTGTGGGCGGCGCTGCCCAGATCAAGGCTATGAAGAAGGTGGCAGGTTCTTTGAAGCTGCTGTACTCCCAGTACCGGGAGCTGCAGAGCTTTGCCCAGTTCGGTTCTGACCTGGACGCAGACACCAAGGCGCGTTTGGCTTTGGGTGAGCGGATCGTGGCGGTGCTGAAGCAGGGCAGCAATGCCCCTGTGGAGGTTGCCCACCAGGTTTGTATTCTGTACGCTGTGGTCAACGGCTGGCTGAATACTTTGGAAGTGGACAAGATCCCCGAGTTTGAGCGTCGGCTTTCCGAGCTGATGGAGACCCGCTATGAAAAGGCCCTCATTTCCATCCGGGAGACCGGCAAGTTGGAAGAGGCTGCAGAAGAGAGTATCAAGGAAGCTTTAAAGCAGCTGCTAGGCGAAATGGGTGGCTGATATGGCAGGTGTTTCTACCAAAGAAATCAAAACCCGCATCCGCAGTATGGAGTCCACCCGGCAGATCACCCGGGCTATGGAGATGGTGGCCAGCGCCAAGCTGCGCAAGGCCCAGTCCCAGGCACTGAACTGCCGACCCTATTTTGAGACCCTGTACGCTACCATGTGGGATATCGTGAATCACGATCGGGATTTTTCCTCCCCCTACCTTGCCAAACGGGGTGGCAATAAGGCGGCATTCATCGTGATCTCCGGTGACCGGGGCTTGGCCGGTGGCTACAATAGCAATGTGCTGAAGCTGCTGAACGCCCAAATGGAGGGCAAGGATGCTAGCATTTTGCCAATCGGCAAAAAAGGCGCGGATTATTTTAAAGCCCACCAGATTCCCGTGCTGACGGAGAATTATACCACTGCGGAAACCGTCAACATCGGCGATTGCTTCTCTGTTGCAAAGCAGCTTTGCAAGGCCTATTTGCAGGGGCAGTATGATAAGGTATATGTGGTGTATACGGATTTTCGTTCTGTGCTTTCCCAGGAAACCCGCTGTTTGCAGCTTTTGCCTTTGGAAAAGCAGGGGGATGCCCCCTCCGGTACAGTGCGGGAAATGCTTTATGAGCCGGACAGCGAAACTGTATTTGCTGCCATCGTGCCGGAATATTTGGGTGGTGTGCTCTATGGCGCGCTGTGCGAAAGCCGCGCCTCCGAACAGGCGGCCCGCCGCACCGCGATGGATGCGGCCACCCAAAATGCCCAGGAGATGATCGAGGGCCTCAGCCTGCAGTTCAACCGGGCAAGACAAGCCGCCATCACCCAGGAAATTACTGAAATTATCGCCGGTTCTTAAAACCGATAAGGAGTTGAATCCTATGACTAATGTAAAAGGAACAGTGGTTCAGATTATGGGCCCTGTTTTGGATATTCGCTTCCCGGAGGATGCCCTGCCCGAGCTGTTGCAGGCGATTTCCGTAAAGAACGGGAACGAGATCATCATTGCGGAGGTTGCCCAGCACATTGGTGACAATGTGGTGCGCTGTATCGCGATGAGTTCTACCGACGGCTTGGCCCGTGGCGCAGAGGCAGAAAACACCGGAGCGGCTATTACCGTGCCGGTGGGCGAAGACTGCCTTGGCCGGGTGTTCAATCTGCTGGGTCAGCCCATTGATGGCGGCGCAGAAATTAATGCTGAGGAGCGGTGGCCCATTCACCGCAGCGCGCCTTCCTATGAGGAGCAGGAGACCTCTACAGAAATTTTGGAGACCGGTATCAAGGTTATCGATCTGATTTGTCCCTACGCAAAGGGCGGCAAAATCGGTCTGTTCGGCGGCGCCGGTGTTGGTAAGACCGTCTTGATCCAGGAGCTGATCTACAACATCGCCACCGAGCATAACGGCTACTCCGTGTTCACCGGTGTTGGCGAGCGTACCCGCGAGGGTAACGACCTGTTTTTGGAAATGACCGAGTCCGGTGTTATCAAGAAGACAGCTATGGTCTTCGGTCAGATGAACGAGCCCCCCGGAGCAAGAATGCGTGTGGGCCTTTCCGGCCTTACAATGGCTGAGTACTTCCGGGATGTGAAGCACCAGGACGTGCTGCTGTTTATCGACAATATCTTCCGTTTCACTCAGGCGGGCTCTGAGGTATCCGCACTGCTGGGCCGTATGCCCTCTGCGGTTGGCTATCAGCCCACCCTGGCAACGGAAATGGGCGCGCTGCAGGAGCGTATAACCTCTACCAAGAACGGCTCTATCACCTCCGTGCAGGCGGTGTATGTGCCGGCCGACGACTATACTGACCCTGCGCCTGCTACTACCTTTGCTCACTTGGATGCCACCACCGCACTGGATCGTGGTATTGCCTCTTTGGGTATTTACCCCGCTGTTGACCCCTTGAACTCCACCTCCCGGATCTTGACCCCCGAGGTTGTGGGACAGGAGCATTACGAGGTTGCCCGTGGCGTGCAGAGAATTCTGCAGCGGTATAAAGAGCTGCAGGATATCATCGCCATTATGGGTATGGATGAACTGAGCGAAGAGGACAAGCTCACCGTCTCCCGCGCCCGTAAGGTGCAGCGTTTCCTGTCCCAGCCCTTTGCGGTGGCAGAGCAGTTTACCGGTTATGAGGGCAAGTATGTACCTCTGAAAGAAACCGTCCGTGGCTTTAAGGAAATCATTGAAGGTAAGCACGATGCCATCCCCGAGTCCTGCTTCCTGTTTGCGGGCAGTATTGACGATGTGGTTGCCAAGTGGAAAAACGAGGCAAATAATTGAAAGGGGAAGCCCTATGAACACCTTTTCTTTGAAAATTGTCACCTCCGACGGCCTGCGTTATGAAGGCCAGGCGGAGGAGCTGATCGTCCGTACTGTGGATGGTGACCTGGGAATTTTGGCCGGGCATATCAACTGCGTTGCCCCCCTGGGAATGGGTATGGCCACGGCGATCATTGACGGCGAAAAACGCTATGGCGCGTGTATCGGCGGTATGGTGAGCGTGCTGGACGGCAGTGTGAAGCTGGTGCCCACGACCTTTGAATGGGCAGTCGACATTGATATTGCCCGGGCCAAGGCCTCCGAGGAGCGGGCCAAGGAGATCCTTGCAAACAAGACCTCCAGTGATACGGATATCCGTTTGGCAGAGGCCAGATTGAAGCGTTCGCTGATTCGCCAGAGCGTAACGCGGTATAAGTGAAAAACACGGCAGTGGCCTAATATCAGGCTGCTGCCGTGTTTGTTGGTAATGTCTAAATCTCTGTGTCATTGCCGGGAGTGAAGCGACGTGGCAATCTCCAGGCGAAACCCATCGAAATGTAGTGCGATTATAAAGCTTTTAACAGGAGATTCCCACGGCTTGCAGGCAAACCTTTGCATGACAAGGGGGTTATAATCTTACGGCTACCGGAGAATGAAGGCGCATAGAATCCGGGGTGACTTGGCAGTCCATAGCCAGTACCTTTACCCCGGCAGCAGCGGCGTCCCGGAGGGCTTTGCCGAAATCCGGGTCGGTGGCATCGTTTGGGTGCAGGTATTTCACATCTGCCATCTGAATGACAAACAAAACATATGCGCCATAACCCTCTTTTGCAAGGGTGGTTAGTTCCCGCAGATGCTTAGCGCCCCGGATGGTAGGGGCATCGGGAAAGGCGCATACGCCATCATTTTCCAAGGTCACACCCTTGACCTCTAAGAAACAGGATTTCCCATCCTTGGTAAAAGAAAAATCGAACCGGGAATCCCCGTGGCGGCTCTCCGGTTTTAAGCTTTCAATTTGCCCCAATCCACCATTTTCCAGCCATTCTTTGACGGCGGCGTTGGGGGCTTGGGAATCCATATTGATAAGCCGGCGGTCCTTTTGTACGGTGATTAAATCATACCCGGTTTTCCGGGTGGGGTTATCGGATTTTTCACACCAAACCTTTGCGCCTGTGGGGAGCAGTTCCCGGCAGCGGCCAGTGTTTTTGACGTGGCAGATTTCTTCCTTGCCGTTAATTTTAATATGGGCGATGAACCGGTTGGGCCGGGCTAGAAACACACCCGGCACGATGGAATGATATCTCATAATAGACCTTTCTTGCCATATTAAGGTTTTTTCGCGGGAATGGTGATCCGCCGAATGCGGGAAGTGATCAGTGTAACCATAAATATAGCTCCTTTTCTGTTTGGTTATAGTGTAACAGAATTTGAATAAATTGGCAAGAAAAAGCCCACCGCAAGGTGGGCTTTTCTGATTATTTAATGAGTTCTGCGAGGATATCCACCAACCAGTCGGGTGCATCTTTGCTTCCATCAAAAGGTATATTCTTGACCGTGACACGATACTGGATTCCATTGTGAGAAAAATCCGCAAAAACAAGGTCGATTTGGGGGGAGACATTGTTCGCGTGAAATTCGCCGATGACCATTTCTACACCGTTAATGTTGGAGGAAATGAGATTGTCCGGCAAATAAAGGTAATCATAGGGTGTGCCGATTTTGCTGCTGTGAATCGCGATTTCCTGCTCGGCTTTGGTATAGTAGAAGTGGCAATCGTCGCAGACCAAGGTGCCGTCGTTTTCATAGTAGAATTTTCTTTCGTAGTTCCCGGTAAATTGGAAACCGTCAGGCATTACATCGGTTAGGGTGCTAAAGTCACGGCCAAAGTGCTGGGCCATTTCCGCTATGTTTTTCGTTTTGCTGTAATACATAGAGGTTTCGTAGTTTAATCTTGCGCCGCCAACATAGCCGTTGATCTGGTTTACCACCCAGTAGATTTGAGCGGGTGGATTGGTGGTGGGATCGGTCTGTGGTTTGGTGCTGATAATGCTAAGGTCACCGGTTGCGGGGCGGAATGTTCCGTTTTTCCAAAGCCCAAAGCCAAGCAGCACCACAATGCAGACACAGCAAAGGGATGTGACGGCAGTTATGCGTTTCTGCTTTTGCGAGGCAACATAGCAGTCTCTGCGCTCAAGCAGATCCTGAGTTAATTCATCATAATTCTTCATAAACAAAGCCCTCCTTATCAAGTTCTGATTTCAAGGCGCTTTTGGCACGGTAAACGAGATTCTTCATTTGACGGGCATTCTTTTTCATAACAGCTGCGGCCTCTGCATTGGTTAAGCCGTCAAAATAGAGCAGCCAAAGAACTTGCCGATAGTCGGTGTTTAGCTTTTTTAACGTCCTATGTACAGTGATTTTCCGCTGCTCAATGATGTAGAGCTTTTCCAGGTCGTACTCGTCTTGAATATAGTTCTCTATATCGTCGTAGGATGCGTCTGACCTCTTCCGCCGGAGATGATCGATGGCCACATTTCGCCCGATGGTATAAAGAAAGGTTTTGAAAGTGTGCTTGGGGTGAAACTTCGGTTTCTTCGTTATGAGCCGAAAGAAGGTTTCTTCCATCAATTCTTCAGCAAGGGATATATTATTCACAATGCCGTTAAGATAAAGCGTTAAGCCGTCTGCATAATCTCGTACAATTTCGCCTAAGCCTTTGTCGTCGCCATTTAGAAAACGGCGGTAGCTACTTGCACCGTTATCCATATGACACACTCCTTTCCGAAAGGTTCTATTTTGCCCTTTCACTTATTAAACGGATGAGGACGCAAAAAGTCTCACTTGTTTTTCTATTATAATGCATTTTGCTGGAAATGCAAAAAAAGCCCACCCCATTGGGTGGACTTTTGGTGGAGACTAATGGACTCGAACCATCGACCTCCTGCGTGTGAAGCAGGCGCTCTAACCAGCTGAGCTAAGCCTCCTTGTGGAACGGAATTGATTATAGCACATTATCCCGAAAAGTCAAGCCTTTTCTTTTTTGACCAGCAGCCTTTTGGACTGTAACAAGGCTCTCCCACAAGGGGAAACCCTGTCATTCTGAGCGGAGCGACAAAGGAGCGAAGTCGAAGAATCTACGCAGTATCAAGCTACGCCAATCGTTGTTTGGTCGGAAGATCCTTCGACTCGCTTCACTCGCTCAGGATGACGCAGTTTAAGCTTGTTGTGCCTTCCTTAGCTTTCTGCGGACGCGGTTGATGTGACGTTCGAAGTCGCCGCTGTTAAGGAGCGATGCGATGACCAGCTGCTCAAAAGTAGGAACGGTGCAGGAGTAAAAGCCCAGCTTTTCACGGAATGCAGGCACCAACGCCTTGGGCAGCACCATATAGCCGATACGCAGGGCGGGGGAGATGGTCTTCGAAAAGGAATTCAGGTAGATTACATTATCAGATTTGGAAAGGGAAAACAGCGTGTCCTCAACCTTGGTGGACACGGAAAACTCCGACTCAAAATCGTCCTCAATGATGTACCTGCCCCTTTCTGCCCAGCGGATATACTCATACCGCTTGGAGGCAGAGGCGGTGACACCACTGGGAAAGCTGCGGTAGGGGGTGGTGTGGAGAACTGTGGCGGTGGTGGCGGCCAGAGCGGCGCTGTCGATGCCGTCGCGGGACAAAGGCAAATGCTCCAAAGCCACTTCTGCCGCGCCGTAAACCTGCTCGATCTTCTCATAGGAGGGCATTTCAATGCCGTAGACCCGGTTGCGGCCCAAAAGCTCGATGATCAAGCCGTAGAGATATTCTGCGCCGGAGCCGATGACGATCTGCTCGGTGGTGACGTTCAGACCCCGGTTTCGTGCTAAGTACCGGGCAAGGGCGCTGCGCAATTCCTCGCAGCCCTCACCGGGGGATTTCTCCAAAATCCGCTCACCGTAGACAGACAGAATGTTCCGCATGGTCTTACTCAGCACGGAGAAAGGAAAATCCGGGTAGCTGTGGGTGGGATGGTACTGAGGGGCGGCTGTGGCGGGTGCACCTACGGAAAAGCCGTCACTATGCTGAAAGATCACGAAATACCCGCTGCGCTCCCGGGGTTCGATATAGCCTTCGTCACCGAGGAGGGCATAGGCGTGCTCCACGGTGATGGTGCTGACCCCTAACTCGTCTGAGAGCAGCCGCTTGGAGGGGAGTTTACTACCCTGTTCCAGCACACCGAAAATGATATCTTCCTTGATTTGGTTGTAGATCTGCAGGTAGGCAGGTCGGATTGCTTTATCAACTTTATACTTCATCTGGTTATATATATTTCTCCTGTTTTGGGTATTTTTATATTATCAGTTATAGTATAAACTAAGGAAAACAAAATAGCAAGGAGAAGAAATATGGCTTACAAAAAAATTCTCACCATTCAGGATATTTCCTGCGTGGGACAATGCTCGTTGACGGTGGCGCTGCCCATTCTGTCCGCCTGTGGGTTGGAGACCTGCATCCTGCCCTCTGCCGTTCTTTCTACCCACACTGCCGGCTTCAGCGGGTTTACGTTCCGGGATCTGACCGACGATATGCCTGCTATTCAGGCCCATTGGCAGAAGGAAGGCATCAAGTTCAGCGCCATTTACACCGGCTATTTGGGCAGTCTTAAGCAGATCGGCTATGTGAAAAATATCTTGGAAACCATGGGCACTGCCGATTGTATCCGGGTGGTTGACCCTGCCATGGCTGACAACGGCCAGCTGTATTCCATCTTTGATATGGAATATGTGGAGGGCATGAAGGTGCTGTGCGGCGCAGCGGATATTTTGATTCCCAACATCACCGAGGCTTGCTTCCTCACCGGTGTGGAGTATAAGGAAGTCTATGACGAGGCATATATTGCAACCATGGTAGAGAAACTGCTGGCTTTGGGCGCAAAGACTGTGGTGCTTACCGGTGTGGGCTATGCTGAGGGTAAGACCGGTGTGCTGGTTTGCGAGAACGGCAAGACCGATTACTACGAACACGATAAGATTGCCAAGGGTTGCCACGGCACCGGCGATATTTATGCATCCGCCTTTGTGGGCGCATTGATGAACGAAAAGACGGTATTTGGCGCGGCTAAGATTGCTGCGGACTACACAGTCAAGTGTATTGAAAATTCCCAGGACGATGCCACCCATTGGTACGGCGCAAAATTTGAGACCGCCTTGGGCGACCTCATCAATATGCTGAAGTAAAAAGAAAAGCAAGGCTCGAAAGAGCCTTGCTTTTTTACTTATCAATCATCCTCGGATTCTTCTTCCTCGGATTTTTCCAACTTAATGATCTGCAGCTTGGAAGCACAGCGGTTTTCGGCTTCCAGCACGGTGATTTGATAGTTGCGGTAGGTGAAGGTGTCGTTTACCTCGGGGTACTTGTTCAAAACCTCGGTAACCCAGCCGTTCACGGTGGAGAAGTCACCATCCAGCTCCGGGTCTTCCTCTTCAATGTACTCCAGGAAGTCCACCATCAGCATATCGCCTTCCACCAGGAGATTTTCCTCGGTCAGCTCCACGATCTCCGGCTCAATCTCGTCGGTCTCGTCCCAGATCTCACCAACCAGCTCTTCTAGGATATCTTCCATGGTGGCAATGCCCAGTGTTCCGCCGTAATCGTCGGTGACGACGGCCAAATGGAACTTAGTCCGGCGCATCTGATCCAGAACTTCCGGCAGATTCTTGGTCTGGGGAACGAACAAAGGCTCGGTCAGCATAGCGCGGATATCCGGAGTGGGGTTGTCCAGCATTTCCTTCAGCAGCACATTCACAGGCAGGATGCCGATGATATTATCGATGCTGTCTTCGTACACGGGAATGCGGGAATACTCGGAGGTTAGCGCTGTCTGAATGGACTCTTCGATAGGATCATTGATGTCCAGGGCGGTCATATTCACCCGGTGGGTGATGACCTTATGGACTTCGATATCGTCAAATTCAATGGCGGCCTGCAGCAGTTCTACGCTGTCTTCTTCCAGGATACCCTCTTCTTCGACCATTTCCACCATAGTCATCAGATCGTCATAAGTGATGGAATCGTCTGTTTTTGCTTTGGCCCAAATCTTGGAGACCAGGGCGATCAGCTTCATAAACAGCCAAACGATGGGCGCGGTGATTTTGCACAGCAGGTGTAGCAGAGGCGCAGAGAACAGCGCGTACTTGTCGCAGAACTGTTTTGCCATCTGCTTGGGCAGGATTTCGCCAAAGATCAGCAGCAGCACGGTCATAACACCGGTGGCAACAGCCACACCTGCATCACCCACAAGTTCCAGCGCAATCACGGTTGCAACGGAAGAAGAGGCAATGTTTACCAGATTGTTACCAATGAGGATGGTGCAAAGGGCTTTGTTATAATGCTCGCTGATATGCAGGGCCCACTTGCCGTTTTTGGAGCCGGATTCTGCGGCTTTCCGCAAGCGGGAGGGGTTGGCAGCGGCAAATGCGATTTCCGTAGAGGAGAAAAATGCGGAACAAACCAGCAAGAAGGCAATCAAAATATAACTCGTCATTTGGCAGTCTCCTCTCCGGTCAGTTCGGCGGGAACTTCATCAGCTTCGTCGTAGATCTCGCCAACCAACTGCTCCAGGATATCTTCCATGGTCACAATGCCCACATACTTATACTCGCTGTTTGTTACCAGGCACATATGCTTTCTGGCTTGGTTCATTTTGTCAAACAGCTCGTCGACCTTCTTGCTGTCGTCAATGGTCATTGCCGGATACATCTGCTCCCAAACGGTTACAGTACCGGGGGCAGCCAGATGAGCTTTGATATAGTTTCGGATATTCAGAAGACCAACCAGGTCTTCCTTGTTGGATTTATAAACAGGCAGTCTGGAATATTTGGTAGCCCGGGCGATTTCCAAAACTTCCTCCGGCTTCATACCGATCTCTACGCATTCCACCTGATCCAGGGGGGTCATAATGTCGAACACGATGGCATCGTCGAATTTCAGCGCAGAGTGTAAAAGCTCCTGTCGCTCGGGGGTGCTTTCTTCGTTCTCGGCCAAAGAATCGATGGCCTCGATCAGCTCGTCCTCGGTGATGACAGGCTCCGGCGCTACATTGAAGAACTTGGAAACGAAAATGGAAAGTCCGTCAAAGAATGCAGAAACCGGAGTCAGAATCTTCATCAGCAAAGAAAGCGAGGGTGCAAAGACCAAAGCGGTGGCCTCGGGGCAATCCTTTGCAAACTGCTTGGGGATCATTTCTGCCACCAGGAATACCACTACGGTAGTTACCAGGGTGCTGGCAGTGGTGAGATCCGGGCGCTGCATCACCTGCACCACCAGATAGGTAGCCAAAGATGCTGTGCAAATGTGCATGACATTGTTGCCGATGAGCAGAGTGGAGAGGGCCTTATTGAAGTGATCCAGTACATACTGGGCCCGCTTGGCTTTTCTTTCACCGTTTTCAACCCTCTGCTTGATGTGAATGGGGTTTACTGAGGCGAAAGCCGTTTCAGCTGCAGCAAAATAGCCGCCGCCAAGAATCAAGAGAATTAAAGCTGCGAATAATAACCAACTACTACTGTCTCCGTCCATGATATGGATGTGTTCTCCTTCCTTTTTTAAAGCGCAGGGGAGCGCTGTTTTTTAGGGGGAATAGGGCATACTCCACCCATTAACTGACAGTATATCATAAATTCTAGCAAGTTGCAAGGGGAATTGTAGAAATGGGGGAATATAGGTGCCGGTGTTCCTGTTGCGGTGCCCGGCGAATGTCCTCGGCTTTCAAAAGCCTTCGTCCCTCGCCGACCGCTGCCACTCGCTCAGCTCCCTGTTTCCGCCACAGGCGGCGGTCGCCTCGCTCCCCAAACTCGAACAAAGTTCGAGTTTGCCGAACACCGGCCATAAAAATATGGGATACCCCATTGGGGTATCCCATATTTTGGTGCCGGTGGCCGGACTCGAACCGGCACGATGTCGCCATCGGTGGATTTTGAGTCCACTACGTCTACCAATTCCATCACACCGGCAGGTGTTATAATGTGTGCCGTGCAATAGGGTTTTTCCTGTTGCGGTGCCCGACGAATGTCCTTGGCTTTGAAAAGCCTTCGTCCCTCGTCGACCGCTGCCACTCACTCGGGTCGCTCCTCCCGCCACAGGCGGCGCTTCCCTCGTTCCCCATCACACCGGCAGGTGTGCGGTAGTTTTTAACTACCTGCATACTATACACCATATTTTCAAAAAAAGCAAGGGGAAATTACGCAAAACTTGCATTTTGTGTTTGGTACAGGTTTGCATAGATACCGCCCTGGGCCATCAGCTCCTCGTGAGAGCCGCATTCGGTGATCTCACCGTCAGCAATGGACACGATCCGCTGGGCGGCCCGGATGGTGGACAGGCGGTGGGCAATGATCAAAGTGGTACGGCCCTGGGACAGGGTATCGAAGGCCCGCTGGATCTTGGCCTCAGTGACGGAGTCCAAGGCAGAAGTTGCTTCGTCCAAAATGAGAATCGGAGGATTCTTCAGGAAGATCCGGGCAATCGCCACCCGCTGTTTCTGTCCGCCGGAAAGGAGCGTGCCACGCTCGCCCACATAGGTTTCAAAGCCATTGGGCATTGCCAGAATATCCTCGTAAATCTCCGCTTTCTTAGCGGCCTCGATAACTTCTTCCATAGTGGCATCGGGCTTGCCGTAGCGGATGTTCTCAAAAATCGTATCGGCAAACAGGAAAACCTCCTGCTGGACAATGCCGATATTCTTATGAATGGAAGACTGGTTCACGTCCCGGATGTCCTGTCCATCAATGGCGATAGAGCCGGAGGACACATCATAGAACCGGGGGATCAGTTGACATAATGTGGTTTTACCGCCGCCGGAGGGGCCTACGATAGCCACAGTTTCGCCAGGGGTTACTTCTAAGCTGACATTTTTCAGCACGTCCAGATCACCGTCATAGGCAAAGGAAACGTCTTTCACGGAAATTGCGCCTTTTACATTTTCCAGGGAGGGTGCGTCGGGCTTATCCTGCACGGAAGGCTCCATACGCATAACCTCCACAAACCGCTTCAGGCCGGCAAAGCCGTTGGCGAACATCTCGGAGAAACCGGAGAGTTTCCGCATTGGGCCGACGAAAGAGGTGATATACAGGCAGAAGGTGACCAAGTCGCGGTAGTCCATAGAGCCTTTCATTACATAGTAGCCGCCCACGCCGATGACCACCACATTGAGGCTGCACAGGAAAAACTCCACGGAGCTGTGGAACACGGCCATAGCCTTGTAGAAATCCCGGCGGGCGGTTTTAAACCGCTCGTTGGCATTGTGGAAGCGCTGGCTTTCCGCCTGCTCATTGGCAAAGGCCTTGGCGGTACGGACACCGGACAGGCTGGATTCGATCTCCTGGTTGATGTGGCCCATAGTTTCCTTGGAAAGAGCGGAGGCCCGGCTCATCCGCTGGCGCATACACATCACGATGGTGAGAAACAACGGGATCATTAGCAGCACGATCACCGCAAGCTGCCATTGGACGCTGCCCATTACGATCAGCGCGCCGATGATGGTGAGGGTGGAGGTAATCAAGTCTTCTGGGCCGTGGTGGGCCAGCTCCACCAACTCAAACAGGTCGGAGGTGAGCCGGGACATGAGCTTGCCGGTGCGGTTACGGTCATAAAAATCAAAGCTGAGGGTCTGCATATGAGCGAACAGGTCCTTGCGGATATCTGCCTCCACCCGCACGCCGAACATATGGCCAAAGAAGGTCACGATGTAGTTAAGCAGCGACCGGAGCAGGTAGCAGACAACCACTGCGCCCATCACGATGAAGAAGGTCTTGTACATCTGCCCGGGGAGCATATCGTAAAGGGCGCTGCGGGTGATCAGCGGGAACGCCAGGTCCACGCCGGCGATCAGGCAGGCGCACAGCACATCTACCAGGAACAGCTTTTTGTGATTCTTAAAATAACTGAGGAAAATGGACAGAGGCCGTTTCCTCTGATAATCTTTTGTGGTCATAGTAAATCCTCCCAAACAACCACGTCATTGCGAGGAGCATAGCGACGTGGCAATCTCTAATGTTTTTATTATACTGAAACTGCGAAAAATTGCAATAAAATCCTATTTCTTTTGACAATGAAAAAATCTCTGCTATACTGGTAGAAAAAGGAGTTGGCGGTATGGAGATTTTGTTCGAGAATTGGGATATAGCGGTGTGCGTGAAGCCCGTGGGCCTGGATTCCGAGAGCCAAGTGCCCGAGGCGCTTCGGGAAGCTTTGGGCGGAGAAATTTTTCCTTTGCACCGACTGGATAAAAATGTGGGCGGCGTGATGGTTTTCGCCCGGAACAAAAAGGCTGCCGCTGACCTGTCTGCTACCATAGCAAAG
Source organism: Oscillospiraceae bacterium (assembly GCA_017561205.1). Classification (GTDB taxonomy): domain Bacteria; phylum Bacillota; class Clostridia; order Oscillospirales; family Oscillospiraceae; genus Faecousia. The sequence goes on along the minus strand of JAFZDL010000105.1, from coordinate 41,396 downwards.
GGCGAAATGGTGAAAGAATATGTGGCTATGGTTCACGGCACGCCCCCTGCTGAGGGAGATTGGGAAGATTGGCTCTTTAAGGACAGCCGGAAGAATAAGGTCTTCGTGGTGAAACGGCAAAGAGCCGGGGTGAAAGCCGCCCGGCTGGCCTATCGCCTCATAAAGGCCGGGGAGCAGAGCCTGGTGCATATCCGGCTTTATACCGGAAGAAGCCACCAGATCCGGGTGCAGTTTTCCAGCCGGGGATTCCCACTGGTGGGCGATCATAAGTATGGCAGCCGGGATGAAAGGAAAGAGCCTATGCTGTTCTCCCGGCGGATCAGTTTCCCTTATAAGGGAGAAAAATTTGTATTTGAGGCAGAGCCTGAATGGAGTGTAGAGGAATGAACAAGGCAAAGTGCAGCTTACTCACCGCAATGACCATATTCGGTACAGTGGGCATCTTTGTGCGCTATATCCCGGCGCCTTCCGCTACGGTGGCCTTTATCCGGGGCATTCTGGGTTCACTCTTTTTGCTGGGAGTAATGGTGGTTACCGGGAAAAAGCCCCAGTGGCAGGAAATTAAGAAGAATCTATGGTTGCTGCTTCTGTCCGGCGGCGCTATGGGTCTTAATTGGGTGTTCCTGTTTGAAAGCTATAACCATACTACCGTGGCAACGGCGACCATTTGCTATTATTTGGCGCCGGTGTTTCTGGTGCTGGCATCGCCCTTACTGGGTGAACGGCTCACCGGCAAAAAGAGCCTGCTTTGCGCTGTGGCGCTGGTGGGTATGGTATTTGTGTCCGGGGTGCTGGAGGGTGGCTTTTCCGGTGGAAAGGGTTTCGTTTTCGCTGTGGTCGCAGCGGCGCTGTACGCATCGGTGATGTTCCTGAATAAAAAGTTAGGCCCTATTGATGCCTACGATAAAACCATTGCCCAGCTTATCGCAGCCTCAGTGGTGATTCTGCCCTACTGCCTGCTGGGTGGCGGATTTGGTATGGGTCAAATGATCGGCAGGGATTACGCGCTTTTGGCGGTGGTGGGCATTGTCCATACGGGCATTGCCTACTGGTTGTATTTTGGCGCGTTGGGAAAGCTTTCTTCTCAGACGGTGGCGCTGTTTAGCTACTTAGATCCCGTGATTGCCATTGTGCTGTCTGCCCTGTGGTTGCGAGAACCCCTGGGTTGGCGGGGAATCTTGGGGGCAGTGCTGATTTTAGGTAGCACGCTGGTAGGCGAACTGCCCATAGAAAAAATGGGCCGAAAATTTGCAAAAAAGGGTTGACATTTGGCTGCTGTTAAGTTATAATGGCAAAGCTGTCAATCTTATGCTGCTATAGCTCAGCCGGTAGAGCGCATCCTTGGTAAGGATGAGGTCGCCAGTTCAAATCTGGCTAGCAGCTCCAAAAAATCAGTCATCCCAACCGGGATGGCTGATTTTTTGTTGCGGATACCTTTTGAACTGGCGAAGCCAGTGAAAATTTGGGGAGTGAGCCGACCGCCGCCAGTGGCGGGAGGAGGGAGGCGAACGAGTGGCCGCGGTCGGCGAGGGACGAAGGCTTTTCAAAGCCGAGGACAATCGCCGGGCACCGCAACAGGAGAGCAAGCCGACCACAGCAAAATAATAACAGTGCCCCAAGGTCATCCCAACCGGGATGGCTGGTTTTTGTTGCTGATACCTTTTGGACTGTTCATATGAATATAATAAAAACCACCTAACTTGGTGGTTTTATTTTTCGGTATTATCTTCTGTAAACATAATAACATCCTCGACCTTACAATGAAGGATGTTGCATAGATCGTTTAACGTTACAGTGCTGATGGGTTTGTTGTGCTTCAGACGATCCAGTAAGCTGCGGCTGATTCCGTACTCGTTTATTAATTTGTAGGTTGAAATACCTTTTTCTTTTAAGGTTTTGTAAAAGGGATCATAAGAAATCATCATATCACCTCTTGCATATTATGATATGACCTGCTCTTTTTCTTGACAATGCTCGAGAAATAGAGTATAATTAGCATACTCTATATAAAGAGTATAAAAATAGGAAAAAAGGTGATTTGCTATGAAGAAATGTATATGCGTTGCTATGGTTGTGCTTATTATGGTTGCAATCACAGGGTGTGTTGGAGAAACTACTTGTGATCATACATATAGTGCAGCAACATGCCTAAGTCGTTCTCGATGCACGAAATGTGGTTATGAAATTGGAACATATAGTTCACATTCGTTTGAGGATGGTGTATGTACTGTTTGCGATGCAGAAGACCCTAATTGGGAACCTCCTGTTTTAACCGGTAGCGAATATCAAAGAATTAATTCTTTGATGGAAGGAATGTATCAATTCAGTCTTGATACGGGTAACCGTGTTGAGTACTATTTTGAAGATGGTTCTTTTGATTGCTATACAGAATTAGGTAGTACAATTTTGGAAAATCATGGAACATATGAACTTACAGAGAAAACTTTGGTGCTATACTACCAAAATGGAACGGTAAAGGATTGCCCTTGGAGAATTAACGAAGAGGGTGATGTAGAACTTGCTCTGATGCATTTAGATTAATATAAGAAATGAAATTAGAGGAGATAAATATGAAAAGATTTTTTGCAATTATTTTAGCGGTTGTAGTTATGATATCCTTATTTGGCTGTTCATCCAATAATGGGTCTGGAAAAAATGGAAAAAAGATTCTTGCAATGATTCAAACAAATAGTGGCGAAAGAAAACAAATGACTTTGCAAGAACTGCGGGATATTGAAGAAAGCAACAGCATTCTGTTTGAGGATGAATACATTGGAGCAGATATTACGGTAACATCTACTATTACGAAAATAGGGGGTGCATATAGGCTTACATCTTGGTTTGATTGCGATGCTTATGTTGAATTGAATGCCGGTAATATAGGTTGCTTTTTTAAGCCCGTTACGGAGGCGTATGCTAAAACACTGAATGTTGGTGATACAATTACAGTTAGTGGAAAAATAGGTATGGCTTCTGTTACCGGTTTTAATATTTATATTATGAAGGACGAGATATCTCCATACTAATGGATTTTTTAGTGATGTAATGTTGATATGACACATTAGAAAATCAATTTTTTAGCCCGGTTCTATTTTGAGTGTCGGTACCCTAAAACAGCCACCCCAAGCGGGGTGGCTGTTTTTATTTCTCTTCCTGCTCCAGTGAGATCATAACCACAGTTGCGTCGTCCTGGGGGCCGGGTTGGGCAGCGGTGAGCAGGGTTGTGGCGATTTCTCTCGGAGTTTTGCCGATGCTGTTCATACAGCACCGCAGAGCCTCGGTTTCACCAATGCCGTCGCTGACCATTACCAAAAGCTGACCACGGCGCAGGGATAGCTTGTCCACACTCTCCCGGTAGTCGGTGACGGACAGGCCGGGAGGGGGCGTGGCGGCGCCAATCTTTTCTACCCCCACACCACCGATCAGATAAGAGGGCACAGCGCCCCATTTATACAAAGTGACCTTGCCGGAAGAAAGCTGAATCTCTGCCAAGTCCACGGTCACAGCCCCGGCTCGATCCCGAAGAGCGCAGATGCTGTTGACGCTGCGCAGGGCATATTCGGCGGGGTAACCAACGCTTAAGAGCCGGCGGAGCATAGTTCCTGCCTCGCGGCCCTCTTGGATTGCGCCCAGACCTGTGCCCATTCCGTCGCACAGCAGCACATAGTACCGCCCCTCTGTACCGGCAAAGCGCAGGCAGCGGTCGCCGTTTTCTTCCTCTGGACGATTGCCGAACACCGCCACCCGGGGGCTGTAAATATTGGGCTGTTCTGCCCGGTGAGAAAGACCGTCGGACAGTTCCCGAAGGAAGTCGGACAGGAAATGATACTGTTGTTCCACTGCCGCCCGGTACTCTTTTTGCCGCTCCCGGTCTGCCCGGATGGAGCGCAGCTGCTCCTGGGAGCGGTGGAGTTCGGCAAGAAAGCGTCCGCTTTTTCGGCATATGATGGGCAGTTCCTCGGTTTGCAGGAGAGGTTTGTGAAGTAGCGTGCCCGGGAGCATACCCAATCGTTGGATATCCTTGCAATTTTTACGGTTTGGGCAGTTGGAGCAGGCCCGTTCCGCAGCCCGCATTACCAATGCGTCTTCGTCTACCGGCACTTCCGGGGCTTCTGCCAAAAGCTGCTGTGTTTGGTTCAGCACCCCGGCGGCTAATTCCAAGCGCACCTGGGCAGTGCCGGTTTCACCACGGCGGTGGGGGATTTTTCCGGGAACGGGCAAAAAGCCACCGATCACCGACCCCAAAAGCAGGGCGGGCAGAGGGTACAGATCCCAAGTATTGCACAGCCACATTATGAGAAAATAGGTTGCGCCCGGGGCGAGCCGTCCGAATAGCCCGGTAGGTTTGGGCAGCAGCCGGGGCAGGTAGGCCAGCACCAGCACGGCGGTCATGGGTACAACGGTCACCTGTGCCAAATCTAAAGCAAGGCCGGCGATAGCAACTGCCGGAAAAGCACCCACCGCGGACAGCATACCCGCCGCAAAAAAACCGAAACTAAACCATTTGGACGGGGCAATCTGCACCAAGGCCAGTACCCCTAAGCCGCAGGCCAGCCATTCCAATATGGGGTGTCTGCCCCGGCGCACTTGGGCAAAAAGACGGGTCGCGCCCATTGCCAGGGCCACCCGGATTATGTACAGGGAGATGGGTGAGTCCTCTAACCCTAAGTTTTGGAACAGTACCCCGCAGGATGCCACGATCAGTCCGGCAATGGCGGGCATCAGCAATGGGGTTTCCCGGCTGAGCCGTCTTTTTCCCAGGACCAGCGCAGAAAGAAGACCTGCACTCAGCCATACGACAGGCTGCTGTCCTATGCCCCAAAAGATGCGGTAGCCCATAATGCCACCCATGGCGCTGAGGACTGCCGGCCAGCCACTGCAGGCGCACACCAAGGCCAGTGACAGGGGGAGAATGCTCTGCCCCAAGCTGGCGGCGCTTAACACAAATCCGGCAGCCAGGTAGCCGGCTATCCGGAGAAAAATATGTACCCGGGGGTCTAAGAGCCATCGGCGGAGAATATGTTTTCCCCGGCGCACATAAGATTCTATTACGATCATATACTTCACGTCCTTCCTGTGTATAAAGTACCACGCAGGACGCGATTTTTTTGTCGGAATATATTCTCCCGGAAAGATTCTTGCACTTGGGCAAAAGAAGGTGTATAATAGAGGAAAAATTTCAGGAGGGGCGACGATGGCAACGGAATATGAATTGAAGTTCAAGGCATCGGAAGAAGTTTTGTCGGCCATCGATGGGGCCTTTCCCGGAGGGATTATGATAGAGATGGAAACCGCTTATTATGACACGCCTACCGGGGCACTGTCTAAGCGGCGGTATACCCTCCGTCGGCGGCTGGAAAACGGTGTTTCCATCTGCACCCTGAAGACCCCGGCGGGCGATGCCCGGGGGGAATGGGAAGTGGAGTGTGAAGAAATTACTGCTGCTATTCCCAAGCTGATTGCAATGGGCGCACCGGCGGATTTGGAAACGCTTGCAAAAGAGGGGCTCGTCCATATCTGCGGTGCGAAGTTCACCCGGTTAGCAAAAACTGTGATTCTTCCGAAATGCACGGTGGAGATCGCCCTGGATAAGGGCATTTTGCTGGGTGGCGGCAAGGTAGAGCCCTTGTGCGAGGCAGAGGTTGAAATGAAAGATGGCGCAAAAGCCGCCTGTGATGGGTTTGCCAAGGAACTGGCAGAGCGATTCGGCCTTGTGGCTGAGGAAAAGAGTAAGTTCGCCCGGGCGCTGGCCCTTTATAGAGGAGAATGATATGTTAGATATCTTGTTTGCAAAATATGACAGGCTCATGCTCTTTGATACGGAAACCACCGGTCTGATCTTTAACCGGGATGAGATCATTGAGTTTGCCGCCGTGGTGGTGGAAAAGCAAAACGGACAGATCGTGGTCACCCAGGAGTATGACGAGCTAATCGCTCTCAGCCCCGGGGGCTTTGTGCCGCCGTTGATTCAGAATCTGACGGGCATCTCCAATGAGGATCTTCGGGAAAAGGGCATTCCCAAAACCCGGCTGTGCTGCGATATCGCTCGAATGGTGGCGGGGAATACCTTGCTATTGGCCTACAATGCCCATTTTGATTTGAGTTTTCTTTATTATCTGTTGCTCCGGGATGGCGATCCCACCATCTTAAAGGGCAAGGATAAGCTGGATCTGCTCACGGTCTACAAGGACCGTCACAGCTATCCCCACAAGCTTTGCAATGCCATTGAGGTCTATGACCTGGCGGGCAAGGTGGTCAACTCCCACCGGGCGGTGGATGATGTGCTGGCCACGGTGGAAGTGATGAAGGCTATGGAAGCGGAAAAGGCTGATTTGGAGCGTTATGTAAACCTGTTTGGGTACAATCCCAAGTATGGTGTGGAGGGTAAGCCCATTGGCACTGTTACATACAAGCCCCAGAAATTTGACCCGCCTGCACCGCTCTATGAGATGTAAGGAGAAAGATTATGTATAATAAAACTGCATACGAGATGGGCACCAACGGCTGCACCATTCGGGAACTGGCAGCCTATGGCGCTGCCCGGGCTCAGATCGTAGGCGAGGAGAATGTGTTTAATTTCACCATTGGCAACCCCAGCCTGCCCGCCCCCCGGGAGGTAACCGACACAGTCCGGGATATCTTGGACAATATGGACAATTTGGCTATCCACAGCTATACCAGCGCCACGGGCGATCTGCGTGCAAGAGGGGCTATCGCCAAGGATTTGAACAATCGCTTTGGTACGGATATTACAGCCGACGAACTGTTTTTGGGTTGCGGCGCGTCTCCGGAACTGTGCGCGGTATTTGGCGCATTGTCTATGCCCGGTGGCGAGATCATTGCCATCGCTCCGTATTTTTCCGAGTATGAGCCCTTTGCCCAGTCTGCCGGATGCAGTCTGAAGGTGGTGGCGGCGGATGTTCCCAATTTCCAGATTCGTCTGGATGCGGTGGAAGCGGCCATTACAGCCAACACTGTAGCCATCATCATAAATTCCCCCAACAACCCCTCCGGTGTGGTCTACACCCGGAATACCCTGGAGCAGTTGGCGCAGTTGCTTGAGCGCAAAGCGGCGGAGTTTGGCCACGCAATTTACATCGTTGCTGACGAACCCTACCGGGAACTGGCTTACGATGGGGTGGAAGTGCCCTTTATTCCTACGATTTACCGGGACACCATCGTGTGCTATTCCTATTCTAAGTCTTTGTCTTTGCCCGGCGAGCGCATTGGTTACATCTATGTGCCCCGGCAGGCAACCGACGGTGTAGAACTTTACACGGCTGTTGCCGGCGCGGCAAGAGGTATTGGTCACATTTGCGCCCCCTCTTTGTGGCAGCATGTGATTGCCCGCTGCGCCCATCTGCAGCCGGATCTTAGCGAGTATAACCGCAACCGCAAGGCTCTTTACGAGGGCTTGCGGCAGGCTGGATATGAAGTGGCCAAGCCCGACGGCGCTTTCTATATGTTTGTGAAAGCACCCGGCGGCGACTCGGAGGCATTCTGCGAAAAGGCCAAGCAGAAGGATTTGCTGGTAGTGCCCGGCGAGGGCTTTGGGTGTCCCGGTTGGTTCCGTCTGTGCTACTGCGTCAGCTATGAAAAGATACTCCGAAGTTTGGATGTTTTCCGTTCCTTAGTATAAAAATGACCGCCACCTAAAAGGTGGCGGTTTTTTATTCTGTGATAAAGTTGCCGGGGCCGCTGACAGGAACAGGGTCGCCCAAATAGGTGGGTTTGGGCTTGAAAATAGATGTAAGGAAGTCCTTGTTCCGGGCCAAAATCTCCCGTACATCCCGGTTTGTTTGTCCGGCATATAGCTGGGTGTCGCAGCTGACACCGTAGGCATCCAGGCCCATAGCTTTGGCGATGTACAAGGCTCGGTGCAGGTGGTATTTTTGCGTGACAATAAGAATCTTCTTGGCTTGGAAGATCTCCTTGGCCCGATACATGCTTTCGTAGGTGGAAAAGCCTGCGTAATCCAAGAAAATATCTTGGGAGGGGACACCTTTTTCCAAAGCGTAATTGCCCATTGTGACCACTTCGTTGTATTCCACCTGGCCGTTATCACCGCTCATCAGCAGCTTGGGCGCAGCGCCGTTTTCGTACAGTTCTATACCTCGATCCAGTCGCTCGGCAAGCATGGGGCTGGGGGTGCCATCGGGGCGGACAGCGCAGCCTAAGACCAAAATGCATTCCACATCCTGCAGTTCGGCAGCTTTCTCGGTTGTGACAATTCGGGAAGCGGTGCTTTGGATCACCCAATCGTTGATGCCCACGGGAATGGCCACAACCAAAAGGGCCAAAATAAAAAGCCACAGGAAAATTTTTGTCAGGTTCTTGCGAAATTTTTTTGCCATCTGCACCGCTCCTTTCCTAAGATTTGTATTTATTATAGCACAGGGGCGGGGTAAATTGCAATCTCAAAAGGTTGATAAAAAAACGAGAAGACTTTCTGTAAAAACTGTGGTATGCTGTGTATGCCAACAGCAGACGCAAGGACAAAAGACGAGGCACCCGGTAATGTCACAAACCTCTGTGTCATTGCGAACCAGTGACCGATGTCACTGGTGTGGCAATCTTGAGATGTTACATTTTCTTTGAGATTCCCACGCCAGTGTGCGCACTGGCTCGGAATGACGCGGTGGGGTGGTGGCATTGTGCAATTTGGGTGTGTCGTCATTTTTATTGGAAAGGGGAGGATGCTTAGGGGATTATGGCAAACATATCACCGGAAAAAATCATAAACGAGCTGGCGGCTATTGCCTTTGCAAGAGCGCCGGATCTTTTGGTGGTGGAGGATGGACAGGTTCGTTTGCGGGAGGATTTGAAGCCCCGGCAGCGGGCGGCGGTTGCCTCTGTGGAAAAATCCACCACCGGCATCAAGGTGAAGTTTTACGACAAAATGAAAGCTTTGGAACTGCTGGGGAAGTACTTAGGTCTGTTCGAAGGAATGGATGCCCGGGAAGAAAAAGAAAACAATCTGCTGGAGGCAATCCTGCAAGCAACCGGACAGGAGGTGGATACCTTTGATGTATCAGAGCTTCAGTAAGCGGCAGCTGTTGGCAATGACCTGGTGGAATCGGCCAAACCTCAAGGAGCGGGAGGGCATTCTCTGCGACGGGGCGATCCGTTCCGGAAAGACTTTAAGTATGGTGACAGGATTTTTCTTGTGGAGTATGACTTGCTTTGACGGGTGCTGTTTTGGCCTATGCGGCAGGACCATTGGCGCGCTGCGGCGGAATATCATTGGCAATCTCCCGGCATGGCTGGGGGATGTGGTGCAGATTCGGGAAAACCGCAGTGAAAACAAGCTGGTGGTTACAGATGTAACGGGAAGATGCAATACCTATTATCTCTTTGGCGGGCAGGACGAAAGTGCCTACAAGGTGATCCAGGGCATTACTCTGGCGGGGGTGCTGCTGGACGAGGCGGCGCTGATGCCCAGATCCTTTGTGGAACAGGCCTGCGCCCGATGTTCGGTGGCGGGGTCAAAGCTGTGGTTTAACTGCAACCCGGAAGGGCCGGAGCATTGGCTCTATAAAGAATGGATTCAGAAAGCCCGGCAGAAAAACTTAATCCATCTGCACTTCACTATGGCGGACAATCCGGGGCTGGACCCGGCGATCCGCGCCCGGTATGAGGCAATGTACACCGGGGTGTTCTATCGGCGGTATATTCTGGGGCAGTGGTGTATGGCGGAGGGGCTGGTGTACGATTTTGAGCCCCAGCGGCATATCACAAAGGATATCCCCCAAAACGGTCGTTACTACATTTCTGTGGACTACGGTACAAGAAATCCCTTTTCTGCGGGCCTTTGGTGCGTGAATGAGGGCCGGGCGGTGCGGATAAAAGAGTTCTACCACAGTGGCCGGGACAGCGGAAAAATGCTCACTGACGAGGAGTACTACCGGGAATTAGAGTGCCTTGCCGGAGAACTACCGGTGGAATTTGTGGTGGTGGACCCCTCGGCGGCATCCTTTATTGCTACCATTCGAGCCCATGGGCGGTTTTCTGTCCGCAAAGCCAGAAACGAGGTACTGGGCGGTATTCGACTGGTGGCGGAAATGCTCCGGGAAGGGTGCTTGCAATTTGCCCCTTGCTGCAAGGATGCCATCCGGGAGTTTTCCCTGTACCGCTGGGAGGAAGACGGACAAATCGATCGTGTGCAGAAAGAAAACGATCACGCAATGGACGATATTCGCTATTTCTGCGCCACGGTTTTGGCGCGGCAGCGACGAAAAAACGGAGGTAAAAATGATGAAGAATTGGCTGGTAAATAAGTACCTGCCTATGTGGGCCAAGGAGACCGTGCTGCGGGAAAATAGGCAGTTGAGGCAGGAAAACCTGGCCCTTCAGCAAGAAGTTGATCGGCTGGATGCCTATGCCCGGGGCCTTCGGACAGGCCTGCGGGCGGTAGGACGCAGCCGGGGAGGAGAAAAATGAGTATTTACAATTATGAGCAGGCCTTTGGTGCTGCGGACAAAACCAGCAGCGCAATGCGTAAGGCCATCGAACGGTGGTTTCAGATGTACTATGAAAGCACGGCAACGGAAAGTTCTGACCCCTGTCAGCGGATTCCCTACACAGTGGTGAACAAGCTGGTGCGGGCTGTGTTCGCTGAGTACAAGGCAAAGACAGATTCCCCATTAGGGCAGAGTATTCTGAAAACATTGGACGAGAAGAAAAGGTTGGCAATGCAGTTGGCGCTGGTTGGCGGCAGTTGTTACATCAAGCCCTGTCCTAACGGGACGGGGTTTTCCTTTACCCTGGTTCCCCGGAATAGAGCGCTGATCTTTAGCGCTGATGCTGCAGGCCGGCCCACGGATATGGGCCTGGTGGAAAAAAGTGTATGGGGCAATGCCTACTACACTTTGTTGGAGCGCAGAAGCGTGGATGCAGAGGGTTATCTGACCATTCAAAACAAACTCTATCGCAGTAGTGACAGCCGGAATTTGGGCGCAGAAGTGCCCCTTAGGAATGTTCCGACTTACAGCAATTTGGCGGAAAGCTACCGATTTGAGAAGCCTGTGGGTTCTGTGGGCTTGGTGACTATGAAGCTGCCCATGCTCAACTGTGTGGACGGCTCCAACGACGGTGTGGCGGTATATGCCCCTGCTGAGGGTCTGATTCGCAACATTGACCGCAACGAAGCCCAGATGAACGGAGAGTTTGAGCGGGGCGAGAGCCGGGTATTTGCCTCCCGTGATCTGCTGGACAGAGAATCGGGTCTGCAGGATCATCTGTTCGTGGGCTTGGATGACGACCCCGAACGGGTGGGCCTGACGGTGTTTTCTCCCCAGCTGCGGGAGGAATCTTATCTTGCCCGGAAGCAGGAGTATCTGCGGAATATGGAGACTCTTTTGGGTCTGCGCCGGGGTATGATTTCCGACACCAATATGGATGACCGGACTGCCACGGAGATCACTGCCAGCGCTATGGAGTATTCGCTGACAGTGCTGGATTTTCAGCATATCTGGCAAACGGCAGTGGAGGAAGTGCTGGTTCTGTGCGGTCAGCTTGCTGAGCTTTACGGGTTGCCCTGCCGGGATTTAGGCCAGGTTCGCTTTGACTGGGGCAACGGCGTCCTTTACGACCAGGAGAAGACCTGGGCGGATTATATGGAGATGGTTTCCCGCGGTATCCTGAAGCCGGAAGTGGCCCTTGCCTGGCAATTCGGTATGGCGGATGCAGACGAAAAAATCATCCGGGAAAAACTGATGCCCAATTAAATTTTGTGAGAAAGCAGTCGGGAGACTGCTTTTTTATATGCCTCGGCCGGCGTAAAAAGGCCAAAACAATCGGGATGCGACCCCGTAAAAAGCATAGGAAAGGAGAACGTATGAAACGAGAATTTTTGCAGGGATTGCAGGTGGAGGGAAGCCCTCTACCCAAGGAGGTCATCGATGCCATTATGGCGGAGAACGGACGGGATATTGAGGCTGTAAAGGCCCGCTTTGCAGAGCTTGACGGCGCGGCAGGCGCTTGGGAGGAGAAGTATAACCAGGCGTTGACTGCTCACCGGGAGGAACTGGCAAACGTGGTCTTCGGTCACAATCTGGAAAAGGCAATTATGGCGGCAAAGGGCCGCAATGCCAAGGCTATCACCGCCCTTTTGGATGTGGATGCCCTGAAAACCAGCGAAAATCAGCAGACCGCTTTGGAAGAGGCGCTGCAGACCTTGAAACAGGAATGTAGCTACTTGTTCCAAACGGAGACCCCGCCCCCTTACGCAAGGGGCACAGGTGCAGCAGCACCACAAGAAAACAAAGGTCCTGCCACCTTGGCAGGCGCATTACTTGAAAAATTTGAAAGGAAGTAAAAAATTATGGCAATTACATTAGCAGAAGCAAAAATCGGTATGGCGGATAAGGTCGATCAGCAGATCGTGGATATGTTCCGCCGCAGCTCCCTGTTGCTGGATCAGATGGTATTTGACAATGTCATCTCTCCCGGCACCGGCGGCAGCACTTTGACTTACGGCTACATTCAGCTGAAGTCCCCCTCCACCGCAGCAGTGCGTACTGTGGGCGGTGAGTACACCCCCGGCGAAGCCAAGAAGGAAAAGAAGACCGCCAATGCGATCATTATGGGCGGCGCATTCCAGATGGACCGGGTGATCCAGAACACCGCCGGCGCAGCCAATGAAATGGCATTCCAGGCGGAGCAGAAAATCAAGGCAACCGCGAACTATTTCCACAACCTGGTCATCAACGGCACCAGCGAGGGCGGCACTTTCGACGGCCTCAAGAAGCTGCTGAGCGGCACTGCCAATGAGCTGACCAGTGCTGTCAGCCTGAAGACCTCCGATGAGCTGGACGAGAACTACAACGCATTCTTGGACGAGATGGACAGCTTCATCAGCATTCTGGACGGCACTCCCTCCATGCTGCTGATGAACCGCTCTATGCTGGTAAAGCTGCGCTCCATCGCCCGTCGCGCCGGTTACTATGAGCGCACCCAGGACGACTTCGGTCGCACTGTGGAGACATACGCCGGTGTGCCCATGGTGGATATGGGTCAGTTCTACAACGGCGAGACCGTAGAAGACGTGGTAGCCACCGAGAGCGGCAAGACCGCTATTTACGCAGTTTCCCTGGGTCTGGACGGCTTCCACGGCATTTCTCCCATGGGTGACGGTGTGATCCAGGCATATCTGCCCGACCTGAACACCCCCGGCGCTGTGAAGACCGGTGAGGTGGAACTGGTGGCCGGTGTTGTACTGAAGAACACCCTGAAGGCCGCTGTCCTCAAGGATATTGCCATCGCCGCTAACTGATAAGGGAGGCGCTGCCTGTGGTGGATTATGAGTTCTATGTAAATGATTACCTGGGCAGCGCCATTCCGGAAAAGGCATTTTCCGGTGTGGCGACCCAGGCCCGGCAGTGGCTGGAATGCTTTAAAAGCAAGTATCGGGTTGTATCCTCCGGCTGGTCGGCAGAAAATATGGCCATATGCGCCATGGCGGAGTCCTTGTGGAGCCGCCGCAGCGGGGAACTGTCTTTCTCCGGCAGTAAGTCCGGCGAAAGACAATCCCTCGGCCGGGAGCTTTACGAGAAGGCATCCATCTATCTGGATATTTACCGGGGAGTGAAGCAGTAAATGGAGATTTTGGAAAAACTGCGGCAATTCCTGCTGGGGTTTCCCGGCTTTGACAGGGAATTGCCTGTAGATTTTACCCAGGACGGGCCGGGAAATTCCGGCCTGTTTCCCGGGGGACTTACAGAGGTGGACAGGTATGTGGACCTGTTGGGAAATATGCAGGTGTGGTATCAGAGCCTTTTCACCCTGTATCATCGAATGCAGCCCGGACAGGACAGCGCCCAGTGGCTGCTGGACTTTGAAAACTGGTTGACAGAGCAGGGTCAGTCGGTGCAGATAAAGAAGGCCGAAGCCCAGGAGGTTTCCCGGCTGAACAGCGGTTTGTGTACGGTGACTTTGGCAGTGCACTTCCGCAAGGATATTGATGCAAAGGAGGGGTCTTGTGAGAACAACGGATTTGTTTACCATTGATGGCAAGCCTGTATTGGTGCCGGACAGAGATCTTGCGTTTTCCGAAGAAGATATGGAAACCTCAGATTCGGGCCACGATGAAAACGGCAATTACCACCGGTTTGTTCTGCGGCACAATGTCCAAAGCTGGGACTTTTCCTATTCCCGGCTGTCGCGGGAGGAGTATGCCTATATGGAAGGGCTATTTGGCAATAAAGACACCTTCACCTTTGGCTTTGTATCTCCCTATAACGGTGTAAAACAGGAGATCACAGCCTACCGGAGTAAGCACAGCATTCTGTGGCATTGCGCCGCTGACGGCCAGTTCCGGGATTACCGTTTCCGGATCACCGCTTGTTAAGGAGGCGATCCTATGGAAAGAAATCTGATCGTCCTGGCTGACGGCAGGGAAATTGGCTCAGATGTGATTTGCCAGTTAAAGCTCACTGAGAAGGTGAATGAAGGGAAAATCCTGAATCCGGGCGCGGTGTGCCCAACTGTGCTGGAGGCGGAACTGCTGGCACCCGGCGGAAAACTGCATATTCCCGTTGGCTTGGATCTGATCTTTTATAAAGTGAACGATGCCGGTGTGCGGGAGCAGGTGGGCCTGTTTACGGTGGAAGATGCCGTTTACCCCAGCCCGAACCGCTATCTTATCACAGCCTATGACCGTTTGCGTTGGCTGGATAAAGATTTGTCCGCGTGGGTGGATGGTTTGGACGGGTGGCCTTATGAATTGGAAACCTTTGCCCAAATGGTATGCGATGCCTGTGGTGTAAACCTGCTGCCGGGTTATTTTACCAACGGCGAATGGCCAGTGCATAGATTCACAGTGGCCAATGTCACAGGTCGTAAACTGATGCGCTGGGTGGGAGAACTTTCTTGCCGGTTTTGCCGGGCTACTCCCGACGGGGATATTTTCCTGGATTGGTACGCCGATGCAGAAGAGTCGGTTTTGGAAGGAGAAAATGAGTTTGTTTTCTTGGATTCGTTTTCTCACGGCGATTATTTGACTCATGTTATCGATAAGGTTATCATCCGCGCGGACAGAAAGGAAAGGGGATATATTTACGGCGGCGGCAGCAATCCCTATCTAATCACCGGCAATCAGTTGATGGCCGTTGTGCCCAATGAATCCTTTAAGGGCTTGTGCCGGGTTCTTTATGAGCATTTGCACCCACTGAAATATACCCCTTGCACGGTTACAGTGCCAACAACTGTCCGAGTCAAGAGCGGAGATATTCTGCGGATTCGGGACAGAAATTCTCAGGAAGTTCTGATGTATGTGATGAAAAAGACCCAATGCGGACAGAAGAGCATCTTAGAATGCACTGGTACTTACCGCAGGAATATCCCTATGTAAATCAGAAAGGAGGAAATGATGGAGAAAATTAAATTACAGGTGTCGGGAAGCCAGATCCAAGTGATAGCGCGCCCGGCAACAATTACAGCCGGCACAGTGGGTCTGGAGGCAGAGTTTAGCTTTGACAGCCACTGGGATAACTTGGCTAAGACGGTGATATTCCGGGCTGGAGATACGGTGATTACCGCCGCCTTGGAGCGGGATACCCATATTGTTCCATGGGAGGTGTTGGAGAAACCTGACCTGTGGCTGATTGTTGGCGTTTACGGCGCAAACCCCGAAGGAACGGTGGTGATCCCCACCCTTTGGACCAAGGTGGCGGCGGTTTACACCGGTGTTGACCCGGAGGGCGATCCTGCTCTGGAGCCTTCCAACCCCATTTGGCAGGAGACACTGGCCCGGGTTGCCCAAATGGAGCCGCAGCTAAGTAATCATATTAACAATGCAGACAATCCCCACGGTGTGACCTGCGATCAGATCGGAGCGGTAACACAGAAAGAATTTCGGGATGTGGTCAGTAATTTGGACGGCAGCAGTGATTCAGATGAATTGATTCCTCACCTGCTCAACCGGGATAACCCTCACGGCGTAACGGCAGCTCAAGCAGGCGCTGCGCCTGCCGGCTATGGCTTGGGTGAAACTGTGAGTCCAGCACAGACTTGGAAACAATTAAAAAAAATAGTTTTCATCGCAGTAGTAGTGATTCTCCCGATGGAACATTGTGGTGGGGTATAACAAGTGCTAACAATGGTTATTCGGGCACACAGATAGCATTCACGGACAAAAACGATATTTTAATTGAGGCAAAGCGTTTAATCACAGCTAAAACTACAAGTGGTATAAACGCAGGCACTTGGGAATATGTGAATCCTCCAATGGCGGGTGGTGTAGAATACCGTACCACGGAAAGATTCGGAGGAAAACCTGTATATGCGTACGTCATAGGCACCGGATATCTGCCGAATGCTGGAACAAAAACAATAGCCCATAATATAGCGAACATTCTTACGGTACTTAGCATACACGGCCACGCCACTGACGGCAGAACTCTTCCATATAAAAATGGAAACGAATCTATCGAAGTTGCGGCAGATAAAACCAATATCTATGTTACAACAACAACCAATATGACGGCACAAAATGGCACTTTCTGTATAAAGTACATAAAGACTACGGATTAAGGAGACTGCATCGTGAAAGTAATAAAATATAATCTTTGCTCCATAGTTACAAAAGTTATTGGTGTGGATGAGGAATTAGAGCCACAAACAACGACAGTGACAGAAGAAATCCTCATGCCCGTTATGCTTGAGTGGAGTGAAGCCCACGAGGAAATAGCCAAAAGAGAGGCTCATAACGGTGAATATACCATCGAGGATGATGGTGTTGAACCGACACCAGCTGAGAAAATCGCAGAGTTGAAAAAGCAGCTTTCTGCTACGGATTACAAGGTCATCAAGTGTGCTGAGAGCCAGCTTTTAGGGCAGGAGATGCCCTACGATGTGGCTGCGCTTCACGCAGACCGCCAGGCGATTCGTGACGAAATCAACTGCCTGGAACAGGAGAAGTAAAGCATGGCGATAAAGACCTATAAAAAATTTGATGATCAAAAGATCACCCCCAATTTTCGGGCAAGAGAGTTTGATTGCCAGGGGTCTGGTTGCTGTTCTGCGACTCCCATCGATGAAGAACTGGTGGCGTATCTTCAGCAGATCCGTACCTATTTTGGAAAGCCTGTGCATGTCACGGCTTATCGCTGCAAGACCCACAACGCAAAGGTTGCTAATGCCGCGCCCAATAGCTATCACTGCTATGGTATGGCGGCAGATTTCCACATTGACGGTGTGAAGCCTACGGAGATTGCCAAATATGCTGAGTCAATCGGCATCAAAGGTATCGGCCTGTATGATACATTTGTACATATCGACACCAGAACCAGCAAGTCTTTTTGGTACAGCCACGCACAGCAGCGGCGCACCACCTTTGGCGGAGCACCCAAGAAAGATGCATACACCCTCTATGGCTTTGTTTGGGATGTGCAGAATGCTGTTGGCGCTTCCGTGGACGGTATCGCCGGTCCGGAAACACTCAATAAGACCGTCACCCTGTCGGCAAGGAAAAACCGTACTCACAAGGCGGTGCTGGCTGTGCAGAAACGGCTGTTTGCCTTGGGCTATACCGAGGTGGGGGAGGCTGACGGCATTGCCGGCGCAAAGTTTACCGCGGCTGTGACCCACTTCCAGAAGGATAACGGCTGCTGGGCAGATGGAGAGATCACCGCCAAAAATCAGACCTGGAAGAAACTTCTCGGTATGGCATAGGGGGTGATGGGTATGAGCGATGCAATCGTTGTGGCACTGATCACCGGAGGGCTGTCCCTTGCCGGTGTGGTGGTCACCTGCGTTGCGACATCCAAAAAGACGGAGCGGACTGCTGCCATCGCCCAGGCGGTGACAGATACCAAAATCGAGGAGCTGACCCGGGAGGTGCGCCTGCACAACGGCTTTGCCCAAAGAATGCCTGTGGTGGAGGAGCAGATCAAGGTCATCAATCACCGCCTGGCGGATTTGGAAAGGGAGGTATAAAATGCAGGAAATTCTAAAAAAACTTGCTGAGCTTTTGAAGGTAAAGACCATTGTCACCTTTGCGGTGGTGGCGGTGTTTTCTGTACTGGCTCTGCAGGGACGGATAAGCCCCGATAATGTAATGATTATCGTGTCTATGGTGGTATCTTTTTACTTTGGCACCCAGCACGAAAAGACCCATAATACTTAATTGGCAGATGCCCCCGGTTCTCACCGGGGGCATTTTTTGCGAAAAGAACAGGCGGATTCTTCTTTTCTTGTTGATTTTTGGGATAAATGCGTTATAATGTAAGGTGATATGGGATGGGCAAAACCATCCATTAACCTTTCATAAAAAGGAGAAGCTGTAATGATTATTACCCAGAAGAAACCCATTGAAGAGGTTATGGCTCTGGTTGGCGACGCAAAGACCGTTGCAATCGTGGGCTGTAACAGCTGCGCTACCGCTTGCCAGACCGGCGGTGAGCCTCAGATCAAGGAACTGGCTGCTATTTTGGAACAGGCCGGTAAGAAGGTAGTTGCTACAACCATTGCTGACTACTGCTGTATGAACCTGGGCGTAAAGGCTAAGATGAAGCCCATCAACGCTGCTAACCCTGACTGCGTCATCTGCATGTCCTGCGGTGACGGTGTGCAGTGTGTTGCCAAGAACGCACCCACCATTCCTGTTTATCCCTCCAACAACACCATGTACTTAGGCGAAGCTGTGAAGTTCGGTGTTTGGGAAGAGTCCTGCCGCTTCTGCGGCGACTGTGTCCTGGGCCAGACCGGCGCTGTTTGCCCCATCACCCAGTGCGCCAAGAGTCTGGTGAATGGCCCTTGCGGCGGCCAGAAGAACGGCAAGTGCGAGGTCAACCCCGAGAACCCCTGCGCATGGATCAAGATCTACGAGCGTCTGGAGGCTACCGGTCAGCTGGATAAGCTGTCTATGCGCCGTAAGGACAAGGGCTATGGCGACTTTGCCTACCCCAGAACCATTAGCTTGAGAGGTAAGAAATAATGAGTCTGTTAAAAGAAGCACTGGAAGCCGGCAAGTTCGGCATTACCGCAGAAATGGCCCCTCCTAAGGGTTGTGATTTTACTGAGCAGATGGAAGCTGCTGAGCTGCTCCGCGGCAAGGTTCACGGCGTGAACGTGACCGATATGCAGTCTGCCAGCCTGAAGGCCACCGGCCTGGGCCTGTGCATTAAGCTGAAGCAGGCAGGCGTGGAGCCCATCCTGCAGATGACCGGCCGTGACCGTAACCGTATGGCTCTGATGGGCGATGCGCTGTCCGCTGCCGCTTTCGGCATCGACACTATGCTGGCCCTCACCGGCGACCACCCCGTTGTGGGCGACTGCCGTGATTCTAAGCCTGTTTATGACCTGGATTCCGTTGGCATTTTGCAGATGCTGACCGATATGGAAGAAAGTGGCCGTGACTGCGGCGGTAACCCCCTGTCCGGCAATGCCTACGACAAGGAGACCGACACCGTCACCGACAAGTCCGCTACTCCCAAGTTCTACAAGGGCGCTTCTGTCACTCCCGTGTATGAGCCTTTGTTCCTGCAGATCAACAAGCTGCGTCAGAAGGTAGAAGCCGGCGCTATGTATGTTCAGACCCAGGGTATCTTCGATCTGGACACCTACAAGCGTTTTCTGGAAGCTGTTGATAAGGCTGGTATCAAGACCCACATCATGGCCGGTATCATTCCTCTGAAGGCCGCCGGTATGGCGAAGTACATGAATGAGAATGTGCCCGGCATCGATGTGCCTCAGCATATGATCGACCGCCTGGCCGCTGCTGCTGCAGAGGGCAAGGAAAAGGGCGTCAAGGGCCTGCCCGCAAAGCTGGGTATCGAGATGGCCGCTGAGATGATCGCTGAGATCAAGGCCCAGGGCCTGGGCGACGGCGTTCACATTATGGCAATCGGCGCAGAAAAGAATGTGCCTGTCATTCTGGAGAAGGCTGGCCTGTCCATCTAACTACATAAGAAAAAGCGTGTTGCCGAAAGGCAACACGCTTTTTGCGGTTTTAAGGGGTTATATCTTTTAGGGAAAGGCCGTTTTCCAGGGCGATTTTGGCTAAATCTTCGTATTCGTACTTGCTCCGCTCCACACCGAAGCCTTCGGCGATCTTCTTCCGTACCGGGCCGTAGGGGGTCTGGACAATGTCCGTTTTCCGGGTGAGGGTGTAGCGGTTGCAGATCTTCTCCCGGATTCCCAAAGTGGTGGTGTGCTTGAAAATGAGGGGGAGGAGTTTCTCCTTGTCCTCCGTATGGCACAAAACGGTTAACATAATTCCTGGTCTGCTTTTCTTCATACCAATGGAGGTAGTGAATACATCCAGCGCGCCGGCATCTAAAAGTACTTCTATGGCAAAGCCGATGGCCTCGCCGGTCATATCGTCCAAATTGCAGGAAAGCTCCAGAATCTGCTCGGAATTTTCCGCGGTTTCGCCCAGCATTGCCCGAACGCAGTTGGGGGCTTCAAAATCCTTCTTGCCCATACCGTAACCGATTTTGGATACTGCCATAGCGGGCATATCGCCAAAGCTTTTTACAAAATGCTTCAGAAGTGCTGCGCCGGTGGGAGTGCAAAGCTCACCCTTGATAGTGCCGCCATAGATGGGAATGCCTGTTAGGATATTGGCGGTAGCGGGGGCGGGGACAGGGAGCAGGCCGTGGGCGCATTTCACCTGGCCGCTGCCCACGTGGACAGGTGAGGCGACCACCTTGTGGGCTTTCAGCTTGTCCATCAGATAGCACACTGCGGCCACATCGGCGATGGCATCCATAGCGCCCACCTCGTGGAAGTGGATATGGGTCACAGGTACACCGTGGACCTTGCTTTCCGCGCCGGCAATGATCCAGTAAATATCCATAATTTCTTGGCGCACTTCTTCAGTGGCATTGATATGGCTCACAATGTGGGCAATGTCGTCCATACCGCTGTGGTGATGGTGATGGCCGTCCTCTTCGTGGCCTTCTACCAGTACCCGCATATGGGTGCCGCCAATGCCGCATTTTTCGCTTTTTTCCGCAATGTACTGAACCCCGGGAACACCCAAACTGTTCAGCTCCGCCAAAACGGCATCTTTATCGAGGAATAACTCCAGCAGTGCGGCTGTGAGCATATCGCCCGCAGCGCCCATGCCGCAGTCTAAGTAGAGAATCTTCATTTTGCTCCTCCTGTGTGGTTGATCATGCTGGCAAGGTAGCCGGCGCCGAAGCCGTTGTCGATGTTCACAACGGATACACCGCTGGCGCAGGAGTTGAGCATGGACAATAGTGCGGCAAGTCCACCAAAGGCAGCACCGTAGCCCACGCTGGTGGGCACAGCAATCACCGGGCAATCCACAAGACCGCCTACCACGCTGGCAAGAGCCCCTTCCATACCGGCAATGGCGATGACCACGCTGGCCTGCATAAGTTGCTCGGAGTGATTGAGAAGCCGGTGCAGACCTGCCACACCCACATCGTAAAGCCTAACCACATTGTTTCCCAAAAACTCAGCGGTAAGGGCGGCTTCTTCCGCGACGGGAATGTCGCTGGTGCCACCGGTGGCAACCACGATGGTGCCGATGCCGCCGGGAGCAGCCATTTTGCCCGCCACGGCAATCTTTGCGTTTTCATAATAGGTAAGGGGAATGTTTTTGCTGATCAAATCGGCCTTGTCCTGGTCAAGACGGGTGATCAGGACATTTTTCTGCCCATTTTCGACCATCTTTTCCAAAATGCCAATAATCTGTTCAGGGGTCTTGCCTGCACCATAGATCACCTCGTTAGCGCCCTGGCGGACTTTGCGGTGTAAGTCTACCTTGGCATAGCCCAAGTCCTCAAAGGGCTGCTGCTTCAGCTGCAGGAGAGCATCGTCCACGCTGACAGCGCCATCCTGCACTGCCTGTAAAAGAGCTTTCACATCTTTATGCATTATCGTACCTCCAAATCCAGAAGGACTTCTGTGTAATCGTTTTTAAGCGTTTGTAAAATTACTGCCCGGTTTGCAAAGAGTAAGGGTAGTTCTTTTTCTGCAATCTGCAGCTTTGCTGCTGTTCCCATAAGGCGAATGCGAAAATCTGCAAAGCCAAGGCTACGCAGGAAACCTTCATTCCGCTCCGTTACCGATAATTTTTCTGCTGTGATGGGCGTGCCGGCAGGAATCCGGGTGGCAAGGCAGGCGTAGGCGGGCTTATCGTGGGTGAAAAGCCCGGCATCTTTGGAAAGTCTGCGAATTTCCGCTTTGGTAAGACCCGCTTCCCGCAGGGGAGAGCGGACGTTCAATTCCTTTAGCGCTACCATACCCGGACGGTCAGTAGCATCATCCGATGCGTTGGTGCCGTCGATGATGAGGGAATAGCCATCGGCTTTTGCCTGCTCCAAAATAGCGGTGAATATCCGCTTTTTACAGAAATAGCACCGATTTTTGGGGTTTTTCGTAATCGCATCATCGGAAAGTACATCCAAATGAATCGTGACCATTTCTGCACCCAGCTGCTCTGCCAAACGCAGAGCATCCTCGTATTCAAATTCCGGCTGGAACGGGGTCTTCACATAATAGGCCTTTACATCCGCGCCAAAGCTGACAGCAGCATACAAAAGATAGGCAGAGTCCACGCCCCCGGAAAAAGCCAGGGCAAGCTTGGGATTTTCTTCAAAAAAAGCTTTCAGCATCACGCAGACACCTCCTTTTGTAGAACTACTTTATCATACCACAGTTGCGGCCAAAGGGCAACTGCTTTTCCTTGACTAAATTTGGGGGCTATGCTAAAATGAAAACAACTGTAATTTGGAGGTGAATCTATGGGAATTTCCCAAACCCTTCGGCAACGTTTTGACAAATTCCTATATTCGCCTGCTTATTTTGTGGTATTAGGCAGCTTGTCGGTTTTGGCAAATGTGTTAGGAAGAGAACTGATCGCCTATTCAATATTGATTCCGCTGGCAATCTGTGTTTGCCTGTTTGGTCGAGATCTGCTGCCGCTGATGCCGGTGTTTGCCTGTGCGTATATTTCTCCCTCAGCGGCCAATAACCCCGGTGTGAATGAAAAGTCTATCTTCTCTCTGTCCGGCGGCGGTATTTATTTAGGTATTCTGCTTGCTGTGCTGGTGGGAAGTCTTATCTATCGGTTGGTAAAAGATCCGGATTTCGGCGGTAAAAAATTCCTAAATCAAAAGCGAAAATTGCTGTCCGGTATGTGTGTGCTGGGCATCACCTATGCCATCTCCGGCTTGTGCAGCGGCCACTGGGCAGAATACGGCTGGCGAAATCTGCTGTTTGCAGCCATCCAGTTTGTGGCGGTGGCCGGACTTTATTGGCTATTCAGCGGATCTGTAAAATGGGAACAAGCCCCTAAAGCGTATGTGTACTGGATGGGCATCTGCGTTGGATATGTGCTGGTAGCAGAGCTGCTTAGCATCTATCTCACAAAGCAGATTTGGGTGGGCGGCACGATTCACAGGGAGCACATCTTCACCGGTTGGGGCAACTACAACAGTATGGGCGCTCTGTTTGCTATGATGATCCCGCTACCTTTTTACTTGGCGGTTAAGGGCCGGTTTACCTGGTTTGGTCTATTGTCTTCCTTTGTGTTCCTGGCAGCATTGCTGTTTACCTGTTCCCGGGTTTCTATGATTATGGGTGCGGTGATCTTTGTGATCAGCTATGTGTTCTATCTGATCCATAGCCGCCATGCAAAGGGTCGCATTGTGATCTATGCCATCAGCGCACTGATCCCCATAGTTGTGTTGACGGTGTTTTGGAAGGAGATACAGTCGCTCCTTGGCCGTATGTCCGACATCGGTTTTGAATCCATTGCAGAGCGCAGCAAAGGCTATGCAGAGGGTATTAAGCAGTTTTTGAAGTATCCCATCTTTGGCGGTACCTTCTTCCCGGTAAATTTCAAAGAGCTTTATGTGTGGGCGCAGGTAGATAATTTTACAGCCCTGTTCCCGCCCCGCTGGCACAATACGGTCATTCAGCTATTGGCAACCGGCGGTGTTGTGTGCCTGTTCGGCTACATCGTTCACAGAGTTCAGACGGTAAAACTGTTTCTGAAAAATCCTTCCGGCGACAAGACCTTTGTGGCGCTTTCCATATTGGCGCTGTTGCTGGCAAGTCTTTTGGACTGCCACTTCTTCAATGTTGGCCCTGTGCTTCTGTACTCGGCAATGTTGGCCTTTACAGAGTTTAAGTTAGATAAGTAAATAAAAAATCCCACCGCGTAAGCGGTGGGATTTTTGCGTATTTAGAATTATTCGTCCTTAGCCTTGGAAACAACCAGGTTGACGATGATGCCCAGGATCAGAGCGCAGGCAATACCGGTCAAGGTGACCTTGCCGATTGCCATAGCCATACCGCCGATGCCGGGAATCAGAATGGAAGCGACCACGAACAGATTCTTGTTCTGATTCAGGTCTACCTTCTGGATCATCTTCAGACCGGAGCAAGCGATGAAGCCGTACAGAGTGGTGCAGACACCGCCCATGACACAGCCGGGAATGGAATCCAGGAAGGCCACGAAGGGTCCGAAGAAGGAGATCACGATGCACATAATAGCAGCGGTGGTGATGGTCACAACGGAAGCGTTCCGGGTGATAGCCACGCAGCCAACGGACTCACCGTAGGTGGTGTTGGGGCAGCCACCGAAGATAGCACCGGCGATGGAGCCAATGCCGTCACCCAGCAGGGTGCGGTGCAGACCGGGGTTCTCCAGCAGATCCTCATCGATGATGGAGGAGAGGTTCTTGTGGTCAGCGATGTGCTCGGCAAAGACCACGAAAGCGACGGGGATGTATGCAACTGCAACGGTAGCAATGTAAGAGCCGTCGATTTCCTTAACGCCCTTCAGAGCAGTCAAGAAGGTGAACTCGGGAACAGCAAAGATGGTCATATCCTTGAACAGGGAGAAGTCAATGACAGGAATGCCGCAAACGGTGAAGATAGCAGCCACAACATAGCCGGCCAGAATGCCGATGATGAAGGGGATCAGCTTGGTCATCTTCTTGCCGTAGGTGGAGGTGATCACAACCACCAGCAGGGTAACCATAGCGCAAACAAAGGAAGCCCAAGCAGGAGCGCTCATGATGAAGGAGCCGTTGGCATCCTGAGGACCGTAGGAGAACACGTCCTTGATAGCAGCGCCAGCCAGGCTCAGACCGATCAGAGCAACGGTGGGTCCGATAACCACGGGGGGCATCAGCTTGTTGATCCACTTAACACCAACCAGCTTGACCACGATAGCGATGACCACATACACAAGGCCTGCGAATGCAGCGCCGAACAGCAGACCTGCAAAACCGGCAGAAGCGGAAACCGCGCCGGCGAAGGCTGCGACCATAGAGCCGATGAAGGCGAAGGAAGAGCCCAGGAACACGGGGCTGCGGAACTTGGTGAACAGCTGGTAAACGATGGTGCCAACGCCTGCACCGAACAGAGCGGCTGCGGCGGACATACCGTTACCGACAATTGCGGGAACAGCGATGGTAGCTGCCAGGATTGCCAAAACCTGCTGGAACGCAAAGACCAGCATTTGGCCAAATTTGGGTTTGTCTTTGATGCCGTAGATGAGTTTCATTATCTTTCCTCCAATTTTCTTTTTCAAAATACAACCTGCAAAAAAGGAGAAAATGCCTCCGCAAAAACCGCGAAGCACTTCCTCCTTCCCCAAGTTTTATTTCTCTCCCCATTATACCTCTTTTTCGACAAAATGCAAGTATTAAATGCAGAATAAAACGACTATATACGGAAAGTACCGGCATCACAGTTCTGTGGTGCCGGTACCCCGCAAAAAGAGAGATAAGAAGATGAAAAGGAGAAATATTGTTATTTATGAATTGATTATACCACCAGGAAATGGTAATTGCAAGGATAATTTTTGGGAATTTGCAATTATGAAAGTAAAAATTTGCTAGTAAAAATTGTGCAAGTTCAACAAAAGTTTTATAAATGCAGAACTCTGTCCTTAATCTCCTGGGTGCGGCCCTGGTTCCAGTACTGGGTACCGATGTAGCCGCAGGTGCGGCGGGCCACATTCATCTTGTTCTGATCGGTGTTGCCGCACTGGGGGCAGACCCAAATCAGCTTGCCGTCGTCCTCTTTGATCTCAATCTCACCGTCAAAGCCGCAGCACTGGCAGTAGTCACTCTTGGTGTTCAGCTCGGCATACATAATGTTGTCGTAGATGAACTTCATCACTTCCAGCACAGCGTCGATGTTCTGCTGCATATTGGGCACTTCCACATAGCTGATAGCGCCGCCGGGGGAGAGCTGCTGGAACTCGGATTCAAACCGTAGCTTGGTAAAGGCATCAATCTCCTCGGCCACGTGGACGTGGTAGGAGTTGGTGATATAGGATTTGTCGGTGATGCCGGGAATCTTTCCGAACCGCTGCTGCAGGCACTTGGCAAACTTGTAGGTGGTGGACTCCAGAGGTGTGCCGTAGAGGGAGAAGTCCACATCGTGCTTGGCCTTCCAGAGCTTGCAGGCATCGTTCATATGCTGCATTACCTGCAGCGCAAAGGGCTTTGCCTCCGGATCGGTGTGGGAGCGACCGGTCATATACTTTACACACTCATAAAGGCCGGCATAGCCTAAAGAAATGGTGGAGTAGCCGCCGTAGAGGAGCTTGTCAATGGGCTCACCCTTCTCCAAGCGGGCCAATGCTCCATACTGCCACAAAATGGGGGCGGCATCGGACAGGGTGCCCTTCAGACGTTCGTGGCGGCACAGCAGGGCGCGATAGCACAGATCCAGCCGCTCGTCAAAGATCTGCCAGAACTTATCCGAATCACGGCCGGAGGACAGAGCAACATCCACCAGGTTGATGGTGACAACACCCTGGTTGAACCGGCCGTAGTACTTGTGCTTGCCCGGCTCGTAGTTGCCTGCATTGGCGATGTTACCCACACCGGCCTCGGTAAACCGGTCGGGAGTCAGGAAGGATCGGCAGCCCATACATACATAGGTGTCACCCTTATATTCCAGCATTTTCTTCTCGCTGATGTAGTCGGGTACCATCCGCTTGGCGGTGACCTGGGCAGCTAACCGGGTCAGATACCAGTAGGGGGAGTCCTCAGTGATGTTGTCCTCTTCCAGCACATAGATCAGCTTGGGGAAAGCGGGGGTGATCCACACACCCTTCTCGTTCTTCACGCCCTCGTAGCGTTGCCGGAGCATTTCTTCAATGATAAGCGCTAAGTCTTTCTTCTCCTGCTCGTTCCGGGCTTCGTTCAGATACATAAATACAGTAATGAAGGGAGCTTGTCCGTTGGTGGTCATCAAGGTAATGACCTGGTACTGAATGGTCTGAATGCCACGCTTGACTTCCTCGCGCAGCCGGGTCTCTACCAAATTGGAAATTGCTTCCTCTCCGGGATTGATGCCCAGTTCCGCCATTTCCTTGTCTACAGCCTTGCGAATCTTCTCCCGGCTGATCTGCACAAAGGGTGCTAAATGGGTGAGGGAAATGGATTGGCCGCCATACTGGTTGGAGGCCACCTGGGCGATGATCTGGGTGGCGATGTTGCAGGCGGTGGAGAAAGAATGGGGCTTCTCAATCAGCGTGCCGGAGATGACAGTGCCGTTTTGCAGCATATCTTCTAAGTTCACCAGATCGCAGTTATGCATATGCTGGGCATAGTAGTCGGAGTCGTGGAAATGGATGATGCCGGCGTTGTGGGCATCCACAATTTCCTTGGGCAGGAGGATGCGGTTGGTGATGTCCTTAGATACCTCACCTGCCATATAGTCACGCTGTACGGCGTTGATGGTGGGGTTTTTGTTGGCGTTTTCCTGCTTGACTTCCTCGTTGTTGCACTCAATGAGGGTGAGGATCCGGTCGTCAGTGGTGTTGGACTGACGGAGCAGGCTTCGGGTGTAGCGGTAGGTGATGTAGCACTTGGCTACCTCAAATGCGCCATGGGCCATAATGGCCTTTTCCACCAGATCCTGAATCTCTTCCACAGCGGGGCTGCGGCCCATTTCCTCGCAGCTGATCTGCACATGCTCGGTAATCCGCTGGATCTGCAGGGGGGTCATGCGGACGCTTTCATCCACCGCGTTGTTGGCTGCGGTGATGGCGGCGGCGATCTTAGCCGGGTCGAAGGTCACTTCAGCGCCGTTTCTCTTGATTATTTTCATATGTATACTCCTTTGAAGATAGATTCCCATATGGTGTGTTTGTCTATTATACTACATATTGTGGTTTTTGCAAGAGGAAAACACAAAATAATGTATATTTTTTAGAAATTTCCAAAATTGCGGATTTTTTGCACCTTATCCCCGCCCGGGGCATAAAATGTCCCATAAGCAGATGCTTATTCTCCCCAAAATCAATAGGAGGTATGATTATGTCAGAGCGTTGCTCCGGAAGCGTGCGCTGCAATATTGAAGATTTGCAGGAAGCCCTTTCCATTCACACCCGTAAAATTACCGACAGCTGCCGGGATAAGGACTGCATCGAGGACCTGCGGGTGTACCTTACCAAAACATCCCAGAACATTTTAAATGGCTGCGCCAGCGCCAAGGTGCGGTGCGCAGAACTGCTGTATACTTATATAGATGTAGAGCCTGTGGCCTTCGACGGTCATCACTACTGCGTGAATGCCACCTTCTTCTATCGCATTTTGGCCGATGCGGTGGTGGGCTGCGGACGGCCTGTGACCTTGTGCGGTGTGGCGACTTTCTCCAAGCGGGCAGTGCTGTGCGGAGAGCTGAGCAAGGCCCACATCTTCACAAGCGATACCCGTCTGGGCGGCCCCGATGGCCTGTCCCGGGTCAGCGCTAACCTGCCCACCGCCGTGGTGGAAGTGTTGGACCCCATGGTTCTCAGCTCCAAGGTGGTGGAAGTGAACTGCTGTCCCCGGGAGGGCACTGTAAAGCAGATCCCCGAGGCTATTTGCGGCTGCTTTGATGAGGAATTAGTGCTGTGCGGTGAGGAAAGACGACTGCTGGTGACTTTGGGCCAGTTCTCCATCATCCGGTTGGAGCGGGACGCCCAGCTGGTAGTGCCTGTACTGGATTACAGCCTGCCCACCAAGGAGTGCTGCGACAATCCCGGCTGTGCCGAGGATCCCTGTGAGCTGTTCTCCAAGATTCCTTTCCCTTCCCAAGCTTTTGCCCCCACGGGCTGCGATAAGGACTGCGACTGCTGCGACAATTGATAGGAAACCGGTGATTTGCTGTTTGCTCCGGGTGTGTTTCGGCACACCCGGATTTTTAATATTATTTCAAGAAATCTTTACAAAATCTTCATTTCCAAATCCGTCCAATTGGTATAATAATGTTCGTTAAGGAGGTGTTTTATGGCTGTACAGACAGTTTTTAAGCGGTATGAGTTGAAGTTTTTGCTCACCGCAGAACAAAAAGCGCGACTATTGCCGGAGATCGAAAAGCGTATGTGCTTGGATAAGTATGGCAGAACACTCATTAAAAATCTGTATTTCGACACGGATAGCTATCGGCTGATCCGCCGCTCTTTGGAAAAGCCGGCTTACAAGGAAAAGCTCCGCATACGCAGTTACGGGAACACCAACCCGGACAGCACGGTCTTTGTGGAGCTGAAAAAGAAGTATAACGGCGTGGTGTACAAGCGTCGCATTCCCATGACGGAGCAGGAGGCGATGGCTTGGTTTTGCGGTTGGGGGGATGTCCCCGAATCCCAAATTGCCCAGGAGATCCGTTATTTTGCCGGCTACTATGAAACCCTCCATCCTACGGTGTTTCTTTCTTATGAAAGGGAGGCCTATTTTTGTAGAGAGGGCAGCGATCTTCGGCTGACCTTTGATGACAACATTCTCTGTCGACAGGAGAATTTATCCCTCTGCGCTGAAGATTACGGCACGCCGCTGCTTGCGCCGGGACAGGTATTGATGGAGGTGAAATGCCCCGGAGGGATTCCTCTGTGGCTGACAAGCCTTTTATCCCAGGAGAAGCTGTATAAAACATCCTTTTCTAAATACGGCACTGCCTACCAAACTATGATTTTTTCCAAACGGAAGGAGAATGTAACCAATGTTTGATTCATTTTTTAGGGGTCTGTTTGACTCCGAACTGACCACCGTGATCTCTGTCACGGATTTTCTGCTGTGCATCGGCGGCGCACTGGCGCTGGGCCTGCTGCTGGCCCTTGCCTATATGTTTAGGACCCGCTATACCAAAAGCTTTGTGGTGACTTTGGCTGTTTTACCTGCAGTTGTTTGCGTGGTGATTATGATGGTCAATGGCAATGTGGGCGCAGGCGTTGCTGTGGCAGGTGCTTTCAGCCTGGTGCGGTTCCGCTCCGTGCCTGGTACCGCCAAGGAGATTGCAGCCCTGTTTTTGGCAATGGGCGCAGGTCTCATTGCCGGTATGGGCTATTTGGGCTTTGCACTGCTGTTTACTGTGATCCTGTGCGGTGTGTTTGTGCTGTATAACTTGCTGGACTTCGGCGCAAAGAAGAATGCAAACCGCTATAAGACCTTCCGTGTTACCATTCCGGAGGATCTGGACTACACCGGTGTGTTTGAAGAGGTTTTTGCCGAATATGTTACCGACTGCCAGCTGTCCGGTGTGAAGACCACCAATATGGGCAGTATGTTCCGGCTGACCTATGATGTGACACTCCGAGACCCTGCCAAGGAAAAGGAACTGATCGACAAGCTTCGCTGCCGCAACGGCAATCTGGAGATCACCGTTTCCCGGCAGGCTACCATAAATACTGAGCTGTAAGGAGAATGCTATGAAACGGGTTTTTGCGATTTGCCTTGTCTTGGCGCTGTGCCTTTGCGGCTGTCAAAAGCTGGAAACTCCGGAGCCTGCGGTCACTACCGCCACAGATCCTACCGAATCAAATGCCACAAATCCCACTGCGCCGTCTGCTTCTTTTGCGGAAACCGACAAAGAAATGTTCACCGACCGGGATAGTGACCCCTCGTATAATGACGGCGCGGTGAAAATCACTCTCAGCGGCAGCACGGCTACCGCAACATCCGATGCGGTGGAGGTCAGTGGCAGTACGGTCAAGCTCACTGAGGCGGCTACCTATATCGTCACCGGCAATTTGGATGACGGAATGCTGGTGGTGGATGCGCCTAAGGATGCCAAGGTGCAGATCGTTTTGAGCAATGCGTCCATTGCCAGCAAGACCTATGCGCCGATTTTTGCATTGCAGGCGGACAAGGTCTTTGTGACTCTGGCCGAGGGCACGGCAAACACCCTAACCGGCGGTGAAAGCTTCGCAGCGATTGATGACAATAATATTGACGGCGCGGTCTATGCAAAAACCGATTTGACCTTCAACGGCACAGGCGCTTTGGTGATATCCTCTCCCGGTGGCCACGGCATTGTCTGCAAGGATGACTTGGTGTTCACCGGCGGAAATTACACGATTCAGTCTGCCTCCCATGCCATCGATGCCAACGATAGCGTGCGTGTTTCCGGCGGTGCCATCACCGCCGATGCAGGCAAGGACGGCATCCACGCGGAAAATAATGACGATGCCAGCCTGGGCTTTGTGTATATCTCCGGCGGCACTTTCGAAATGGAAGCAGAGGGTGACGGCATCAGTGCCGGCAGTTCTCTGCAAATCAGCGGCGGCAGCTTTGCTATCACTGCCGGTGGCGGCAGCGAAAACGGAAACAAGCAGTCTTCTGATAACTACGGTGGTTTCGGTGGTGGATTCCCCGGCGGCGGAATGGGTGGCAAACCCCAACGCCCCGGCGGGCGTGCAGCTACAACCCCCACGGAAACTGCTGAAACCACCGAAAGCACCAGCATGAAGGGCCTGAAGGCCGGTACGGATATGAAAATTACCGGCGGCACATTCAATATCAATTCTGCCGATGACGGTGTCCACGCCAACGGCTCTTTGTATCTGGAAAACGGCGTCCTTACTGTTGCTACCGGCGATGATGGGTTCCACGCCGAGGAAACCCTGTCTGTTACCGGCGGTACTGCGACCATCACCGAAAGCTACGAGGGCCTGGAGGCTCTGCATATCAAGGTCTCCGGTGGCGATATTACCCTCACCGCCAGCGATGATGGCCTCAATGCCGCAGGTGGTACTGACCAAAGTGGTCTCGGTGGCCGGGACGATGGTCAATTTATGGGCTTTGCTTACGGACCGGGCGGTCACGGTGGCGGAATGGGCGGAATGTCCTCCGGAAACGGCAGCGTTGTGATCTCCGGCGGCAAGCTGAATATAACCGCCTCCGGCGACGGCATCGATGCCAACGGAACCTTGGAGATCACCGGCGGCTATACCACCGTCTGTGGCCCTACCCAGGGCGATACGGCCACCTTGGACTATGACAAAACCGGCACCATCTCCGGCGGCACCTTTATCGGTACCGGCGCAGCGGGAATGGCCCAGACCTTCAGCGATTCGGAGCAGGGGGTAATTGCCGTCCAGGTGGGTTCTGCCACTGCCGGCACACAGATCAAGCTTACCGACGGAAAGGGAAATGTGATTCTAACCCACACCCCGGCGCAGGGCTACAATGTGGTGATCCTGTCCTCTCCTGATATGCAGGAGGGAGAGACCTACAATTTGACTGTGGGTATCCAAAGCGGCGAATTTGAAGCAAGCTGATATTTTCCGGCCTTCCTATGTTAGGGAGGCCGGATTTTCTCCACAAATATCAAAGATTTGGAAAAAAGTTGTTGACCTATTGGTTTTTTTCGGTTATACTATCTTAGCGTGACTATGGACATAGTCTGTAATTTTGTTCCGCTGCAGCTGAAAAAGCTGTCGAGCATATGTGATTTTAAGGAGGTGTTCACCTATGAAGCGTACCTACCAGCCCAGCCGCCGCCACCGTTCCAAGGTTCACGGTTTCCGGCAGAGAATGGCTACTTCCAACGGCCGCAAGGTTCTTGCCCGCCGCCGTGCCAAAGGCCGTAAGGTCCTGTCCGCTTGAGTGAAGTGAGGCTAATTTGATTGCAGGCCACCGCTACAAGCAAAATGGGAGTCCACGCGGGGCGAATGGCGATTCGCCCCGCTCCCTTTTTATGTGGGCAGACTTTCTGAAATATCTTGCCGCGCCTTGGCGGATCTTTTTCCGCAATGCTGCACAACGTCCCCTCGAAATACACAAAGTATTCCTTCGGGTCTGTTGCTTGCCTTGCGAAGAAATCTCTCGCCAATTCATCGACAATCCATTTCTTCAAGCCTGCCTGGGGTTTTACTGCTGTGACTTCCTGAATTTGCAAGGGAATACTATGGAGAGATAGTTATGAAATTTTCCTGCGCGTTGAAGCTGAATCATATTTTTAGACGCTTGTATGCCACTTCCGGCCAAGCCAATGGGTATCTGGTGCTGTATGCCCGGCCCAATCGCTTGGGAATCAACCGGGTGGGCATTACCACCGGCAAAAAGCTGGGCCACGCAGTGGTCCGCAACCGGGTGCGCCGTCGCTTAAGAGAGATTTACCGTCTCAATGAGGACAAGTTCACCCCCGGTTGGGATATTGTGGTGGTTGCCCGGAGCCGGTGTATTCATGCCGAATTCCGCAAGCTCACCGATGCGTACCTGTCCCTGGCTGAAAAAGCCGGGATTTTGAAAGAGCAATGAAAAAACTACTCCTGTCTCTGATTCGCTTTTATCGCAATCACATCTCTCCCTATCGTCCTGCCTGTTGTCGATTTACGCCTACCTGCTCCGCTTACGCAATGGAAGCTATTGAAAAATATGGGGCTTTTAAGGGCGGTTTCTTGGCCCTTAAGCGTTTTTTGCGCTGCAATCCCTTTTATAAAGGGGATTTCATTGACCCCGTGCCTTAAGGAGGAAAACTATGGATTTTATTCGTATCCCCTTTGGCTATCTGCTGGCCTGGCTGTATCAGCTCACCTCTAACTACGGTGTTGCGCTGATCATCTTTGCCATCGTTCTGAAGCTGATCCTGCTCCCGGCTACTGCCAAGAGCAAGAAGAGCACTATGAAGATGTCCCGCCTGCAGCCTAGGTTGCAGGCTTTGCAGAAGAAGTATGCCAATGACCAGCAGAAGCTGTCTGAAGCCACCCAGGCTCTTTATAAGGAAGAGGGCGTGGGTATGGGTGCTGGCTGCCTTTGGAGCTTGCTACCCCTGTTTTTGCTGATTCCTTTGTATAATGTGGTCCGTGAGCCAATCACTTATCTGCTCCATGAGAATGCAGATGTGGCGAAAGAAATTGTCAAAGTGATTAAGGACCTCGACCCCACTGTCTTTGGTAAGAACGATTATTACGACCAGTTGACCGCTGCCCAATTGATCCCCCAGTATGCAGAGCAGTTGAAGAGCATTGTGGGTCACCCTGAGACCCTGGAGGGTATTCAGTTTGGTTTCCTGGGTATTGACTTGGGCAAGATCCCTTCCTTCAATGTGTTTGCCTGGGAAGTTTGGAACTGGGCTACCATCGGCGCATTCCTGCTGCCTTTGCTGTCTGCCGGCGGCCAGGTGCTGAGTATGCTCATCTCCCAGAAGATGAATAACTCTCTGGTTACCGACGAAAAGGGTCTGCAGGACAAGGAAACTGCCAAGAATTCTCAAGCCAATCAGAGCAACAAGGTTATGATGTATATGTTCCCCTTGATGTCTCTGTGGATTGGTTTTGGTATTCCCTGCGCATTGAGCCTTTACTGGTTTATCCAGGGCTTGGTGTCCACGGCAATTGATGTGTATCTGACCAAGAAGTATCGGAAGATCTATGATGCCGAGGATGCTGTCCGCCTGGCAAAGGCAATGGAGCAAGAGGCAATCGAAGCCGAGAAGGAGCGCGTGCGCGCTGAGCGCCGGGCTGCCAACCCCGACGGCATCACCGCCAACACCAGCAAGAAAAAGCTGCAGCAGCAGCAACAGAAGGAGCAGGAGGCCGCTAAGGCCGCTGCTGCCAAGGAGTATGCCATTAAGAAGGGTCTGATTACCGAAGAGGAAGCCGAGGAGAAAGCACCCACCGTGATGTCCGGCATTCCCAGCCGTCCTTACTGCAAGGGCCGCAACTATGACCCCAACCGGTATACTTCCGAGAATACGGAGGAATAAACATGGAAAAGACCATTGTAACTACGGGCAAAACCATCGATGCTGCCATCGAGAATGCCCTTGCCCAGCTGGGACTGGATCGGGACAATGTTTCCGTTCAGGTTCTTTCCCAGGCCAAGGCCGGTTTCCTGGGCTTTGGCGCAACCCCTGCCAAGGTGCAGGTGACCTATGAAGCACCTGATCCCGAACCTGAAGCCCCCAAGGTAGCGCTGTCTTCCGCTTCCCGTTCCAAGCCCAAGGCCAAGTTTGTGCCCAAGGAAGAGCCCAAGGTAGAGGCTCCCAAGGCTGAACCTAAGCCTGCAAAGGCAGAGCCCAAGCCTGCAAAGAAGGCAGAAGCACCCAAGGTTGAGGTTAAGGCCGAGCCCAAGGAGTACGCACCTGCCGCTCCCGGCTCTGTGGAGGAGAAAATTGAGGTGTTCCTGAAAGGACTGTTGGAGCACATGGGCTCTGAGGCTGTTCCCCACGCCTGGAAGGGCGAGGACAACACCTATATGGTAGAGCTCACCGGCGAGGACCTGGGTTATCTCATCGGCCGCCGCGGCGACACTCTGGATGCCCTGCAGCACCTGGCTAACTACACCGTCAACCGTGGTGTTGAGGGTCATATCCGCATCAATGTGGATGCTGAGTGCTACCGTCAGAAGCGCGAGGACTCCCTGCGCCGTTACGCAAATAAGAAGGCTCAGCAGGTGCTGAAGGCTCACCGCCGCACCACCCTGGAGCCCATGAACGCTTACGAGCGTCACGTGATCCACGCAACCTTGCAGGACACCGACCGCATCACCACCTATTCCATTGGCACCGAGCCTAACCGCCGTGTGGTCATCGAATACGTTCGCTAATCAAAAAACAGGAGAGGTTTTCCTCTCCTGTTTTTTTGCTTGCTATCTTTTGCCGGATATAGTAGAATGATGGGGTAAAAAAAGAAAGAGTAGGTATCCCGCAATGAAAATCAAAACCAAACGGCTTCCCTACGAAAAAGTAATGGCCTTACCCCGCAGTAAGCATCGCAACCCCTTAAAACCACTGCTTTTGCTGCAGCTTGTGGTGCGTGTGCTGGCGATTTTTGACCTGTTTCCCACCAAATTCACCTATAAGACCCACGGAATGGAGAAAATCGACAAGAATGAACCTTGCCTCATCTTGATGAACCATTCCAGCTTCATTGACTTAAAAATCGTTTCCCGGATCTTTTTCCCCAAGCGTTACGGCATTGTCTGCACCTCTGACGGCTTTGTAGGTAAAACGCTGCTGATGCGGCTGTTGGGTTGTATTCCCACCCAGAAATTTGTCAGCGATGTGAGCCTGATCCGGGATATGGAATACCTGCTGAAGAAGAAAAAGGTCAGTGTGCTGATGTACCCGGAGGCCAGCTATTCCTTTGACGGCACAGCCACCCCCTTGCCCCGGAAAATGGGCGTTCTGCTGAAAAAGCTGAATGTGCCGGTGGTGACGGTGATCACCCAGGGCGCTTTTGCCCGGGATCCGCTGTACAACTGCCTGCAAAAACGGAAAGTGACTGTTCGCGCGGATGTGACTTGCTTAGCAACCAAGGAAGAATTGAAGCAGCTGACTGTGGCGGAGCTGGATGCCCGCCTGGACGCGGCATTCTCCTTTGACAATTTCCATTACCAGCAGGAGAATAAAATCGTGGTAGACGAGCCTTTCCGGGCGGACGGCTTAAACCGCATTTTGTACAAATGTCCCCATTGCCATGCTGAGGGTCAGACCGTGGGCGAGGGAATTACCCTTACCTGCAAAAACTGCGGCAAGGTCTATACATTGGACGAATATGGCTACCTGCAAGCCGAGGATGCCGCCTTTACTCACATTCCCGATTGGTATGCCTGGCAGCGGCAACAGGTCCGCAAGGAGCTGGAAGATGGTATATACCGGTTGGAAAAAGATGTGGACATCGGCATTTTGGTAAATACCAAGGCACTCTATATGGTAGGCGAAGGAAAGCTTGTCCACGATGAAAACGGCTTCCGCCTGACCGGCTGCGACGGCAAGCTGCAATATGAGCAAGGCCCGCTGGCCTGCTACAGCCTGTACTCGGATTACTATTGGTATGAGATCGGCGATGTGATCTGTATTGGCAATCACGATGCCCTTTATTACTGCTTCCCCAAAGACGGAGATGTGGTAGCAAAGACCCGCTTGGCCGCCGAGGAACTGTACAAGCTGAAAAAATGCAGAAAAGTTGCAGTATAACAAAAAGACCGCCCTTGGGCGGTCTTTTTTATATGGTTTCCAAAAGTTCTTCTAATTGCGCAAGGGAGGGGATCTCGTAATCGGGGACGATATCTGCCCGGGGTTGCGCGCCCTTGGGATTGACCCAGCAGGTAGCGATACCTGCCTGCTTGCCGCCTAAAATATCCGAGGTCAGGCTGTCACCCACGATCATAGCCTTGTTGGGATCAAAGCCGCGGATCCGGGCAAAACACCGGTCGAAATAGCCCTTGTCCGGCTTGTTGATGCCAATATCCTGTGAGATGAAAATATCCTGGAAGAAATGGCTGATGGCGGCGCTTTCCAGCCGACCGGCCTGAATCTTGGAAGTGCCGTTGCTGGTGATGTAAAGCTTGTATTTCTTGCTTAAGGCCTCCACGGCCTCCCGGGCGCCGGGCATAAAGTAATGACCGATGGACAGATTGTTTTCGTAAGTCCGGGCGCAAAGCTCTGCAGATACTGCAATACCAAATTCTTCCATCAGCTGGGCAAATCGGCTCACCAGGAGAAATTCCCGGGTGATCTCTTTGCGCTCAAGCCGTTCCCAGTGTTCTTTATTGATTTGGCTGTAGCGGCTCATTACGGTATCCGTAGGCTCTAAGCCCAAAGACCGCAGGGTTTTCTCCAAGGCTACCCGCTCTGCCTTGTGGAAGTCCAAAATGGTATCATCCAGATCAAGGAACAGAAATTCGATCATTTTGCTTTTCTCCTGTAAATGGCATTCGACAAACTTGCAAACTGGGCAATGGACAAAGTTTCACCCCGCACATTCTCCTCAAAGCCGCATTCGGCAATGATTTCCGCCAAAGCGTCTTTACCCAGTTCCGAGAAACCGGCAGCCAAGCCGTTGAGGAGCTTTTTCCGCCGCATGGCAAAGCTGGCTTTGACGGTGCGGAAGAAGATGGCCTTGTCGACAATGTCCCAAGGAGATTGCTCGTAGGTCTTCAGAGTTACCACCGCGGAAGTGACCTTAGGCTGGGGCAGGAAGCAGTGGGCCGGCACATCAAAGAGAATCTCCGGCTGGGCGTAATACTGACAGAACACCGTAAAGGCGCTGTAGTCCGCTGTACCGGGCTTTGCGGCGATCCGCAGGGCAACTTCCTTCTGCACCATAACCGTCACTGCTTGGAAGCATTCTGCCTCCAATAGAGCGGACAGAATGGGGGAGGTGATGTAGTAGGGCAGGTTGGCGCAGGCCATAGGCCGCAGTCCGGGGAATTTCTCAGCAACCAACCCGGGGATGTTTTGTTTCAACACATCGTCCCAAATGATTTCCAAATTGGAAAATTCGCCCACAGTGGCGGCAAGGATGGGCTCTAACCGCTTGTCCAGCTCCACGGCGCAGACTTTTCCTGCCCGCAGGGCCAGCTGCTGGGTCAGCGGGCCGATGCCCGGGCCGATTTCCAACACACCGGCGGTATTATCCACCCCGGCTTCCTCTGCGATTCGCTCCGGCACCCACCGGGCGATGAGAAAGTTCTGACCTTTTGCTTTTGAAAAATGAAAGCCGTGCGCGGCAAGCAATGGCTTCATTATTTGAATATCACATACATCGATCATAAAAAAACCGCCTTTCTCCTGCTATCATAGCACGAAAAAGGCGGATTTGCAATGAAATTATGCGTTATCCTTCCAGTCGGCGCCGCCGAGGAAGTACACGGTGCAGTTACGGACACCGAAAGCATATGCCTGCTCCAGAGTAGGCATATACAGGTCCAAACGGTGATCTACGATGTCGCCGCCGCAGTCCTCTGCGGTGCTGAGGCCGTAGACATAGGAACCGTCGTTGGCAACAATGAACATCCGGGTGCCGTAGGGGATCACACTGGGATCAACAGCGACAACACCCCACTTAACCTTAGCGCCGTTGGAGGTGTACTCGTCACAGCCACTGTCGAAATGGGTATAGGCGGTAGCCACAAACGTCTCGGTGCGGGTGTAGTTCAAAACCTCACCGGAGGGCAGGACGATAAAACCGTTGCCAATGATGGGCTGATCGCTGACCTTGCCGACCTGCTCACCGGTGCCCACTGCGATCACCTGATCCACAGGCTCGGTGGTGACGGCCTCTTCCAGGACAGTGCGGCTGTTTTCCTCACCGTTTACATAGGTTACAGAGGAGGTGCGAATAGCCTGGCCGGGAACACCGGTTACCAAGACCTTCTCTTCACCCAGGGGCAGGGAAGGATCATCGCAGTAAACAGTCTCAAAGGGGACTTCTACGGTGTAACGCTCAGTGGCCTGACCGATGCTGTCGATGCGAACCTGCATACCGGAGTAAGTAATGGTGTCCAAAGGAACGGAAACGACAACATTTTCATCAATTGTAACTCCCAAACGGTCCAGCAGATCACGCAGGGGATCACCGTAAGTGGTGGCTGTCAAGATCTCGTTGCCGTTGTACACTGTGATGTTCTGCACCCGTTGGACATTGATCTCAGATACACCGTCGTTTTCTGTGGTGGTGTAGGAATCGCTCTCAGTCAGGGAGAAGCCTGCTTCCGCAAGGACCAGCTTAGGGTCGGTGGTAGTGGTGGTGTGAACCTTCACTGCTTCACCATCGGTAATCACAAATGTATTTTCGGCTTGGGCCGTGTGGGAAAGGGTACCTACCAGGCAAGCTGCCACCAAAAGCATCGCAATTGTTGCTATAAAGCGGTTCTTTTTGCGAAATATTGAGGGAGCGAGAAACTGCATGGGAAGGACCTCCTTTCATAAAAATCGAAGTGATGGATATCGTTACAAACGGTATCAAAAAGTTACAAAGAAATACAATCCGAAATCGGATTGCAAAGGTATTATAACAAAAAATTAGAAAAAGTCAAGTCTTTTCTAGAAAATGCCGAGAAACGATAACATTTTAGGATTTTATGCATAGAATATTATGTTAACTCCTTGTCAATTTCTTGCGATATCTATGCAATTTACACACAAGATATTGGTGTTTACTGTCAATTTTTGACAAAATAGGGAAAAATGTGTATCCGGTGCTGAAAATAACCGCAACCCCAATTATGGTAAACCGATTTTGTAACTTTTTCCGGAAATTTACTCCACTAAAGCGAAAAATCACCCCCTTGACAACGCGGTAGCCCTCCACTTTGGCCCGAGGATTGACATTTTGTAATAAATATGGTATAGTTGTTAAGTCAAAAAGCTGCGATGAAGACACGCGCGCCTGCATTGGCTTCCCAGAGAGAGACCTGTTCGGTGAAAGGGTCTTGTTGCTGTTCGGTGCGATACCACTTCTGAGCTGCCGGTCGGAAATGGCTGGACGGGAGCACCCGTTATAGTGCCAATGAGTGGCAAGGCAACTTGCAACCAGGGTGGAACCGTGGAATACTTTGTATCCCACCCCTGATCTTTCAGGGGATGGGAGTATTTTTTTACCTTCCCCACAGGCGATCTCTACAAACTGCTTTTTGATGATTAGGACTGCAGATTTTACGCCAAATCAAGCAGCGGAAAGCTCGGAATACTTTGTGTATTGGGGGCTTTTCGCTGTGAAGAGTTGGGGGAAAAGATGCGACCAAATCGCAAAAGGGTAGTTTTTAGAGACGCCCATAAAAAAAGGAGGAAAACAAAATGAGCGAAGAAAATCTGTACACTTTTGAAAACCCCGAATACCGGAAAACCTTCTGGCATACCAGTTCCCATGTGATGGCCCAGGCCGTCAAGCGCTTGTGGCCGGAAGTAAAGCTGGCCATCGGCCCCGCCATTGATGAGGGCTGGTACTATGACTTTGATGCCCCCTTCTCCTTCACCCCCGACCATCTTAGCCAAATCGAGGCGGAGATGAAGAAGATCATCAAGGAGCGTATCCGCCTGGAGCGCACCGAAAAGCCCCGGGCTGAAGCCATTGCCTACATGGAGTCTATGCAGGAGCCTTACAAAGTAGAACTGATTGAAGATCTGCCCGAGGATGCTGTGATCTCTTTCTACACCCAGGGCGAGTTCACCGACCTGTGCGCCGGTCCTCACCTGGATCACACCGGACGCCTGCGCCACAACGGCTTTAAGCTGACCAAGTCCTGCGGCGCTTACTGGCGGGGTGACTCCAACCGCAAGATGCTGCAGAGAATCTACGGCATCGGTTTCCCCACCAAGGACGAGCTGGATGCTTACCTGGCTGCCCAGGAAGAGGCGCTGAAGCGTGACCACAACAAGCTGGGCCGTGAGCTGGAGTTCTTCACAACTGTGGAAGAGATTGGCCAGGGCCTGCCCATCCTGCTGCCCAAGGGCGCAAGAGTGAT